>JBDTEH010000295.1:0-20541 GCA_039922635.1 Kofleriaceae bacterium | reverse complement strand
GATCCGCCGATCGGTGACCACGTCCCGGTGCATCCTGGTCAGCGCCCGTCGCGGGTCGCGGCGTCAGCCTCCATAGCGCACGAGGAGCTCCGCCGGATCCGGGCTGCGATCGTACAGCACGATCCGCGGATCGCAGATCGCGTCATCCTTGCCGCAGCAGCGGGCCCCGTCGATCCACAGCAGCACGTCCACGCCCGCGTCCGCGTAGCGCGCGAGCTTGGTCCGTAGTGACTCGGTGGTCCAGAAGCCGACGAGCTCGATGAAGCGGCGCACGCCGCGCCGATCGATCGCGAGGTCGGGGCAGAGCAGCGCCGCCCCCACCGTGATCGGCGCCGGTCCGACGACGACACCGAGGTCGGCATCGAGCCGCTCGAGGTCACGCGCCAGCTTGCGCGAGCGAGCCGTGCCCGCGCGATCGATCGGCGCACACGGCAACAGCACGGGAGAGGCCAGGCCCCGGCGCCCCGCCGGGCCCTCGAGGACCAGCTCCCAGTGGGCGGCCGACGACAGCAGCGGAACGAGCTGGCCCAGCGCGCGGCCGTAGACCGCGGTGCGCTGGAACAGGGCCAGCGGACCGACGAGGTCGAGCACGATCGGTGCATCGGCGCTCGCGCGCGATGCGGTGACCAGGAGTCCACGTGCGACGGCCGCGCGCAGCACCGTGCCATCGTCGTCGTACAGTGTCAGGTGCAAGCGGTCGGCCCTGCGCAATCCGCCCTGGATCAACAGCACGTTCGCCGCCGCCGCGACCTCGAGCTCGCTCGGACGGCCGCGCGGAAAGGCGATCGGCCGTTCGCCGCGCAGGTCGCCGAACAGCAGGCTCTCGACGTCGGGTGCGCCAATGCCGAGCGCCGCCGAAGCCGCCGCGATCCGGGCGGTCCGCTCCGTGTTGGAGAGCGCCGGTGCTCCGAGCGCCGCGGCGCGAACCCGCCGCGCCATCGCCGGCAGCGCGCCGCCACCGGCGGTGATCCGGGCGAGCGCACGGCGCACGGCGGTGATCGGACGCCGCGAGCTCGGCAGTGCGTCGAAGGCCTCGAGCACGACCCGCCACGGCCTTCCGAGGTGCTGCGCGAGGAGCTCGATCGCTTCGCCGATCCAGTCGAGGTCGGACTCGTCGAGCACCGCAACGCGCCCGGGTGCGGGGCTCGCCGCGAGCAGCCTCGGCCCCGGGCCGGGATCGGCGTGGCGTCCCCAGGCGTGCGTGTCGCGCGGCGGTGCCGCGAGCTCGACCCTGCGCTTCACGACACCACCTCCCTGCGCGCGGTCTCGCGGTGCCCGAGACCGCGACGACGCTGCGCGACGGTGCCGAGCTCCGCGTCGGTCGCCAGCTCGTAGACCCGCGCCCGCTTGCCGAGACGCGACCTCAGCACGCGACCGATGCGCTGGACGTGACGGCGCGCGCTCGCGGTGCCGCCGACGACGATCGCGACGTCCGCTTCGGGAACATCGAGCCCTTCATCGAGCACTTGCGCCGACACCAGGACCGGTGCTTCACCGCTGCGAAACCTGCGGAGCATCTCGGCGCGCTCACGCCGGCCGATCTCGCAGGTCACCGGGTTGACCAACAGCTCGCGCGCGATCGCGTACGCGGTCGCGTTGTCGGACGTGAAGATCAACATGCGCTCGCCGGCATGGCGGGCGAGCAACGCCTTGACCGCCGCGCGCTTGGCCTGCGGAAACGCGAGCACCGCGCGCGAGGCCCGCCACGCCGCGAGGGCCGCGCGCCCGTCGCGCGACGTGGAGGCGTGCGCCACGAACTCGCGCCAACTCGCCCCCGGCCGGCCCCGTGCGAACCGCGCGTACGCCGTGTTGAACTGGCCGCGCCGCGTGCGGTAGGTCTCGCGCTCGCCGGCATCGAGCTGCGCCCGGACGGTCTCGAGATCGAACGCGGCGAGCGCGTCGCCAATCAGATCGGCGATGCCGAGCGCGTACACGACCGGGCCGACCGCGGCGTCGAGCGCGCCACCCGGCTCGGGAGGCGTCGCGGTGAGCCCGAGCCGGGCCGGCGCGACCACCATGTCGAACACCTCACGCGGACACCACGCGCCGACGTGGTGCGCCTCGTCGACCACGACCAGCCCGAAGGCGTCGCCGATCCGCGGCGCCCAGCCGATCGCGCTCGCGTAGGTCGCGACGGTGATCGGCGCGACCACGTGATCGCCGTCGCCGAGGCGGCCGATCGGGAAGGGCCAGGCCTCGCCGAGCGCGCGTGCCCACTGATCGAGCAACACGCGCGTCGGCACCAGGACGAGCGTCGCGACGCCGAGTGCGGCGATCGCGCCGATCGCCGTCAACGTCTTGCCCGTGCCCGTCGGCAGCGCGATCACGCCGCGCTCGCCGGCGGCACGCCACGCACCGATCGCCGAGCGCTGATACCAGCGCAGCTCCGGCAGCTTCCACGCCGCCTCGAGCTGTCCGGGCGCGACCTTGTCCGACGGGTTTCGGACGCCAACGTCCGCCAGGCGGACGCGTAGCTCGGCCCATCGCGATGCCGGCAACCGCCACGCCGCGAGCTCGGGATCCCAGGCCGCACCGTCGAGAACCGCGCGTTCGGCGCCTTCCACGATCTGGTCGACGACCAGCGTTCCACGATCGAATTGAATCCGCATGCCGCGAACTCGCAGCAAGGGCCGTGCCGCTAGTTGGGGATGCGCGCGATCGCGTAGCCGCGTCGCTTCAACAGCGCGACCACCCCGTGGGGCCCTTGCAGGTGCGCGGCGCCGACCGCGACGAACACGCGGTCCTGTTCGAACAACTTCTCGAGCTTCGGGATCCAGTCCGCGTTGCGGTCGTCGATCAGCGAGCGCTCGAGTTGATCGAGATCGCGCTTGGTATAGCCATGGCGCTCGAGCGCGCCGGTGTCGAGGCCCTCCATGAGATCGGGATCGTGCTCGGCGCCCTCGCAATAGCGGGCGAGCGCCTTGGTGCTCTCCTGTTTGATCTTCGCCCGGTCCGGCGTGCTCTCGAGGATCGTCTTGAGCAGGCGCAGATCGAGCCACTTGCCGAGCAGGTCGAGCTGGAACGCGCTGGTCTCGAGGCCACCGGTCACGATGTGATGATCCACGGCGCGCTGCTCGAGCTGCTTGTCGAGCATGACGCCGAGATCCTCGTACATCGCGCCGATGCTGATCGTCGCGACGACCGGCGCCACGTGGACGAAGCGCCTCGCCGCGGTCTTGCCGACCAGCGCTTCGAGGTGCGCCCAGTCCTCGGGACCGAGCTCGTCGCGCAGCGGCTCCGGCTTGAAGGTCGGCCGGGTGTTGTCCGCCGGCGAGACCTCGAAGATCGCCAGCGTCGAGCCGTCGAACGTCTCGCGCACGCGGTCGGGGAACTTGTCGAGCCCGACGCCGATGTGGCGCGTCCCCAGGAGGTGCGAGGTCCGGCCGCCCTTCTTGACCTCGAAGAACCACGGCTGGTCGACCTTCGGGCAGGCCTGGTTCGCGACCGCGGCGCGCTCGCCGAGCGTCGGAAGATCATCGGCGCTGCCGGCCGCGGGCTTGGCCCACGGATCGGCCGCCGATCCGCCCGCCGAGCCGACCGCCGAGCCGGCCGCCGAACCGGGCCTGTCGCCGTTGCTCTGGCACGCCGCCACCACCGCCGCGACCACGATCCACCACTTCATCGGGTGATCCTCGCGACCGTGAACCCCTGATGCTTCAACAGCTCGACCACGCCGCGTGGCCCGATCAAGTGATCCGCGCCCACCGCGACGAAGACCTTGTCGTGCGCGAAGAGCTTGTCGAGCTTCGGGATCCAGTCAGCGTTGCGCTGGTACACCAGCACGTCGTCCATCGCGTCGAGCTCGGCCACGGTGTAGCCGGCTTTCAACATTTTCCCCCGCGTCTCGGCATCCATGCCGGGACTGTCGTCGGTGCCGGCGCAATACTGCGCGAGATCGTCGTGGCTATCCTTCGCGATCTCCGCGCGATCCTGGGTCTGCTCGATCGTCGCCTTGAGCATGCGCAGGTCGAGCAGCTTCGCGAGCACGCCGTCTTGAAACGCGCTGGTCTCGAGCCCGGCCATCGGGATCGAATGTGCGCGCGCGCGGTCCTGGAGCTGGGACTCCAGCGTATTCGAGACGTCCTCGTACATCACGAGCATCGTCAGCGCCGCGGCGTCGGGCTCGCCGGTCTCGAAGTTCTTGGCCAGCTCGGCGCCGACCAGCGCTTCGAAGTGCGCCCAGTCCTTGGGGCCGAGCTCGCGCTGGAGCGGCTCCGGCGCGTGCTTGCCGCCGGTCGTGTCCTCGGGTGAGATCTCGAAGATCGCGCGCGACGCGTGATCGAGCGTATCGCCGACGACCGAGGGAAACTTCGCGATCCCGACGCTGATGTGGCGCGTGCCGAGGATGTGCGAGGTCTTGCCGTCCTTGGTCACCGCGAAGAAGAACGGCGCGGTCACCGCCGGGCAGGCCGCGTCCGCGAGCTTGACGCGCTCGACGAGCGTGGGCAACCCGTTCGGATCGGGCTTCGCCGGTGCGTTCCACGGATCGGCGAGCACCGCCGCCGAGCCAGTCGTGCGCGCAGGCGCGGGCGCCGGCTTGGCGTCCTCCGACTTGCTGCACCCGGCGATGATCAACAGCGCGACGACGAACCTTCGCATCGGCGCACTCTACGCTACCGGCTCAGCCTCCGCTGGTCCCGATCGCGAGGCGCGTGAGGCCGGCGTTCTTCGCCCGCTCCATGATGTTGACGACCTTGCCGTGGGCGACCGCCTTGTCGGCCTTGAGGATCACCTGCGTGGTCTTGTCGCGGGCATAGGCCGCGGCGAACACCTGATCGATCTGCACGTCGGGGATGGTCTTGCCGCCGATGTCGATGTCGCCCTGCACCGGGATCGTCAAGATCAGCGACGCCTTCGACGAGTCGATGTCCTGCGCCTTGCCCGACGGCAGGTTGACACGCAGGCCCGACTTCTTCGAGACCTCTTCACTCTGCTGCTCCTGCTGCTTGGTCTGGACCTGCTTGCGCGTCTGATCGACCTCGGCGAGCGCGGTGACCATGAAGATCACGACCATCACGAGGAAGACATCGGTCAGTGGCGTGATGTTGATGTCGGCGAAGATGCCCTCGCCGCCTTCATCCATCTCGTCCTGAGAGTCAGGCAGCGTCCCGAGCGCCACTCTTGTCTCCTTTCACCTTCACCTCGACCTCGGCATCGGTCTCCTGCTTCTTGCGCTTGGGCTCGGAGTCCTGTGGTGCCTCGAGCAGGAGCTCGAGGAACTCGTCGGTGAGCAGCCGCATCTCGGTCGCGATCCGCGATGCGCGCTGGCTGAAGTAGTTGAACAGGATCACGGCGACGACGGCGACGCCGATGCCCGCGGCGGTGACGACGAGTGCCTCCGACACCGGCCCCGCGACATCGGAGAACCCGACCTGCTGGCCTTTGTGAAACCGACCGAGGCCGCTGATGATGCCGACGACCGTCCCGACCAGGCCGACGAACGGCGCCGTCGCACCGACCGTACCGAGGATCCACAACCAGCGCCGCAGCTGCTGGTTCACGCGCAGCCGCTCGCGATGGACCGCGGTCACGACGTGCTCGGGCTTGCTCGTGCGCAGCCGCTCGTAGCCGACCAGGAACACGTCTGCCATCGGGCTCGGCGAGCGCTCGCACGCCGACCGGCTCTCTTCGACCGCACCGCGCGACAGGCCGCGCGTGACCACGTCGCCGAGCTGGCGCGCGCGCGTCATGAAGTTCCACTGCGCGAGCGCGCGTTCGATCGCGACCGCGACCGCGATCACCGAGAACCCCAGGACCACCCAAATGACGTAGCCGCCTTGGCCGAACAGATCGAAAACTGAGAAATCCATATCTAACCTTGTGGTTCTCCTGGTCTTAGCACGGCGCGGCGGCGGCAGGCTGAGACCTTTCTGACCCTCGGCCCCCCGAACCGGTTGCCTTGCGGATCGGCGCCGAATAGCCCCGCGCTAGTCCGCCGCCTGGAGCCACGTGCGCAGCGCCGCCGGGGCACGGCCGATCGTCGCCGCCGGCGGCAGCACGACGGTCGACTTCGTCGCCCAGAACAGCAGCGGACCGATGCCGCGCCGGTGCAGCCGGAGCAGCGCGGCGCTCGCCTTGCCGCTGTACACCCCATCGAGTCGCGGCGCGGACGCCCGCGCGAGCGTCCGCATCGCAGCCTCGCTGCGCGGCGTCGGCCGCCCGTAGCCTGCCCCGAGCTCGCGACCATCGACGACGAGGCTCCCGAGCAAGTCGCGCAGCGTCGCGAGCCCGAGCTCGACCCGCGGCCCGCCGAGCTTCGCGATCCGCTGCAACGAGCGCAGCGCGAGGTGCGCGGTGAGCAGCCGCGACGTGACCGGCCACGGCGTCACGCGCACCGCGTGGATGATCGGCACCGGCCACGGCCACGCGCCGATCGCGCGCGCGAGCGAGAACCCGGCGACCAGCCCGGCGCTCGTGCACGTGCTGCCGATCGGCACCACGATCCGCGCCGGAGGCGGCGCCAGGCCGGCCGCAACTTGATCGCCGATCTCGAACGCCGCCGACATCGCGCCGAGCGTGCCGATCGGCGTCGCGCCGCCCGGCGGCATCACGATGGCGCGGCGATCGCGGCGCGCCATCCGCAGGCCCGCGAACGGGACCTCGACGACGTGGTGCAGCGGCACGAGCTCGCACGCCGAGCCGACCAGCGCGCTGGCGTTCTCGTGAGCCCACGCGCTGTGCGGTTGCGGGAACAAGATCGCGCCGGCGTCGAGGCCGATCGCGCGCGCGTGGATCACGGTCGCGATCGCGTGGTTCGAGCCAAACGCGCCGATCGCCCAGATCCGCCGGTAGCCTGCTGCCTGCGCGTGGCCGAGCCACGCCTCGAGCGTGCGGATCTTGTTGCCGCCGTACGCTGGGCTCGAGTCGCCCTCGTGCTTGATCCACAGTGGTCGACCCTCGACCTCGATCGCGGTCAGCGGGGTCGGCCAGGCGCCGAGCCGCACCCATGGCACCCGCGGGGCGAGCTGCGGCAGCCAGCGAAACAGCGCGATCCCGTCCACATCCCGACCATACGCGGAGTCCGCGCGTCGAGCGTCTCGATCTCGGCGAGCGCCCCGTGGTCAGCGCGAATCGGTCGATTTGGTCGCCTTTTTCTCGGCGGCGCGCTCGTTCGAGGTGTCGTTGACGTATTGCATGCACGACTTCAGCGCGCGATCGGTCGCGACGTTGGTCGCGTAGTAGTCGGGCGCGCGGGTCTTGAGGGTCGCGGCGAGCGGCACCGCGGCGGAGCACTTGCCGTCCTTGACGAGCGCGAGGATGCGCGCGTGCTGGCC
Organism: Kofleriaceae bacterium; assembly: GCA_039922635.1. GTDB lineage: Bacteria > Myxococcota_A > Polyangia > Haliangiales > Haliangiaceae > JABFXX01. The sequence continues at coordinate 13,267 of JBDTEH010000295.1, read as the reverse complement.
CTTCGCCCAGACCAGGTTGGCGTCGGGCTTCGCGTCGGCGGCGGACGGAGGTGGAGGTGAAGGTGGCGCCGTCGGGGCGGCGCCGGCCGTCGTGACCACCGTGTTGGCGGCACCACCGATTTCACCTCGGTCGTCCGCTTTGCCCGTGGCCCGACGCTCGTCCTTCGCGACCGCGTCGTTGCGGGACGGCGCTTGCTGGTCCTCGAGATCTTTGGGCTGCGGCTCCGCCTTGGGGACCTCGATGTAGCGGGCTTTACTGGCCGCGGGCTTGGTCGGCGCCTTGGCCGGCGCCTGCTGCTTTGCGCCATCGACGAAGCCGAGCTCGTCGCCTTGCGCGCGCTCGCGCGTCGGCCCCACCGCGGCGCCGGTCTTCGCGAGCTTGTCCTCGGCGAGCCCGACCTCGACGCCCTCCTTCGTCGCCGGCCTCGAGCCAGCGGCCCCCGCAGGTTCCGCGTTGCGGTCGAGGTTGGCGGCCTTGCCCATCGCGGCAGACCCCCACGCGCCTTCCAGCGGGATCGCGGCAGGCGCGGTAGCGACCGCGGTCGCGTCGGCGTGCTGGCCGACGCGCGGCTGGCTAGCGCCGCCACCTTCGAGGTAGATCGTGCCGGCGACGCCGACGACGAGCACGAGCGTCGCGGCGGCCGCCATCGCCGGGTGTGCGATGAACGCGCGGACGAACCGATCGAACCAGCTGTCTTGCTGGTCGGCCGTGATCACCAGCTTCGGCGCGCGGCGCGCGGCCTCTTGCAGCAACAACGCCGACACCGCCTGCGGTGGCTCGAGCTGGACCTCGAAGATCCGGCTGGTCGTGAACCGCTCGCGCAGCGCCTTCAGGTCATCGAGCGCGGTCCGGTCCACCGGATGCGACTCGAGATGCGCGGTGAGCTGCGCTTGTTCGGTCGAGCTGAGCTCGCCGTACAGCGCGCCCACCAGCAACGCATCGATGTCCTGACGTTCCAACACGTTCTTTCTGTCCTTATACTACGGGTGCACGCATGGAGCGACGACGCGAATGGCGCCGCGCTCGGGCCAGGCTTCGTTCGCTTTGTAAGCTTGATAACGCACGATGATGCCCGTGGATCTAACGACCCGTCGCAGGGCTAACCGGGCGTGTTCTCACAGGGCTCCGCCTCGGTTCACATCGGCAGCAGCGGCATCGCGACCGAGTGGCCGCCGTCGACGACCAGCGTGTGCCCGGTGATGTAGGCCGCGGCCGCCGAGCGCAGGTAGACCGCCGCCGCGGCGATCTCGTCGATCGTGCCGAACCGCCCTGCGGGAATCCCCGCCTTCGCGCGGCTCGCGATATCGCCGGGTGCGAGCCGCCGCATGCCCTCGGTGTCGCCGATCGGGCCCGGGGCGATGCCGCACGCGCGGATCGCGAACTGCCCCCACTCGACCGCGAGGTTCTTCGTGATCGCGTCGACGCCGGCCTTGGCCGCGGAGGCGTGGATCTGTAACGGCGTGCCGTGATGGTGCAGCGTCGCGCTGATGTTGAGCACCAGCCCGTCGCCGCTCGCGCGCAACCACTCGAACGCGGCGCGCGACGCGTTGAACGTGCCGCCGAGATCGATATCGATCACGGTCTTGAAGCCGTTGGGCGACAGCCCCGCGGCGGGGACGAGGAAGTTTCCCGCCGCGCCGTTGACGAGCGTGTCGAGCTTGCCGAACGTCTCGGCGGTCGTGCGGATCGCGCGTGCGATCGCCTCGGGATCGCGGACGTCGGCGGATAGTCCGAGCACCGGACGTCCCGTCGCGGCCGCGAGCTCGCCGGCGGTCTGTGCGATCACGTCTTGCTTGCGGCTGACGATCGCGACATCCGCGCCGAACCGCGCAAACGCGTGTGCGATGCCGCGGCAGATGCCGGTACCACCGCCGGTGACGAGCACCACGTGACCGGCGAGCACATCCGCGCGAAACGCGTCGAGAGGACTGGGCATCCCGCGAGTTTGCACGAATTGCGGAACCCCGCGCGTGCCGTGGTGTCTGACTTCGCGAACCCGAAACGCACGCGCCAGCGTCGTCCCCGACGACGACACGGCACGAGACGAAGCGGCAGCGAGCGTGGGTCCACTACCGGAGGTCTGTTCGATGCGTTCCACCACCTGGGCGCGCAGGGCGACGTGCGCCCTCGCGATCTCGATCTGTCTACCCGCGCTCGCGGGCCATTCGAAGAAGTCGCTCGCCGACTGCACGTCGTTCGATCAGAACGACAAGGGCGACGACACCGTCGAGCTCAAGCTCAAGAACAGCTGCACGATCCCGGTCGATTGCTCGATCTCGTGGCGGATCGTGTGCGCGCCAGACTCCAAGAAGCGGCGGGCGGTCCACGACGAGTCCGCGAAGGTCTCGCTCCCGACCGGCAGCGAGGACGTCAAGATCGCGTCGGCCGCGATCTGCGGGGACGACGCGTGGTCGATCGGCAGCGTCGAGTGGAGCTGCACCCCGAACAACGACTAAGTCGCGCGGCGCGGACCGAGGCGCGCCGATGTAGGTTGCGCGACACCGATCCCCCAAGCCCCGGTAACGGCTCGTAAAGCCACGCCGTGGCGCCGTAACTAACCGGACCGGGTTCGAGCGTTGTAACCGGCGGTGCGAATTGGTGCACGATCCGAGCAGTGACCGTGGCGACGGCTTACGTCGAGGATGTGCTGCTGGTCGACCGGTGCCTGACCGGCGAGCCCGCGGCCACGCGCGAGCTGTTCCGCCGTCACCGCAATCGCGTCCACGCGAGCTTGTTTCGGGTGCTCGGGTCGAACCGCGACATGGACGACCTGCTGCAAGACGCCTTCATCCAGGTGTTCCAGTCGCTGCGCGGCTGGCGCGCCGAGGCGAGCCTCGCGACCTGGATCGATCGGGTGTCGGTGCGGGTCGCGTTCCGCTACCTGTCGCAGCGCGGGCGGCGGATCCAGACCGACCCGTTGGTCGACGAGGACAGCGTGGCGGGCGGCGAAGCCACCGGCGATCGCCGCCAGCTCGCGCGCGATGGTGTGCGGCGGTTGTACGCGGTGCTCGACGAGCTCGGCGCCGCCGCGCGGCTCGCCTTCACGCTGCACGAGATCGATGGCCGCCCGCTCGCCGAGGTCGCCGACCTGGTCGGCTCGACGGTGACCGCGACCAAGCTGCGGGTGTGGCGCGCGCGCGGCAAGGTCGAGGCCGCCGCCGCCGCCGATCCGGTGCTGCGCGAGTTCCTCGGTCCGGACGGTGGCGCGTGAGGCTGCGCGATCGCATCCCCGTCGAGCAGCTCGACGACGAGCGCTTGACCAACGTCGAGCGCCGGCTGGTGGTCGGCGTCTCGGAGCTGTCGACCCGAGCCGCGAGCCGCGGGCTCGCGCCGGGCTGGCTGCGCGGGGCCGGCGTGCTCGCGATCGCGGCCGCCGCCGTGCTCGGCTGGAAGCTCCACGCGGTGCCCGCGATCGAGCCGCCACCCGCGCCCGCGCCCGCGGCGCAGCACTTCACGGTCGCCGATGGCTCGCGGATCTCCGTCGACGGCGCGACGCTCGCCGGCACCGCGAGCTACGCCGTCACCCACGATCTCGACCGCGTCGTGATCGACCTGCAGCGCGGCCGGCTCGAGCTCGCGGTCGTCCACGATCCGCAGCGCACGCTCGTGATCCGCGCGGCCGACACCGAGATCGAGGATGTCGGCACCAGGTTCCGCGTCGACTTCGACGGCGCGAACGGCGTGCAGGTCCGCGTCACCGAGGGCGAGGTCAAGATCACGCGCCACGGCAGCTCGGCCCAGGTCGTACGCGTCGCCGCGGGTAACGGCTGGACCACCGACCGCGGCCTGCTCGCGCTCGCCGAGCTCGATCCGGTCGTCGTGGCGATGGCCGTGCCGGTGCCCGCGCCCGCACGACCACACCTCGTCACGCTGCCGCCCGCGCCGCGCCACGCCGAGTCGACCGCCGCCGCCGCGCCGCATCGCGAGCCGGCGATCGCCACACCACCGGCTCCCAGCGATCGGTACGTCGAGCTGCGCACCGCGATCCGCAGCGTGCCGCTCGAGCGCGCACCGAACATCGACGGGCACATCGACGCGGCGAACGAGATCGGCCGGCTCAAGAAGCGCGCGTACTCGACCACCGTCGGCCCCGAGGCCTCGCAGGCGCTCTATCAGATCGCGGTCCTGCTGTACCGGCCGCTCGGCCAGGAGGCCGAGGCGATGCACACGCTCGACTGGTACTTCCGCCGGTTCGCGGGCGGCAAGGACATGCACGCCGCGATGTGGTTGCGGGTGCGGATCGCGTGCGAGCACGCGATCGACGAGACCTGTCGGCGCGCCGCCTACAGCTACCAGCACGCCGTGCCGGCGGGTCCGGCCAGCGATGTCGCGGTGCGGATCACCAACGCACAGTAGTACACTCGGACGATGGCGCGCGTGGCGCTCGACCTGGCCGACGACGCTCAGCTGGCGCGCGATCTCGCCGCCGGTGGCGTGTTCGTTCCGGGATGCACCGAGCCACTGTTCGCGGAGCTCGAGCTCGTGATCCGCACGGGCGACGGCGAGGTCGCGGTCGCCGCGCGCGTCGTGTTCGTCAACCCGAGCGGCGCCGGCTGCGAGCTCGTCGCGTGCCCACCCGAGGTCAAGGCGCGGCTCGCGGCGCTCGCAACCGCCACCGACGCCACCGACGCCACCGACGCCACCGACGCCACCGGCGCCCCCGGCGCCCCCGGCGCCACCCCCACCGACGACGCCGCCGACACCGACACCGACGGCCGGCGGGTCGCGCGCAATGTCCACGAACGCCTGCGCGGGCTCACGCTCGTGCAGCAGATCAAGGCGGCGCAGCACGGCGAGATCAGCGAGCGGATCGTGCTCGAACGCATGTACGGCAAGACGGTGTGGGAGCCGCTGCTGCGCAATCCGCGCGTGACGGCGCCCGAGGTCGCGCGGATCGCGCGGATGGGCGCGCTGCCGCGACCGATGCTCGAGCTGATCTGCACGAACGGCGCGTGGCTGCAGATCCCCGAGATCCGGCGCGCGCTGCTGTCCAACCCGCGGCTGGCGGCGGATCAGGCCGTGCGCGTGCTCCGGCTGTTACCGAAACACGAGCTCAAGCTGGCCGCGGCGATGACCGCTTACCCGATCGCCGTGCGCGAGGTCGCCAAGCGGCTGGTTCGCGAGCTTTCCCAGTAACTGCCCCGGCGCGGATCGGCCATACTGCGCCGATGCGTCGGTCCCGATGTGCGAGGGCTCCCGGAGCGGGGTTCGCCGCTCTCGCCGTGTTGCTCGTCCCGTGGGTCAGCTCCGCCACCGCTCGCGCGGACGCCACGAGCTGCGTCGACGTCCAGTTCACGCCGACCGACCAGCTCCAGATCGTCGCCTGGGTCGAGACCGCCTCGGGCCAGTACGTCGATACGCTGTACATCACGCAGCAGACCGGCAGCTTCGGCCTGGGCAACCGCCCCGGCCGCTTCGACTTCAACAGCGGCCCGAACTGGCCGTACGGCCGCCGGATCACGACGTTCCCGGTGTGGTCGCACCATCACGGGCTCCAGTTCCCCACCGTGCTGTTCCAGAGCGCGACCGATCCGGATCCGGACTACTGCTTCGCGCAGACCGGCACCGCGTACACGCTGTGCTCGGAGAACGACCTCAGCCACGACTTCAGCCAGAGCTCGCGCGAGCTCCACTACTGCCGCCCGCTCAACTACTACGACTCCAACGACCGCCCGATGTGGGACGCCGGTACGTGCGCGACCACCGCGTACTCCGACAAGGGCAAGTTCAGCACCACCGCGACGACCGGCTACCCGCCGCGCATCGACGTGATCCGCCAGGGCCAGGACTCGCCCTCGGTCGACATGTACAAGGCGCTCGATCCGTTCGACGCGATCTCCGCCCCGACGCCGATCGGCGGCAGCGCGACGCACGCACCGTGGGCCGCGGCGATGACCGCCGGCGACTACGTGCTGTTCGTCGAGACCGCGAAGGAGTTCGACACCAACGCGGCCTACGACTCGACGACGTACCCCGCACCGTCCAACATCGTGTTCGCCGATTTCGGCCTGCCCTATCGCGGCCAGCCCTCGATCGTGTATCGCGTGCCGTTCACGGTCGGCTCGACCAGCACCGAGGCCGCGACCGCGACGTACTTTGGCTACGGCTCACCCGACGGCACCGACGGTGACATCCGGCCCGCGGACGGCACGATCACGACCGATACGCCGGGCTCCGGCGCCGCGCGGCTCGAGCTGGTCAGCGACGGCACGGACATGTACCGGGTCCGCGTCACGATCGATCCCAACCAGGGCGGCACGCCGCCGCTCGCCCCGAGCGCGTTTGCCGCGACCACCGTGCATGCGGGCGATGTCGAGCTGTCGTTCGTCGCCCCCGGCGTCGGCCCGCAGCTCGCGCAGGTCAGCGGTTACGAGATCCGGATCCGCGCGTCCGACGAGATGACCGCCGCGAACTTCGCCGACTCGATGCCGGTCACCGCGCACGTCGATCCCGCCGCCGCGGGTATGGTCCAGACGTTCGAGCTCGACGGCCTGTTGCCGGAGACCGACTACTGGATCGGCGTGCGCGCGTTCGACGATTGCCACAACGCCGGCGACCTCGCGATCACGCACGTCGTCACCGCGACGCGGACGTCGGGCTCGGTCGACGCGTGCTTCGTCGCGACCGCGGCATATGGCTCGCTCCTCGCGAACGACGTCGAGATGCTGCGCCGGACCCGCGACCTGTTCCTGCGCACGAACGCGCTCGGCGAGCTCGGCGTCGAGGCGTACTACACGTTCGGGCCACTGCTCGCGGCGCCGGTCGGCGAGTCCGAGCTGCTGCGTGCGACCGCCCGCGAGGTGCTCGCGCCGATCGTCGCGCGGGTGCGCCGCCTCGTGTACTGACTTCGGAGTCCCGTAGGCGCCGAGGGTCGGTTCGGTTATGTCCGGGGTGCCTACGTGTAGTTTGGCACCAGTGCCGCCCCGAGCTGGCTTAGGGTGGTCACGTGGGTCGGTACAGCGTCGCGGTCATGTTCGTCCTGGGTGCGTGTGGTGTGCAGAGCGCCGGCGAGGAGCCGAGCGCGCGGCTGGCGCCGATGCCGATCACGAGCGCGGAACAGACGGTCACCGCGACCGGCGTGACCCCCGCGGTCGCGTCGAACGGCGCGGTGTTCTTGCTCGTGTGGTCCGATGGCAACGACATCTACGGCTCGCGGATCGACCCGGCCGGCACGATCCTCGACACGATCGCGATCTCGACCGCGACCGGCGTGCAGAGCCAACCGCAGGTCGCCTCGAACGGCAGCGACTTCCTGGTCACGTGGACGGACGGCCGCAACGCCGACACCGACATCTACGCCGCGCGTGTCACCGGCGCCGGGCTGGTCGAAGAGCCGAATGGCCTCGCGATCTATAGTGGCGCGCACGTCCAGGACTGGCCGCACATCGCCTCGAACGGCACCGACTACCTGGTCGCGTGGCACGACGCGAACGGTGACAACGACGATGTCTACGCGACGCGGGTCAGCGCTGCGGGTGTGGTCGAGGACGGCGGCGGGCTCGCGATCGCCGCGACCACCACGCGCGAGTGGTACCCGTCGGTGGGCTCGCTCGGCGGCTCGTATCTCGTGACGTGGGAGGAGTTCCGCGACCACGTCCAGGGCGACCTCTACGGCCGGTTCGTCGCGGCGAATGGCACGATGTCGGCGGCGGGCGGGGTACTGATCTCGGGCGCCCCCGTCCAGCAGCTCTACGCCGCGATCGCGACGAACGGCGCGGGCTACGTGGTCGCGTGGGACGACACCCGCAGCACGACGAGCTTCGACATCTACGCCGCGCACGTCGGCAGCGACGGCAGCGTCGCCGAGCCGGACGGCCTGGCGATCTCGACGCAGGCGAACCATCAGCTGTTCCCGGCGATGGCGTCGAATGGCTTTGACTACTTCCTCGCGTGGGAAGACGACCGCGGCAACTCCAAGGACATCTACGGCGACCTGCTTTCGGGCTCGAGGGTCTCGGCCGGCGACGGCTTCGCGATCGCGACCGACGTCGTCAAGGAAGAGCTCGCGCCCACGGTCGCGTACCAGGCCTCGGCGCATGGCTACTTGCTCGCGTATCAGTCGGACGCCGCGGTGGTCGCGCGGTTCGTGCGCCAGTGCGGCGACGGCGTGCTCCAGGCCGGCGAGGCCTGTGACGACGGCAACCTCGCGGCGGGTGACGGCTGCAGCCAGATCTGCACGGTCGAGCCCGGGTTCACGTGCAGCGGCGCGCCATCGTCGTGCGCCGACATCGACGAGTGCGCGACCGGCAACGGCGGGTGCGCGCAGACCTGCACCAACTCGGTGGGCTCGTTTGCGTGCGGCTGCACCGCGGGGTACGCGCTCGCGGCCGATGGCGTGTCGTGCTCCGACATCGACGAGTGCGCGACCGGCAACGGCGGCTGCGCGCAGAGCTGCACGAACTCGGTCGGCAGCTATGCGTGCGCGTGCGGTGCCGGCTACACGCTAGCCAGCGACGGCCACGGTTGCGCTGACATCGACGAGTGCGCGACCGACAACGGCGGCTGCGTGCAGGTCTGCACGAACACCGCGGGCGCGTTCGCGTGCAGCTGCCGGTCCGGCTACGCCGGCGACGGCGCGACCTGCACCGATATCGACGAGTGCGCGACCGGCAACGGCGGCTGCTCCGACATCTGCACCAACAGCGACGGCGGGTTCGCGTGCTCGTGCGCGCCCGACCAGGGGCTCGCGGCCGACGGCGTGACGTGCGTTACCTGCGGGCCGGGCTATCAGGGCGACGGCACGGCGTGCGCGGATGTCGACGAGTGCGCGCTCGGCACCGCCACCTGCGGTGAGGGCTCGACGTGCACGAACACCGACGGCAGCTTCACCTGCGCCGAGCCCGGCGGCGGGTGCGATGCGAGCGGCGGCGACGGCACCGGCGCGGCGCTACTCGTGTTGCTCGCTGCGCTCACGGGCGTACGGTCGCCCACGCGGCGTCGCCGACCAGCCACCGCGTGACCCAGTCGGACAGCTTCACGCCGTGCGACTGCACGGTCGCGAGCTGCCCGAACATCGTGTGGCTCGTGCCCGCGGCCTCGAACACCTGGGTGTTCGGGTGGTCGAAGTGGTTCGTGATCAGCTCGTCCTGGACCGGCACGAGCGAGGTCGTGTAGCCGAAATACGCGGCGACGGTCTGGTCGTTGTCCCAGGTCATCAGGCCGATCCGGCTGGTCGGATGCGCCGCCGCCACCGCGTCGAACGCCGCCGTGAAGCTGGCGTCGCACCCGGTGCAGCCCGGCGGGAACGCGATCTTCCACGCGGTCTGCAGCTTGTCGTAGTTCGCGAGGAACGGGATGAACGGCGCCGAGTCCTCGAGTAGGTTCACGCTCGCGTCCGGCCACGCGGTCGTGAAGCGATCGAAGTCGAGGGTCGCGCCGTAGCCGCCGGCCGACGAGCCGGTCACCCACACGACCTGCGCCGCGGCGAACGCGGGGGCGAGCAGGTCGACGAACGCCTGCGTGTTGGTCGCGCCGGTGTGGTGCAGCGTCGGGCCGCCCGGGTACGTCGTGACGGTCGTGCCGGCGTGGAGGTCGCCGGTGCAGTACGGGACGAACACGTAGTTCGCGGTATCGAGCGGCGGGCCGACCGCGCGATCGACGGTCAGCGCCGCGACGTCCTTCGCGAGCTGCTGCGCGGTGTAGGTGACATCGAGGTTGATCGCGACCGGCGGGTTCGCGGTGCACGTCGCGGTGTCCCAGCACGCGCCGCCACCCTCGAAGTAGATGAACACGTCGCCGCCCGGGGTCGCGCTGCGATCGAGGCCGAACCCCGCGGTCGTGCCGTTCGCGCAGGTCGTCCCGGGCACGGGCACCCACACCCACTGGTTCGGTGTGGTGTCCAGCACGGTCGCGTCGGACGCGAGCGACGAATCCGGGCCGGCCGGCCCGGCCGGCGTCGAGGAGTGGCATGCGGCGACGCCAGCGAGCATGGAGACCACGACGAGGCAGCGCATCTGGCCATCATATAGTAGCTTCGCCGCCCGATGCGCCCCGACGGAAGACGCCCCGACCAGCTCCGGCCCCTGGAGATCATCACCGGCTTTCAGAAGCACGCCGAGGGTTCCGTGCTGATCAAGGTCGGCGAGACCCACGTGCTGTGCGCCGCGAGCGTCGAGAACGGCGTGCCTGGGTTCCTCACCGGCAAGGGCCAGGGGTGGCTGACCGCGGAGTACGCGATGCTGCCGCGCTCGACCCACACGCGCACCAAGCGTGACCCGGGCGGCCGCGGCAAGGAGATCCAGCGCCTGATCGGGCGCTCGCTGCGCGCCGCGGTCGACCTCAAGCACCTCGGCGAGCGCACGATCCATGTCGACTGCGACGTGCTCCAGGCCGACGGCGGCACGCGTTGCGCATCGATCACCGGGGCGTGGATCGCGCTCGCGCTCGCGATCGGCAAGCTCGCGAAGGCCGGCACGCTCGCCGATACGCGCGCGCTCCGCCCGCCGGTCGCGGCGGTCTCGGTCGGCATCGTCGGCGGCGAGGTCGTGCTCGACCTGCCCTATGTCGAGGACTCCAAGGCCGATGTCGACATGAACGTGGTCGGCGATGCCAGCGGCAAGCTGATCGAGGTCCAGGGCACCGCCGAGCACGACGTGTTCGATCGCCCACAGCTCGACGCGATGCTCGATCTCGCGCTCGCCGGCATCGGCCAGCTCGTGGCGGCCCAGCGCGCGGCGGTCGCATGACCCGACCGCTCGTGTTCGCCACGCGCAACCGGGGCAAGCTCGTCGAGCTGCGCGAGCTGCTCGCCGGCGTCCAGGTGCTCTCGATCGACGAGGTCGGGCGCGCGGTCCCCGAGGTCATCGAGGACGCCGACACGTTCGCCGGCAACGCCGCCAAGAAGGCGCGCGAGGTCTCGGCCGCGACCGGCCTGCCCGCGCTCGCCGACGACAGCGGACTCGAGGTCGACGCGCTCGGCGGCGCCCCCGGCGTGTACAGCGCGCGCTACGCCGGTGAAGCGCACGGCGACAGCGCGAACAACGCGAAGCTGCTCGCGGCGCTCGCCGGCATCGCCGACCGGCGCGCGCGGTTTCGTGCCGTGCTCGCGCTCGCCGACGTCACCGGCCCGCTCGGCGCCGAGATCGTCACCGCCGACGGCACGTGCGAGGGCACGATCCTGACCGCGGCACGCGGCACCGGTGGGTTCGGTTACGATCCGCTGTTCTTCGCGCCCGAGCTCGGCATGACGTTCGCCGAGGCCGGCGTCGGCTCCAAGAGCGAGCTGTCGCACCGTGCACGCGCGATGCGCGCGATCAAGCCGCGCCTGCTGGCGTACCTCGCGGGGCTCGCGTGAAGATGCTCGTCCTGATCGCGCTCGCCGGCTGCGCGTCGTACTCGCCGGATCTGCCGTCGGAGCCGTTCGCGTGTGGCGCCAGCGATCCGATGTGCCCGGACGGCTACGCGTGCGTCGCCGGGATCTGCACGAACGGCGACGGCAGCGGCTCAGGCTCGGGCTCGGGCTCGGGTTCGGGTTCGGGTTCGGGTTCGGGGACGTGCTCGATGCCGTTCTCCGGCGTGCTCGCGACCTGGGATCTGTCGAGCCAGCCCGGCTCGCAGGTCTCGACGCCGGCGGCGTCCAACCGACCCGGCCTGACCGCGAGCGCGCTGTCGCGTGCGCCCGCCCTGACCCCGGCCACCGGGACCGGATCGATCAACGCATCGAACTGGGCCACCGGTGGCGTCGATCCGACGAAGTACTACACGCTGACGATCACGCCGCCGTCGGGGTGTGCGCTGGCGGTGACGATGATGGCGCTCGACGTGACGGCGAGTGGCACCGGGCCCGCGAACGCGTCGGTCGGCACGAGCGCGGATTCGTTCGCCCACGCGGTCGCGATCTCGAGCAGCGCGCCGAGCACGCCGACGCTGACCGCCAGCGCGACCGGAGCCCTCGAGATCCGGATCTACGGGTTCGCCGCCCAAGCCGCGACCGGCACGATGCGCGTGCAGAACACGCTCGGCGTGTCCGGCGCGTTGCAGTAGCCGTTCGTCAGCGGATCATCGAGGTCAAGGCGAGCGCATCGGCGGCGGTGATCTCGGTGCTGACCTCGTCGTCGGTCAGGTTGATGATCCGGAACTGCGCGCCCACCTCGCCCGGAACGATAAAGGCCAGCAGCACGAAGTCGCCTTCGAGCTTGTGACGGGCGATCTGCGGGCCGGGCGCGTGCTTGTGAGCCATCCCCAGCACCATATACTAGCGGCCTCGTGACGACCGGACCGGATCCAACTGCCGTGCGCGTGTAGCCGCGGTCGCCTACGCCGCGGCGGCGAGCAACTTCACGACCACGTCCTCGAGCGGCGCCTCCGCGGCGACCACGTCGAGGTCCGCGAGCGCGATCCAGCGCGGCGCGACCGCGCCGATCACGACGATCGGACCGCGGTACCCAGCCCAGCGCGCCGTGATCAACATGCCGAACTGATCATCGGTGATCGAGCGGCCATCGAGCACCGCGATCGCGCACACCGGACGCAGCCCGGCACGCAGGCAGGTCTCGACGTGGCGAAACGCGAGCGCGCGCAGCGGCTCGACCTTCGCGGCGCGCAATGCCTCGGCGATCGACGCGGCGCGCTGCGGCTCGGGTGCCCACACGATCGCGGTCGGCGTCGTCGATGCCAGCGTGCGCCGCTCGCCGAGGTGGCCCAGCGGGTCCATCATCTTGAGCAGGCGTTGAGACGGCATCCTGTTGGATCCATCGACCGCGATCAGGGAGTGTAGAGACCGCCGCGCGAACCCGAGGCAGGTGGCCAAGCCTATGCGGGCGGCGGCAGGGTCGGATCGCGCGACCACGCACCGCTCGCGAGCAGCCGGTGGCCACGCACCCGCGTCGGCTCGTCGAGGGACGACGACAAGGCCATTGCGAGCGCGTCGGCCAGCTCGGCCGCCGTCGCGAAGCGATCGGTCGGATCTTTGGCAAGGCCGATCGCGAGGACGAGATCGACGGCGCGCGGAAGCGTCGCCAGCGTCCCTGGGCGCCGCGGTGCGGTGTGGGCCACGCGGTACAGCACGTCCGCTGGTTCCCCGCCGGTGTGTGGCGCTTGCCCGGTGAGTGAGCGATACGCGATCGCCGCGAGCGCGTAGAGATCAGTGCGGTGGGTGACCGCCTGGCCGCGCGCCTGCTCGGGGGCCATGTACGCCGGCGTGCCGACGATCTGTCCCGATGTCAGCGTGTCGCCGGCGTCGACGAGGCGCGCGACGCCGAAGTCGAGCACCTTCCACGTCTTGCCGTCGAGCATCAGGTTCTGCGGCTTGAGGTCACGATGGATGAT
>JBDTEH010000294.1:0-31530 GCA_039922635.1 Kofleriaceae bacterium | reverse complement strand
GCCGCCGAGTTCGGCAGCCAGGTCTGGGTGTGGCCGCTGACCGCGCTCCACGAGAAGTCGCCGGTCTGCGCGAACGAGTCGCCGGGGTACGAATAGAACGCGCACTTCGAGCCCGCGGCGAGGTTCGGGTCCGAGCAGTTGCGGCTGTTGCTCGTGGTGGTCGCGCTGGTCGGCTCGCGCTCGATGCCCCACGGCGTGCCGGTCGCGGCGCACGCGCCCGCGCCGTTGTCGAGGCAGGTCTGGAACTGCGGCACGCCCTGGGTGTCCGCGACGCCGGACTTGTAGTCGCCTTCGTAGCTGGTCACCGACGCGCACTCCGCAGCGAGACCGGTCTGCGAGTTCAGGAACGTGGTGATATTCGCGAGCGCGGTCTGCTCGTTCGCGTTCGGCGGGCCGGGGCCCTTACTGACCTGCGAGCAGGTCGAGGTCGGCTTGCACGACGCGGCGCAGTTCGTGTAGCAAGTGCACGCGCCGGCGCACTGGTACAGCGTCGGGTGCGTGACCTCCCAGTGGGGCGTCCACAGCATCGTGTAGAGCGGGTTGCCGCCGGAGGTCGCGGCGAGCTGGCCGTTGACGAGATCGTCGAAGTCGAACGAGTCGTAGATCTGGCCCGAGACCGCGCCGCTCGGGCACACCGCCGCATTGCCCGCCTCGACCGAGGCCGGTGGGCAGCCGTTCGCGCCGGTGTACGTGAGCCCGGCGTTCTCGAGATACGCCTGGAGGATGTTGTTCGAGACCAGCCCCGTATGAGCGTTCTTGTTGGTCGCCAGCAGCGCGAGGCGCGGCGGCACCGCCTGGAACGCCTTGCCGATGTTCGCGACGAACGCCGTGGTCGAGCGGTGAATGTTGACGTAGTGATCGGTGCCGAGGCTGCAGCCGAAGGTCGGCGGGGCGGGTTGCGTCGCGAGGCGCGTGCGGAACGGGGAGAAGTCGATGACGTTGCCGCTGGTGTCGGTCGCGGTGATCGTGTTGTCGAGCAGCTTGCGGAACGTCGGCGCATCGGACGCGAGGATCACGAACGGGCCGCCGAGGTAGTTCGCCTTCGCGGCGCCGGTGAGGGTCTTGGTCGGATACTGGGGATAGACGGTGGTCTTGCTCGTGGTGGTGTAGGTGACTACCGAGAACTCGGCGGTCGCGTGGTTCGTGTTGTCGATCTGCTGGACGCCGACGTTGATGATGTCGCAGCCGTCGTTCCACATCGCGCTCACCGTCGGCGAGGTATTGAGCGAGGTCGGCACGCAGCGGTTCGGCGACGCCTTGGTGTCGAGGTACGTGAAGAAGATCGTGATCGGGGTGTAGCCGTTCGCGGATAGCCAGGGGTTCGCGCGGAGCACGTCGTAGATCATGCCGTACGCGGACACCGAGCCGCAGCTATCCTGGAACGACGCGCCGACCGGGATGATCAGCGACCCCGTCGGGAACGCGGTCGAGGTGTTCGCGAGCGCGGGCCGCGGATCCCACACCGCGACGAGGCTCGCCGCGACGATCACCGAGCGAAGCAACGCGGATCCCTTACCAGCTGTTGCGCGCATACGAGCTCCCTGTCGCCCTGTAGACGACGACGCGATACGACTTGTTTCGGCTGGGCTCGGTCACGTACACGGTGCCACCCGTGCTCGAGCCATCGGGACGGAAGTAGACATCGAACGCCAGCGTGGCGTTCTGCGTCGCGGGTGCGGCGGCACACGGCGGCGTCGCGCACACCGTCGTGCTCGCATCCCACACCGCGACGCCGGTGTGGAGCGGGTCGACCTGCACCGTGGACCACAGCCCGGCGGGCGTGAGCGCCGGATCCTTCATGCCGGTGTCCTGCCACTGCATGATCACGAGCGCGTTGGCGATCGCATCGGGATCGGTCGAGGTCGCGCTCGGACCACCGACCTGGCAGCGGTGCCAGCGCCGCGTCGACACCGCGCGCATCTTGCACAGGTTGAAGTCCGACGCGATCTGATCGGCGGTGTTCGACGGGCTCGCGCCGTAGGTCTGCGAGTTGACGCCGAACATCAACGCCGCGAACACCGCGATGATGCCCACGACGATCATCAACTCGATGAGCGTCACACCGCGCTGGGGTTGGCGAGCTCGGATCATTGCCCGTAGTTCGCCTTGTATTGTTGACTGTCCCAGCTCGAGATGCAGAACGTCGCGTTGGTGCCGCCGTCCGCCTTCATGTCACAGGTCGCGAGGATCCAGTACCAGGCCGCGCT
This sequence comes from Kofleriaceae bacterium, assembly GCA_039922635.1. Lineage (GTDB taxonomy): Bacteria > Myxococcota_A > Polyangia > Haliangiales > Haliangiaceae > JABFXX01. The sequence continues at coordinate 29,323 of JBDTEH010000294.1, read as the reverse complement.
GAGCGCGCGGTTGGTCGGCGGCGCCGCGCACGGTGCGTATCCCGAGGGCACCGAGCCGGCCACACCGGTCGTGATCGCGTAGCTGCAGCGGATCGCCGAGTCGGTCGGGTTCACCCGCAACGTCGCCCACAGGCTCCCGGTGGTCACGCACAGCGTGTTGAAGTCCGCGCCGCTCGGTTGAGGCGAGGCCGGGCATGCGGTCGTGATCGCGAGGTACGAACCGTTACCGACCTCGCTCTTGTATTGCTCTTGGCGGGTCGACAGCTCCGTGAACATCGCGGAGATCTCCGGATCGTATTTCTTGTTGCGCGCGGTGCTGGTCCAGCTCGGGATCACGATCGCGGCGAGCACGCCGATCAACACGACGACGATCATCAACTCCAGCAACGTGAAGCCGCGTGGAGCTGTCCCTTTGTCCCGCACCGAGCCAGTCTAGCATTCGGCCGGTACGAACCGCTTGTTTAGCTAGGGCTATCGATCGGTTAGCGGCCGCCGTGACCGACCACACGTGCGTCGACATCGAGCTCGACGAAACCACCCGCTCCTACATCGCCGGTGGCGGCGAGATCGATCAGCGCCTGGCGCAAGGTGACCTGCGCGCCGTGCTTCACGTAGGGCACCCGCCGCTGGTCCTTGGGTTGGCTCGGATCGTCGACGATCATCTTCGCGTCTCCGTCGCCGACGACCAAGTAAACCGCCGGCGCCGGCTCGAGGTGCTGTGCCGCGGCCTGGCTGACCTGGGCCGCGGTCACCGCGCGGACGTGATCCGCGTAGGTATCGAAGTAGTCGAGTGGGAGCCCGTAGTACACGAGGCTACGATATTGTCCGAGGGCGGCCTGCGCGGTCGCGAACCGGCCCGGGAGCGCGAGTGTCGCGTTGAGCTTCTCGCGATCGAGCTCGTCCTGGGTCACCGGCTTGTGGCCCGCCCACATCCCCTCGAGCTCGCGCACGATCTCGAGCAGCGCTTGATAGGTCGCGTCGGTCTGCACCGACGCCGACGCGGTCAGCGAGCCATAGTCCTTCGAATACGACAGGCCCCCGCGCGCGCCGTACGCGTAGCCCTTGTCCTCGCGCAGGTTCATGTTGAGGCGGCTGGTGAAGCTGCCGCCGAACACGCCGGCCATCATCGTGTTCGCGAAGTAGTCGGGCGCGGTGCGCAGCGGTCCGTGCTCCATCAGCATGACGGTCGATTGCGCCGCGTTGGGGACGTGGACGAAGAAGATCCGGCCCTTCATCGTCGCCGGTGCGGGCAGCGCTGGAAGCTTCGGTGCGGTGCCTCGCCAGGCGGCGAGCGGCGAGTGCGCGAACGCGTCGCGGAGCTGCTGCTCCGTCAGATCGCCGACCACGAACAGGCGCGCCCCGTGCGGCTGGAGCCACGTCGCGAGTTGCTGCTTGCAGTCCGCGAGCGTGATCGCCGCGAGCGAGGCCTCGGTGACGACCGCACCGAACGGGTGCGCCGCGCCATACAGCACCGCACCGAACACCCGGCCCGGAATCGCGGTCGGGTTGCCCCGCGCCTGCTTGACCGCCTCGATCCGGCGCTTGAGCATGCGGTCGAGATCGCGCTGGCGCAGACCCGGTGAGCGCAGCGTCTCGGCGAACAGCGCGAACGTCGCGGGCAGATGCTTGGTCAGCGCCGCGAGCCCGAGCCCCTGCGAGTCGTCGCCGGCGTAGGCGTTGATCGTCGACGCGACGTCGGCGAGCGCCTCCGAATACTGGATCTTGTCGAGCCGCTCGGTCCCCTCGGTCAGCATGCTCGCGCACACGCTCGCGAGGCCCGCCTTGCCGTTCGGATCGGTGAGCGCACCACCATCGAAGTTGAGGTCGATCGAGACCAGCGGCAGGTGGTGTTGCTCGACGAGGTAGACCTCGATCCCGTTCGGCAACGTGAACGGCCGCACCGCGGGCAGCGTGAACGGCCGGATCGCCGCGGCGGCCGGCTGGGTCGCGCGGAACGCCTCGTCTGGAAACTCGAGGTGCTGTGGTTGCGCCGTCTGGGTCGTCGACATGGCGGTGGGCTCCTGGGGTGGCGGTGGTGCCCGCCTACAGCTCGAGCGGTTGCACGCCGAGGACGACGTGGTCCGCCGACACGGCATCGAGCCAAAGCAACAACCGGCGGACCTCGGTCGGGCTGACGTCGATCTCGATGATCCGGCGGATCGGGCTCCCCGCGAGCGTGCGGGCGATGTCCTGCTCCGCGGTCGACCACGCGTTCGCGAGCGCGGTCGACTTTACGGGCAGGCCCTCGACCTCGACCGACACCCCCATCACGAACTTCGCGAACGCCGGGTTCGCCGCCACGATCTGGCCCTGCGGCGTGAGCAGCGCGAGCGGCAGCCGGCAGCCATCGAACGCGGTCCGCGCGAGCTCGTCCCGGCGCTGGGCCTTGACGTCCTTGGGCTGTTCGATCACGACGCGGCGCGACGGACCGGCGTTGCCACCCCGGCGCCGGCCGTAGCCGAGCATATCCATCACGGTACGCAGCTCGTAGATGAACGCGGCCATGTCCTTGTGGCGCTCGGCGGGGCGCTTCGCGAGCGAGTGGAGCACGAGCTTTTCGACCGCCGGATCGAGGCCGCCCTCGATCATCTTCGACGGCGGGCGCGGGATCTCGTCGAGGTGGCCGGCGAGGATCTTCTGGACCGGGCCGTCCCACGGGACCTGGCCGGTGAGCAATTCGTACAACAGGATCCCGACGCCGTAGACATCGCTCGCGGGCGAGGCGGGCTCGCCGCGAATCCGTTCGGGTGCGACGTAGTGGGGCGTGCCCGACAGCGACGTCGAGGCGCGCGAAGCGACGAGCGAGCGCGCGAGCCCGAAGTCGAGCAGCTTGACCACCATGCGCGTGCGCTTGGCCTCGATCTCCTCCTCGCCGATCAGGATGTTCTCGGTCTTGATGTCGCAGTGGACGACGTTCTGGCGGTGGATGTGTTGCAGCGCCTCGGCGACGGCGAGCACGATCTCGCAGGCCTTCTTGACCCCGAGCTTCTTCTCGCGGAACAGGATCTTGTTCAGGGGTTCGCCGTCGACGAACTCCATGACCATGAACATGCCGACCTTCTCGTCCTCGCCGAAGTCGACCACCGAGGTGATCGCCGGGTGCGCCATCGCCGACGCGAACCGCGCCTCGCGATAGAACAGCTCGCGTGCCTCGTCGGTCTCCGCGACCTGGCTCGAGATGATCTTGAGCGCGAACCGGCGCGACAGGTGGATGTGGTTGACCTCGTAGACCTTACCCATCCCGCCCTGGCCGATGCGCTTCACGATCTGGTACCGGCCACCGATCAACGACGAGTGCTGTGCGGTGGTGACGCGGATATTCGCGCTGCGCGGGGGCGGCGGCGGCGCGGCGGCCCGGGCCGGCCTGGCACCGAGCTCCGGTGCGGTGGGTCGCCCCAGCCGCGTCGTCGGATCCATGCGGTCGCGGCGCAGCCGGGCCGCGGTGATCGAGTCGCGGTTCGGGGCGAGCGCGCGGTGATCGATGCGCACTTCCTGCGAATCGTCGAGGTTCACCTCGGGCAGCCGGGGCAGGTCCTCCGGCGGCGGGGGTAACGGCAGCGCGGGTGGCCTGCGCCCGGAAGGGTTGCGCTGATCCGCCACTGTTCGGATGGTACACGAAGTACATTCGCCAGGTCGATGCACGAGCTGTGGTCGAGCGCGAGCTACGACGCGCACCTACTGTCACTTCCGTTCGCGTTCGCCCCCGCGGCGATGATCGTCGTGATCGCGTACGGCATCGTGATGCGCGGCCAGCCGGTGCTGCGCGCGTGGATGTTGCTGCATTTCGTGTCGTTGTTGCCCTACTCGATCTGTATGGCGCTGTCGCCGTCGGTGACGTCGCCGGCCGCCGCCGAGCAGTTGTTCCGGATCGCGGCGGCGTTCATCCCGATGGCCTCGGCCGCCGGGCTCGGCTTCCAGCTCCGGCTGTTGCGCGTACGGTCGTGGCTGGTGTGGGTCGGGGTCGCCATCGCGATCGCGTGGGTGATCGGGGACGCGGTCACCAATGCCGCGGTCGACGGCGTGTACTGGCTCGATACCGGCCTGTGGTACGCGAACGCCGGCCCGTTCGCCTGGCTGACGCTGGTGTCGATCGTCGTGGTCTCGGCACCCGGGTTCGTGTTGATGGTGCGCGCCGCGGTGCGCGACAAACCTTCGCACGAGCGCCGGCAGCTGCGCTCCCTGCTGATCGCGAACCTCGTGACCTACGCCGGTCTCAGCGACGTCACGCTCGCGTGGCACGTGGGGGTGTTTCCGCTCGGCTGGCTGCTGTCGGGTATCGGCAGCGTGCTGGTCGTGCGCGCGCTGATCTTCGAAGATCTCCTGCGCGTGCGCGCCGTCGACGATACCGCACCGCGCGTGTTGATCCACCTCGTGCTCGCGGTGCTGCTCGGCTGGGTGGCCCTCGCGCAGCTCGGCCCCGGGTTGCGCTGGTGGGCCGCCGCGCTCGTGATGGCGTGCGTGTTCGCCGGGGTCCGGGTCACGATCTCGGTGTTCAGGCTGATCAGCCGCGGTGGCCGCACCAGCGAGAGCACGCTCGATCGCCTGGTCAACCAGATCGCGACCCACGCGCGCACGTCGCGCGACGAGCCCGAGGTCGCGCGCATCGCGATCGAGGTCATCCAGCTCGGCATCGGGATGCACGTGGACGTCCAGATCCCGGCGGCCGAGGATTATGGCTGGACGACCGCCACCGGCGAGCGCCTCGACGACGAGGCCGCCCCCGACCCACTGCTCGGTGCGTGGCTCGCCGAGCACCCCGGCGCGGTCTACGTCGACGCGCCGGGCATGCCCGACGATCTCCGGCCGCTGCTGGTGGCCGTGCTCGGGCACGCGGGAGGGAGCTCGCTGGTCCCGGTGATCAGTCGCGACGAGTTGCTCGCGATCATCTTGGTGCCGGAGGTCGCGCGGCGCCAGCGCCGCCGGGCGCTGGGCTTCATCGAGCGCGCCGCCACCCGGCTCGGGGAAGGGCTGGTCCACGTCCGACTCGCGCAACGCGCCGCCGAGCGCGCGTCGCTCGCGCGCGAGGTCGAGCTCGCGGCGACGGTCCAGGCGCAGCTCCTGCCCGGTCGCGGCCCGCACGTCCACGGCGACGTCACGGTGGTCGGCTCGTGGCAGCCGGCGACGCGCTGCGCCGGCGACTTCTGGGGGTTCTATCCGCTCGGTCCGCATCGCCTGTTACTCGCGATCGGCGACGTCACCGGCCACGGGGTCGCGTCCGCGACCGTGACCGCGGCCGCGGTCGGCGCGACCGACGCCGCCGTGCGCCGCCACGCCGCGGGGCTCGAGCTCGCGACGTTGGTCGGCTCGCTCGATCTCGCGGTCGCACGGGTCGGCGGAGGCCAGCTCGCGATGACCCTGTTCGCGGCGATCATCGACGACCAGGCGCGCACGATCAGCTACGTGTCGTGCGGCCACACCACACCGTACGTGGTCCACGCTCCCAGCAGCGGAGGCTCGATCGAGCTGCACGCGCTGGTCGGCCGCGGCAATCCACTCGGCGGCGGATCGAGCGGCGCTCCGAAAGTTCAGCAGCGCCCGCTGCGAGCCGGCGATCTGCTCGTCTGGTATACCGATGGGGTGATCGAAGCGCAGGACCCGTACGGCGTGCCGTTCGGTGATCGCCGGCTGCAGCGGTTGCTGCGCCGCCTCGACGCCTCCGCGCTCACCCCCCCCGCGGTCCACGACCTGGTCCACGCGAGCGTCGCCACCCATCGGGCCGGCTGGCCGCGTGCCGACGACGAGACGCTCGTCGTCGCGCAGTGGCTGCCACCGCGCATCACTTCGCCATGAGACTTCGCCTCCTCACCTACAACATCCACAAGTGCATCGGCGGCGTCGATCGGCGCTACGAACCGCAGCGGATCGCCGATGTGATCACGAATCTGCATCCCGACGTGGTGCTGCTCCAGGAGGTCGATCACGACGTCCCTCGCAGCAACCGCGATCACCAGGTCGACCTGCTCGGCGATCTCGTCGGCATGCGCTACCGGTCGTGGTTTCCGAACGTCGACGTCCGCGGCGGCGGTTGCTACGGCAACGCGATCCTCAGCCGCTACCCGATCGTCGAGACCTCGAACATCGATCTATCGATCCGGTTCAAGAAGAAGCGCAGCGTGTTGCACGGCGTGATCCGCGTCCGCGAGCACGATCACGATCACGAGGCTGCATCCGAGGCGATCGATCGGACGGTCCACGTCTTCAACATGCACCTCGGGCTCGCGCGCTACGAGCGCCGGCTCCAGCTCAAGAAGTTCCTCGACGCCCACCCGTTCCAGGGCATGCAGCACGAGACGCCGGTGCTGGTCGGCGGCGACCTCAACGACGTCTACGGCGGCCTCGGCGAGCTCTTGCAGCCGGCGGGATTTCGCGGGATCGAGCGCCGCCCGCCGACGTTCCCGGCGTGGGGGCCGGTCCGCGCACTCGATGCCGTGTTCGTGCGTGGCGGCGTCGACTTCATCAAGCTCTCGCGAGGCGATAGCGACAGCGCGCGACGAGCGAGCGATCACCGCCCGCTCGTCGCCGAGATCCGGCTCCATCCGCATCGCCGCACTGCGTAGCGACCTAGTGGTGCGTCGAACGTAACTCCTTCGCGACCGTCGACGTGGTCTCGCCCTTCTGGTCGACGCCGTGCGCACCGCACGCGTCGAGGATCTGGCGGCCCTTCTTGGCCCAGTCCTTATCGTCGGCGTGGACCGCGAGGATCGCGCCACCCTGGTTGAGGAACGACTCGTAGCGCTTCGCCTCGTACTCGGGGATCCCCATGCCGATCAGCGAACCGACCAGCGTGCCCACCGCGCCACCGGCACCGGCACCGGCGAGCGCCGCGACGATCGGGCCTGCCGCGATCAACGGTCCGAGCCCCGGGATCGCGAGCGCGCCGAGTCCAACCAGCAGGCCGAGCGTGCCACCGGCGATGCCACCGGTGGCTGCACCCGCGGCCGCACCCTCGGGGGCCTTGGTGTGCTTCTCGTGTGCGATCTCGCTCGTCGCGCCCCAATCAGGGAGCAGCGCGCTCATGTCGGCGGGCCGGAACCCGGCGGCGCGCAGCGTATCGATCGCTTGTTCGACCTGGCCGCGCGTGTTGAACAGCCCGAAGACGGCGATCTGCTTGTCATCCTTGTCGTGCTTCATCACATTCACTCTTTCACTTCGAGGTTATTGACGACGCGCAGCCCACTGGAGTCGGCGGCGAGCTTCTCGAGACGTGCCTTCTCGTCGGCACTCGCGACCGGCCCTTCGAGCGTCACGGTGGTCGCGTCCTTGTCGACGACGACCTTGCAATTGTGTGCGTTGGTCGACAGCGACCCGTCCGCCACGATCGCCTTGCGAACCTTCTGCTCGGCGTCGAGTGCGGTGCCGTGCTGCGCCGCTTGATCGGCGGTGACCTCGGTCGTCTTGTTGCGCTCGGTGTTATCCGCCTTGGGCGGATCCGACTTGCTCTTGCAAGCCCCGGCCGCGACGAGCGGCAACGCGGTCAGAATGGCTACCAGGAAATTCTTCATCGTGGCCTCTCGTGCACGCTGCGGGCCACGCGTCAGCGCTGCGGAATTACCCGGCCTACCAGCAAACCGAGCGCGAACACCACACCCATGCCGATCACGACCGCGTGCTCGCGCACGAACGAGATCGGCTTGGTGACGACCTCGTCGACGACGTTCTCGACGACCTCGAGGACGTGCCTCGGGACTTCGATCTTGTCCTCGATCACTTGCTTGAGCTCGGCGATGTCGCGCTCGAGGTCGTCCTGGGCCGCGTCGAGATCGTGCTGGATATCTTTGGAGTCGCGCATGAACCGTCCTGGTGCCTAGTGGGTGATGCCGGCCGCGACCTTGTCGATGGTCTGAGCGACCTCGTCGACCTCGTTGTCGAGATCCGGTGTCGTCGCCATCTTCTTGGCGAACAGATAGGCGGCACCGCCGCCGATCGCGATGTAGATCACCGCCATGATCAACAGCCGCAGCCACAGCGCCGGGATCACGGGTGCAAGCGCGATGACCACGACGACACACAGCATCGCGAAGCCGACGAGCGCGACGAACGCGCCGAGGATCATCGCGGCCGCGCGCATCACGGTCTGCTCGAGGTAGCTCCCGAGCTGGGTGCGCGCGAGCTCGAGCTCGCTCACCGCGATCGTCTTGACGTCCTCGCCGATGTGCTTGAGAAGCTCTCCGACCTGCGCTGGCTCGTGCGTTGCCGCCATGCCCACGAAGACTGCAGGCGCTATGCCCACGTCCAGGGCACGTCCAGGACACGTCCAGGACACGTCCAGGGCGCGTCCAGTGCGCCTCAGGGGCGCTGTGGCCGCGCTCACGGCGGTCACGGCGCGCGCAGGAGCGCCGGACGTGCGCTAGCGCGCGAGCGGCTTGTACTTGATGCGGTGAGGCTGATCGGCTTCGGTCCCGAACCGGCGATGGCGGTCGGCCTCGTAGTCCGCGAAGTTGCCCTCGAACCACTCGACGTGGCTGTCGCCCTCGAACGCGAGGATGTGCGTCGCGATCCGATCGAGGAACCAGCGGTCGTGGCTGATCACCACCGCGCAGCCCGGAAACCTCTCGAGCCCGTCCTCGAGCGCGCGCAGCGTATCGACATCGAGGTCGTTCGACGGCTCGTCGAGCAACAGCACGTTGCCCGCGCGCTTGATCATCTTCGCGAGGTGGACGCGGTTGCGCTCGCCACCCGAGAGCACGCCGAGCCGCTTCTGCTGGTCCTGGCCCTTGAAGTTGAAGCTCGACACGTAGGCGCGCGCCGGGATCGAGCGCTCGCCCATCTGGAGGTTCTCGACGCCCTCGCTGATCTCGTCGAAGATCGTCTTGGTATCGTCGAGCGCGTCGCGCGACTGATCGACGTAGCCGAGCTTGACCGTATCGCCGATCTTGATCGTGCCCTGATCGGGCGTCTCGACGCCCATGATCATCCGGAACAGCGTCGTCTTGCCGGCGCCGTTCGGACCGATCACGCCGACGATGCCGCCGCGGGGCAGCTTGAACGTCAGGTTGTCGATCAGCTGGCGATCGCCGAACGACTTCGAGACGCCCTCGAAGCTGACGACCTCGCCGCCGAGACGCGGGCCTGGCGGGACCACGATCTCGAGCGACGGATCGCGCACTTCCTTCTGCGACTCCGAGAGCATCTCCTCGTAGCGGTTGAGGCGGGCCTTGCTCTTGGCCTGGCGCGCCTTCGGCGACAACCGGACCCACTCGAGCTCGCGCTGCAACATGCGCTGGCGCGCGTCGGCTTGCTTCTCCTCGTCCTTGAGCCGCTTCGCCTTGAGCTCGAGCCACCCGGTATAATTGCCCTCGAACGGGTGACCCTCGCCGCGGTCGAGCTCGAGGATCCACTTCGCGACGTTGTCGAGGAAATAGCGGTCGTGCGTGATCGCGACGACGGTGCCCTTGAAGGTCTCGAGCGTCTTCTCGAGCCACGCCACGCTCTCGGCGTCGAGGTGGTTGGTCGGCTCGTCGAGCAGCAGCATGTCGGGCTTCGACAACAGCAACCGGCACAGCGCCACCCGGCGCTTCTCACCGCCCGAGATCACGCTGACATCGGCGTCGCCGGGCGGGCAGCGCAGCGCGTCCATCGCCATGTCGACCTGGTGGTCGAGCTCCCACGCGTTGACGGCTTCGATCTGATCCTGGAGCCGAGCCTGCTCGTCGAGCAGCTTGGTCATCTTGTCCTCGGGCATGTCCTCGCCGAGCTTGGTCGAGACCTCCTCGAACTTCGCGAGCAGCGCGCGGGTCTCGGCGACCCCTTCATCGACATTCTGCTTGACCGTCTTGGTCGGATCGAGATGGGGCTCCTGCGGCAGGTAGCCGATCTTGAGCCCGGGCGCCGGCATGGCCTCGCCGAGGAACTCCTTGTCGACGCCGGCCATGATCCGGAGCAACGTGCTCTTGCCCGCGCCGTTGTTGCCGAGCACACCGATCTTCGCGCCCGGGTAGAAGCTGAGCCAAATGCCCTTCAGGATCTCGCGCTTCGGCGGCACGAGCTTGCGCAGATCCTTCATGACGAACGTGTACTGGGCGGTCATGGCCGGCGTTATACCCTAAGAGATGGCGTATCGAGGTGACGACGGCGGCCACGTGGTCGAGGCGCCGACCGCGGAGGGTCCGCTGCGCCTCGAGCTCGGTCCGCGCCGGATCACGCTCGGCGTGGCGGGTCGCACGCTCCAGATCGCCGACCAGTTCGTGACGATCATCCAACACGGGCCGATGGGCGGCGCGAAGAAGCAGGAATCGCTACGGATCGAAGGCCGCGTCGTGGTCGCGCGCGATGTCCCCCACGAAGATCTCGGCGTGTGGATCGAGCTCACCGACCGCAACGCCGGCATGCGTCGCGTGTTCGGCGTCGAGCCGGTCTCGCTGCTCGAACCGCACGGGCTCGCGGCGCTCCACAAGCTCGACCTGCTCGGCATCCGGCTGCGCACCGCGATGGAGGCGTTTGCCGGCGACGTGCGGCGCGCGAGCGAGCTCGGCCGCGGCCTCGACAAGGTGCTGCTCGTCGATCACGGCGACCATCACGCGGTCTACGCGCGGAAGCTGTTCCGCGACCGCGCGCGCCTAGCGCTATCGATCTACGACCACGGCCGCATGGTGATCGTCGATGGGCCGGAGGTCGTGATGAGCTCGAAGTTCGGCGTCACCGTCAGCGGTGATTACATCCGCTTCATCGACAATCATGGAACCGACCTCGCACGGCTCTCCATTCCATGGATCACGCGCCAGGATCGCGAGGAGCTCGCACGCCGGATCGGCCAGTTAGTGCCTGGCTGACCGGGCAGGCCACTTGCATTCTCCGTCGGAGTGCGCATGTTGGAGTACATGTTCAAGCAATGGCGATTGGGGGCGATGTTCGGCTTCCCGATCGAGATCAACCTCAGCTTCCTCCTGCTCCTCGCGCTGGTGTTCGTCGCGTTCGGCGGGGTCGCGGGCGTGGTGATCGTATGTCTCGCGTTCGCCTCCGTGCTGCTCCACGAGCTCGGCCACGCGCTCGTCGCGCGCCGGCTCGGCGTGCGCGTCAGCGGCATCGAGCTCGGCTTCTTCGGCGGCGCGGCCAAGATGGTCGAGCTGCCGCGCACGGCCAATCACGAGCTCGCGATCGCCGCGGCGGGGCCCGCCGTGTCACTCGGGCTCGCCGGCCTCGGCCTCGGCCTCGGCGCGATCAGCCACGTCTCGCTGTTCGCGTGGATCGGCTGGACGAACCTCATCCTCGCGCTGTTCAACCTGATCCCCGCGCTGCCGATGGACGGCGGCCGGATCCTGCGCGCGCTGCTCACCCGCAAGATGGACTTCGTCCGAGCGACCGAAGTGTCGGTCAAGATCGCGCGCGTTGCGGCCATCGCGTTCGCACTGTTCGGGCTCGCGTACGGCTGGTACCAGCTCGTGCTGCTCGCGCCGTTCCTGTGGTTCCTCAGCACGCGCGAGCAGATGCTCGCGCGGGTCATGCCGAATCAGTACAGCCAGAGCGCCGGTGGGGATCGCCAGCGCGGCTCGCGCGAGGCGGCGCCGGCGAACCGCCGGTACACGATCGCGCAGCGCAACGGCAGGCTCGTGATCGAAGAAGTGGTCTAGCGCGGCCTGCACGCACGACTTCCGTGCTCTCCACGACTTCCGTGCTCTCCTCGACACGATGGCGTGCCAGCCGGTGATTCCGTCCTCGACTTCGTGGATCGACCCACCCCCGTACGACAAGGAGTTGTACAAGGCACGCGCCGAGGGCGAGTGCACGTTCAACCTGCTCAAACAGGCCCGGCGCTTCGCGACTCGATACGAGAAAACGCTGCGGAACTACGGTGCGGTCGTCGCCATCGGCTGCGCGCTGCTCTGGTTCCGAATCTAGGCACCGTCGAGGTGATCGTGATCGTCGACGTGATCGCTCCCGTGATCGTGGCCGTGCACGTGACCGGGAACGCTACCGTGATCGTGATCCGACCCGTTGACGGGAGTCACGCAACCGTCGCGCCGAGGTGCCGATAGGGTGGTCATGCTCAGCTTCCAGAAGCTCGACGTGTACCAGCGCTCCATTGAGTTCCTCGCCTTCGCACGCCGGCTACTGCAGCGCGTCCCCAAGGGCCACGCCGACCTGGTGGATCAACTCCGCCGTTCTGCGCAGTCGGTCCCACAGAACATCGCAGAAGGAGCCGGCAAGACCGGCCGTGCCGACAAGGCTAGGTACTACGCAATTGCCAGGGGCTCGGCGATGGAATCCGCAGCGCATCTCGACGTCATGAAGATCGACGAGTTGATCGACGACGAGCACTACGCCGTCGGCGTCGCATTGCTCGAGCGGGTTGTTGCCATGCTGACCAAGATGATCGACCCCTGATCGTCAACGGGGAGCGATCACGATCACGGTAGCGTTCCCGGTCACGTGCACGGCCACGATCACGGGCCCGATCACGGCCACGACCACGGTCACGACCACGACCACGGTCACGACCAATCAGGGACAGGCCCTAGCGCGGACCGACGACGCGGTAGCTCTCGAGATCGATCGAGTAGCGGCGCAACAGCCGGTGGATCTGGGCGCGCGAGGTGTTGAGCGTCCGCGCGACGGCGGCGAGGTTGCCGCGGTGATCGCGGAGCAAGGCGAGCAACTCGTCCCGGCGCGCCGCTTCGACCGCGGCGGCCGGCGCGCGCCCGGCGACTTGCTCGGGGAGCTGATGGAGGTCGATGCGATCGCTCTGCGCGACGGCGACGCCGGCGGCGATCGCCTGGTCGAGCTCGCGGATGTTGAGCGGCCAGCGATGGCGGCACAACGCCCACGCAGCCGCCGACGACAGGCCGAGCTCGTGGCCGTTCGCGGGCTTACCCGCGCGCACGCGCGCGAGCGACGCGGCGACGATCGTGCCGAGGTCTTCGAGGCGGTCGCGCAACGGCGGGAGCGTCACGCGCAGGCCCGCTAGCCGTGCGTACAGATCGACCCGAAACCGCCCCGCCTCGACCTCGCGCTCGAGATCCTTCAACGTCGCGGCGACGAACCGCACGTCGATCGGGATCGGCCGGGTCTCGCCGACCGGGACGACCTCGCGTTCCTGCAGCACGCGCAACAACGTGCCTTGCGTCGCGAGCGGCAGGTCGCCGACCTCGTCGAGCAGGAGCGTGCCGTGATCGCTCGAACGGATCGCGCCCGGGCGGTCGTCGGTCGCGCCGGTGTACGCACCGCGGCTATGACCGAACAGCGTCGCCGCGGCGAGCGATTCGACCAGGCCGGCGCAGTTGACCGCGACGAACCCACCCGAGCGCCGCGAGTGATGATGAACCAGGCGCGCGGCCACCTCCTTGCCGACGCCGCTCTCGCCGAGCAGCAGCACCGGCACGCCGCTCGGCGCGACATCGATCAGCCGGCGCAGCGCGGTCTCGACGCTCGGCACGAGCGATGGCACGTCGCTGCCGCGAACATCATCGGGCGTCGAGACCGGTACCTTCAACGTACGAAACCGCAGGAACGTCTCGCCGACCTCGATCCAGTCGCCATCCGAGAGCACGCGCTGCGTGACACGCTCGCCGTTGACGACCACGCCGTTCTTCGAGCCGAGGTCGCGCAGCGTCCAGCCCCCCAGTGCGCGCTCGACGACGGCGTGTTCGATCGACAGGTGCGGGTCCGCAACATCGATGCGCAGCGTCGCCGCCTCGCGCCTCGCAGGCTGAGCGCCGCGTCCGATCACCGCGCGCTCGATCCCGCGCAGCAGGTGGCGCGTGCCCGGCCGCGGTCGTCCCGCATCGAGCACGACGAACAACGCGGCGACCGCGATCTGCCCGTCTCGCGCCCGCTCCGGAACCAACGTCAACGTATCCGCCACGACCCTTCCACTATGCCCAACGACACCCGATCGTCGTCAACAATCGATCGCGTATCACTGTCGTATCGTCGTGGGACAGGTGCGACGGGTGCGACGCAGGTCGCGGCGCGGACCTTACAGGTCGAGCTGGGTCCCGATCTCGATCACCTGCGCCGGCGGCAAGCCGAAGTAGCGATCGGCCGAGACCGCGTTGCGCTGCAGGAACGAGTAGATGGACTCCGAGACCGCGCCCATCGCGCCGGCGTCGCCGCCGAGCAGGTTGAGCCGCGCGAGGAAGTACGTGACGTCATCGGGCCCGAACGGCAAGCCGTGCTCCGCCGCGATCCGCTCGAGCACCTCGTGGACCTGCGGTTGCTCCGAGAACCCGCAGTGGATCACGACCCGGAGGAAGCCGTTGCCGAGATCGGAGAGCTCGACGCGGTCGGCCGCCGCGATCCGCGGCTCGGTATCGCTCGCCTTCACGGTCAACAGGATCACGTGCTCGTGCAGCGTATGACTGCGCGCCACCAGGTGCATCAACGCCGGCGGCATGTGGTCCTCGCGCGAGGCGAGGTACACGGCGGTGCCGGGCACGCGGCCGACCAGCATGCCTTCGAGCGAGGGCCGCAGCTCGTCGAAGCTCGGGAACGTCTTCGCGTAGGTCTCGAGCGTGAGCTCGCGGCCGCGCGCCCACACGAGCATGACGACCACGAAGCCGGTGGCGATCATCACCGGAACATACCCACCGTCGACGAACTTCACGAGGTTCGACGCGAAGAACGGCAGATCGAACGCGAGGAACAGCCCGAGCAGCGGGAGCGCGCGGACGCGCGACCAGCCCCAGGTCTGGCGCGTCACGACGTAGTACACGATCGACGTGATCGCCATCGTGCCGGTCACCGCGATCCCGTAGGCCGCCGCGAGCCGATCCGACGCCTGGAACCCGACGACGAGGGCGATGCAGGCGACCGCGAGGAACCCGTTGATCTCCGGGATGTAGATCTGGCCTTCCTGCTCGCTCGACGTGTGGCGGATCGTGACGCGCGGGAAGTAGCCGAGCTGCATCGCCTGGCGAGTCAGCGAGAACGCGCCCGAGATCATCGCCTGCGAGGCGATCACGGTCGCGACGCTCGACAGGATCACGAGCGCGACCTGCGGCGCCCCGCCCGGCACCAGCGCGAAGAACGGGTTCACGATCGCCGGATCGGCGACGAGCAACGCGGCCTGGCCGAAGTAGCACAGCACCAGGGACGGCAGCACGAACGCGAGCCACACCGTGCGGATCGGCATGCGCCCGAAGTGCCCCATGTCGGCGTAGAGCGCCTCGCCGCCGGTCACCGCGAGCACGACGCTGCCGAGGATCAACAGGCCGGTCGGCCCGTGATCGACGAAGTAGCGCGCCCCCCACCCTGGCGACAGCGCCTGCAGCACCGCCGGGTGATGGACGACGTGCCACGCGCCCGCGACCCCGATCGTCGCGAACCACACGACCATGACCGGTCCGAACAGGCGGCCGATCGTGCGCGTGCCATGCTTCTGGATCCAGAACAGGCCGATCAGGATCGCGCACGTCAGCGGGACCACGAACACCGCGAGGTCCGGCTTGGCGACCTCGAGGCCCTCGACCGCCGACAGCACCGAGATCGCCGGGGTGATCGCGCCATCGCCGTAGAGGAGCGCCGCGCCCACGACGACCAGCACCGCGACGACCGAGAGCCGGCGCGCGCGGAGGCGGCTCGGCACGAGCGCGAGCAACGCGAAGATCCCGCCGTCGCCGCGGTTGTCGGCACGCATGATGAACAGCAGATACTTGACGGTCACCACGAGCACGAGCGACCACGTGATCAGCGACAGCACGCCGAACAGCGTCGCCTCGCGCGCGCCCCCGCCCGCGTGAATGCACTGCTTGAGCGTGTACAGCGGGCTCGTGCCGATATCACCGAACACCACGCCGAGCGCCCCGAGGCACAACAGCGAGAACCGCGTCGGGGTCGGTTCGGGGGGGGGCACCCCGCGAT
This sequence comes from Kofleriaceae bacterium, assembly GCA_039922635.1. Classification (GTDB taxonomy): domain Bacteria; phylum Myxococcota_A; class Polyangia; order Haliangiales; family Haliangiaceae; genus JABFXX01. Next base: position 13,528 of record JBDTEH010000294.1, on the reverse strand, counting down.
GGTAACCGAGATGATCTTCGCGCGACGAGAAGCGCTAGAACTCAGGCGTGTCCCTCAAAGTCTATCAGTACCCGAATTGCTCGACGTGCAAGCGAGCGCTAGCGTGGTTGAAGGCGAACCAGGTCGTGTTCACGGCGATCGATATCGTGAAGGATCCGCCGTCGCGCGCGCAGCTCGCCGCGGCGCAGAAGCTCGCCAACGTGCCGGTCAAGAAGCTGTTCAACATCGCCGGCGGCTCGTACCGCGACGGCGACTTCAAGACCAAGCTTCCGGCGATGACCGCTGCGCAGGCCTTCGACGCGCTCGCGAAGGACGGCAAGCTGATCAAGCGACCGCTCGCCGTGGGGGACGGCGTCGCGCTCGTCGGCTTCGACGAGGCCGCGTGGGCACAGACGCTACTGTAAGCCGCCATCCACAACGTTCATCGCCGCACTCCCGGTACGATGCACTATCGTGCGCAACGCATGGGGCGGTTCGATTCGACGCGTTCGATCGATGTACCGGGGCTCGAGCACAGCGTGGTCGCGCTGCCGTGGGGCGTGCTGCGCGGCGCGTTCGGTCCGAGTGACGGCAGCGCGGGTGTCGGCTCGAACGTGCCGAGCGCGATCTCGGTGCTGCGCCATGCGCCGCTCTACCTGAAGGTGCCCGAGGAGATCGACGAGGCGTTCGGCGTGCTCGAGCAACACGCGATCCGTCACGGCGTCGTGTATCCGGTCGCGCTCACGATCGTGCCGTTCCTGTTCGACATCGTCCGGCGCGGCTCGCCGGTCGCCGAGCGCACGACCGATCTGATCGCCGAGTACGCCAGCGCGGCCGCCACGCTCGAGCCACGGCTCGCGGCCCGGCTGCGCGAGGTGATCGCGGATCAAGCCGTGGCGATCTGCTCGTGGTTCGGCATCCACGATCGCGCCGCCGCCGCGCTCGCGGTCCACGTGCCGGCGTTGCGCGCACCGTTCTTCGCGCAGATCGCGACGCTGCCCCGCCTCGCGCCCGAGGTGCTGCTCGCGTTGATCGAGCTCGGCTCCCCGCCGCCGCACGCGCTCGCGCTCGCGCTCGAGGTGCTCGATGGCAGCGACGTCACGATCTCCGCACGGATGTGCGCCGCGGCGTTCCTCGCGCAGTTCGGCGAGCAGACCCCGGCGCTGCGCACCCGCATCGATGCGGCATTGCCGCCGTCGGCCCCCGCCGCGCTACGCGCGTTCGTCGGCAAGCTGTGGCTGCCGACCGTCAAGCGCCCGGTCGTCGCGCCGAAGCTGTACGCCGCCGAGGTCGTGTTCGCGGGCGCCAAGCTGGTGCTCGTGCGCGCCGGTACCAAGAGCGTGACCCTGCCGTGGGCCGATGCGCCGGTCGGCCGCGGGGACGTGATCCGCGTCGGCATCACCGCGCACGGTCAGCCCAAGCTCGCGTTGATCACCGAGCCCGATGGCAGCGTGACCGTCGTCGACTTCTAGCCGAGCTCGCGAGCGTGCCTAACGGACGCTGGAGGCGTGCGCGCTCGCAACCTGGTTGAGCTTCGCCTGGCCGATCGCGTGCTCGATCATCTTGTCCTGCTCGGCCGTGTGCCGCCACTTGGCCTGGATCTCGGGCGCGAGCGTGTCGATCGGATCGTAGTACAGGAAGTAGCCGGGCTTGACCGAGGGCGCCGTGAACACGGAGATGCCGGTGTCGCGATCGTAGTGCTCGAAGCTGTACGCGACACGCTTGCCGCCGCCGCCCGGCGCATCGACGACGAACGTCGGCGTGTCGAACCCGGCGGTCACGCCGCGCACCGCCTTCTCGATATCGCATGCGGTCTGCAACGTCGTGCGCAGATCCTCGACGCCCTTCACGAGATCGTGGACGTAGACGTAATACGGGTGGACCTGGCAGTGGCCGAGCCGCTTGACGAGCAGCTGCATGGTCTCGATCGTGTCGTTGACGTTGCGCTGCAGCACCGACTGGTTGCGCGTGATGATGTTGCGCTCGAACACGCCGTCGAGCGCGCGCTTGGTGATCGCCGTGATCTCGTTCGGGTGGTTGAAGTGGGTGTGCAGCACCACTTCCTTGTGGAGCTTGCGGCCGCGCTCGACCACGGCGGTCAGCGCGTCGAGCCACTCGGTATCGGTGATCAGCTTCATCGGCATCACCGCCGGACCCTTGGTCGCGAACCGGATCCGCCGGATGTTCGGCATCTCGAGCAGCTTGTTGCCGATCAGCGTGATCTGGCGAGCCTTGAGCTGATAGCTATCGCCGCCCGAGACCACGATGTCCTCGAGCTCGACGCGCTCGGAGATGTACTGGAACGCCTTGTCCCAGCGCTCCTCGGTCGCCTTGAGGCTGACCTTCTCGACCTCGTCGGTGTCGACGCCGACCGCGTAGGACCGCGTGCAGAACCGGCAGTACACCGGGCAGGTATCGAGCGACAGGAACAGCGCCTTGTCCGGATAGCGGTGGGTGAGGCCGGGGACCGGCGCATCTTCCTGTTCGTGCAGCGAGTCGAGCGTCAGCTTCGGGTGGTCGGGCAACAGGCGCGACGCCACCGGCACGAACTGGCGGCGCAGCGGATCGTTGTACGGGTCGGCCCACTCGATCAGCGAGAGTAGATACGGCGATACCCGGATCGACATCGGCGCGTGCTTGAAGCCCGTGACGACGTCGTCGTAGAACGCCTGCGGCACGAGATCCTGGACCGCCGCGAGCAGCTTCGCCGGGTTCGTGATCGAGTTCTTCGCCTGCCACTGGTGGTCGAGGAAGGTCTTCTCGTCGATGTTGCGATACGCCGGGATGCGTTGCCAGAACGGCCCGTCGAGCAGTTGGCGATAATGCAACGTCGAAGGATCGACGCGCGGCTTCAGGTGCTTGATGGGCGCGCCCTCGAGCGGCGGCCGCGTCTCCTGCCCGATTACTTTTAGCGACTCCGTCAACGATCTAGGGATATCACGGCCGGGCGTGATCGAGAAACCACTCGTAGACAGTAGGCTCGAAGCTGGGGGTGAGCGCCGGGACGTGCCCGGCCCCCACGATCGTCCACAGCTCGAGATCGATGCCGGTCGGGCAGCCATCGGCGATCTGCGAAGTTGTCTCGGCGCCGGGCAACGCGGCCTCGAGGTCGTAGCTCGGCCCGGCGTGGAACGTGCCCGCGCAGCCGTCGTGCATCGCCCACTGGTCGACCGAGCGCATCGCCGAGGTCGCGTACGGCACCATGTCGTCGTGGTCGCCGTGCAGGTGCAAGACCTCGACGGGCTTGACCGGATTACAGGTCGCAGGGTCGGTCGCGGCGTTCCCGGCGAGGACGACGATGTTCTCGACGAGATCGGCGTGATCGCACGCCATTCGATACGCCATGTACCCCCCGTTCGAGTGCCCGATCAGCCACACGTGGTCGATCGGATACGCGGCCTCGACCGCCTCGAGGATCCCCGCGAGATAGCTGGAGTCGTCGACGTTCGTATGGTCGAAGTCGCAGCACTCCGGGTCGGCGTTCCAAAATTCGTTACCGGTGCTGTCGATCAGCCCGTCGGGTGCGATCACGAACGCGTGACCGGCGGTGACCTCGGCCTTGACGCCGAAGTACGCCTCTTGCACGAACCCGGAGGCGCTGTAGCCGTGCAGCACCATCAGCAACGGGTAGGACTTGCTGCGGTCGTAGTTCGCCGGGACCTGCAGCGTCACCGGACGGTCGGCGGTCCCGAACTGCGTCGGCGGCGGGGCCTCGGGGCCTCCGCACGCGGCGACCATCCCGGCGACGAACAACGACACGATGGCGAGGCGCACGGGCGCACCGTACACCCGCGCGCTACCCTCTGGGGTGGAGCCGATCCGCGACACCCTCACACGGCGGCCGCCGGCCACGCTGCGCCGCGTCGTGGTCGCGGCGATCGTGATCTCGGTGCTCGGTGCGGTCGGCGCGGTCAAGGCGGGCCTCGCCGGAGCCGACTTCATGTTCGACCTCGAACAGGCCCAGCCCGCGCTCGCGAAGTCCGCCCCGGTGTTGCCCGATCCACACACGCCGCGGCTCGCGCGCCGCGTGTTCCTGGTGATCGTCGACGGCCTTCGGCTCGACAAGTCGTACGAGCTGGCGTTTCTCGACGAGCTGCGCCGGCGGGGGGTCGATACCGAGGCCCAGTCACATTACCCCACGTGGTCGCGCCCGAACTACGTGTCGATCCTGACCGGCGTCCCCCCGGTCGCGAGCGGCGTGCGCACGAACCATCACTCGACGCCGGTCGAGCTCGACTCGCTGATGGACCGGGTCAAGGCCGCCGGGATGCACGCCGCGTTCGCGGCCGACTACGACGCGCTGCCGAAGCTGTTCCTGCGCAAGCGTGACGGCGGGCCCCGCTCGGTGCAGGCGGCTCAGGACGGCGACGACGACGACGACGACGACGCCATCGATATCGACGCGATGGAGAGCCCCCTGTCCGAGGCCGCGATCCGCGCTCCCGATGCGAACTTCGTCTCGCCGTTCGACGACGCACGCTACGCGCCGTGGCCCGGCGGGTTCAGCGAAGCGGGCGCGCAGGTCGCGCAAGGCGATGCCGAGCTGGTCGTGCTGCTCGTCGGCGCGGTCGATGCGGCGGGCCACGCGCACGGCGGGGCGAGCCCGGACTATCGGGTCGCCGCCGAGCTCGCCGACCACGCACTCGCCCGCGCGCTCGGTCGCGTCGATCTCTCGCAGGACGCGATCGTGGTCACCGCCGATCACGGCCATACCAACCGTGGCGGCCACGGCGGCGTCGAGCCCGAGGTCCTGAGCGTGCCGCTGATCCTCGCGGGCGCGGGCGTCAAGCCCGGCGCGAACGCCGACGACGCTTACCTGATCGACGTGGCGCCCACCGTCGCGACCCTGCTCGGCATCCCCGCGCCCGGTCACGGACTCGGCCGCACCCTCGACGAGTTGCTCGAGCTCGACCCGAGCATGCAGAGGGCGCGCGAGGCCGCCGATGCCACACGCCTCGCGACCACGCGCTCGATCGTCGCGCGCTCGGAGGCCGCCGCGAGGGTCGACGTCCAGCGCCGCCGCGCGATGCGGATCGGCGCGGTCGCCGGTGGTGCGGTGCTCGCCGTGCTCGGCGCACTGCTGCTGATCCGGCGCCGGCTGATGAGGCTCGATTGGCGCGTGCTGCTGGTCTCGGTGCCGGCGTTCTCGGTCGCGTACTACGCGATGATCGGCGTGGCCGGCCAGGGGTTCTCGCCCTCGCTCGTGCCGGCGCAGGGGCACATCGCGATCGTGATGGCGAAGTACGGTGTCGCCGCGATGATCGTCCAGCTGCTCGCGAGCATGTGGGCGCTGCGCAACGAGGCCTCGTTGACCGAGCGGCTCGCGAAGGCGAACGGCATCGCGTGGATGGGCCTGATGCTCGCGATGATCCCGGCCGGCCTCGCGTGGGCGTTCCTGCCACCTCCCTACGTGACGCTGCCGGGTGCCCACACGCTCGTGTTGATCCCGGCGGTCGAGGTCGCCGTCGCGTGCGCGGCGATCGATGTGGCGCTCACGCTCGTCGTCGAGGTGATCGTGTTCGCGGCGCGAGCGTGGCAGGCCGATGTCTCGTCACGACGATGAGGGCGTGACGCCCTGGAGCCAGGCAGCTATTTGCGGCCCAGCTTGATCTTGTGATCGGGGTCGGGCGCGACCGGCGCGGGGGCCCTCACGGAGGTATCCGCGCACTCCGATCCGCGATCGGTGGTGACCTGTGAGCGCAGCGCGTAGCTGTGCTCGATCAACACCCGCTGGACGTCGGCGTCGATCTGGTGATCGCGCATGGTCTCGCGCAGGATCTGCAGCCGCCGCTCGAAGTGGCCGCCGAAGATCGGCGTCCGTGCGTGCGCCTCGCGGATCGGCCGGCCGGTGTACTTGATGTCCGGTGCGCCGATGATCGACGCCGCGAGCTGCCACTCCATCTCGATCAGGCGCGCGCGATCCTTGCCCTCGAACATGAAGCCGATCATCACGTCGGGGAAGATCCGCGCGTAGAACTCGGTCACTACCTCGCGCAGCTTCACACCGCCGATCCGCGCCCACAGCTCGGGGCCGCGTTCGATCATGGGACCTCCGCGCGGCAGCTCACCTCGACAGGTTGCCCGTTCAGCGCGCTGGTGCCCGAGAGCTGGTCGGTGAGCGCGGGATCGAGGATGTCGTTGAGGCTCTCCCCGGGGTTCGCGTTCGCGACCCGCAGCCGCGTGTTGCGGTGGTGGCCCCAGCCGTGTGGCACGCTGACCACACCCGGCATCATCGTGTCGGTGATCTCGACGGGCAGCGCGATCGAGCCGCGCGTGGTCGCGACGGTCGCGGTACCGCCTTCGACGAGGCCGCGCGCGGCCGCGTCGCTCGGGTGGATCATCAGCGTGCAGCGCGGCGGGCCTTTGACCAGGCGCTCGCTGTTGTGCATCCACGAGTTGTTCGAGCGCAGGTGGCGGCGGCCGATCATCACGAGCCCGTCGGCGGGCCGGTCGAACCGCGCCGCGAGCCGAGGCAAGTCCGCGAGGTAGACCGCCGGTGCGAGCTCGACGACGCCGCTGTTCAAGCGCTCGGGCAGGCGCCGGGTCAGCGCGCCGAGATCGACGCCGTGCGGGGCGGCGCGCAGCTTGTCGAGCGTCAGCCCCGCGCGGCCGCGGCGCAGCCCCCACGGTCCGAGCCGCAGCGCCGCATCGAGCAACGCCTCGGGCCCGAGCTTGCCGACCACCCGCTCGGCGAGGCCACCCAGCCACCGCGGCGCGCGCATACGGGTCCACAGCGCCAAGCAGATCTCCCAGTCGTGCCGCGCGTCCGCGGGCCGCTCGAACACCGCCGGCGAGTACTTCGCGACGTTGCGCACGGACAGCGCGAACAGCGCGGCGTCGTAGTGCGAGCGTTCCAGCGGGCTCGCCGGCGGCAGCACGACGTGCGCGAACCGCGTGGTCTCGTTGAGGTACGGATCGATCGAGACCATGAAGTCGAGCCCGGCGAGGGCGCGCTCGAGGTTCGGGCCGCCCGGCGACGACAGCACCGGATTGCCCGCGCACGTGATCAGCGCGCGGATCTGGCCTTCGCCGGGCGTGGCGATCTCCTCGGCGAACACCGACATCGGCAGCTCCCCGCCGAACTCGGGCTTGTGCGAGACGCGGCTGTGCCAGCGCGCGAAGCCACCGTCGTAACCGAGCTTGCCCGCGATCGGGATCGGATCGAGCGCGGGCGTCGTGAACATCAGGCCGCCCGGCTCGTCGAGATGGCCGGTCACCGCGTTGACCGCGTACAACAGCCACGCCGCGAGGCCGCCGAACTCTTGCGTGCACAAGCCGACCCGGCCGTACAGCGCGGCGCGCGGTGTCGTCGCGAGCAACCCGGCGAGCTCGCGGAGCTCGGCGGCCGCGATGCCCGTGATCGCCGCGGCTCGCTCGGGTGACCACGCGGCCGCGGCGCGCCGCAGCTCGGCTTCTCCGCGGACGTGCGGGGCGAGCCGGCCGAGCCGCGCGGCGCCCGTCGCGAACAGCTCGTGCGCGAGCGCGAGCAGGAACACGGCGTCGGTGCCGGGGCGAATGAACAGGTGGCGGTCGGCGCGCTCGGCGGTCTCGGTGCGACGGGGATCGAGGACGATCACCTTGCCGCCGCGCGCCTGGATCTGCTTCAACCGCGACCGCATGTCCGGCGCCGTCATGATGCTGCCGTTCGATGCGAGCGGGTTCGCGCCGATGCAGATCAACAGATCGCAGTGATCGAGATCCGGTACCGGCATCAGGATCTGGTGGCCGAACATCTGCAACGCGGCGAGCATGTGCGGCAGCTGATCGTTCGAGGTCGCCGAGTACATGTTGTGGGTGCCGAACGAGCGCAGCGCGAGCTGACCGAGCGTGACGAGCCCGAGGTTGTGCACGGTCGGGTTGCCCTGATAGATGCCGACCGCGTCCTTGCCATGCGCGGCGCGCACCGCGCGCAGCCTTTCGGCGACGTGATCGAACGCCTCGTCCCACTCGATCTCGTGCCAGCGCTCGCCATCGCGCCGGAGCGGCTTGGTCAGCCGATCGGGATCGTGGTGCAGATCCGCGAGCGCCGTGGCCTTGGGGCAGATATAGCCGCGGCTGAACGGATCGGCGTCGTCGCCGCGCACCGACACCACGCGCGAGCCCTCGGTCTCGACGACGACGCCGCAGGTCGCCTCGCACAGCGGACAGCTCGTGAAGTGAAGGGCCACGCCGCAGCTTAGCGCGCCCCGCTGCGACCCGGATGCTAGAGTGCACGGCGATGGGAGAGCCGCTGACGATCGCCCAGTTACTCGCGCTCCATCCGTTTCCCGAGCCGTACGCGAAGCTCAAGCGGATCGAGCGGCTGTGGCTGTTCGATCTGCCCGGAACGCCGGCGGAGCTGTGGCCGTTCCTCAGCGACACGTCGCGGATGAACCGGGCGCTCGGCACCGCGCCGATGACCTTCGTCGAGAACAACGGTCGCCGCCTGGGCAGCTCGAAGGCCGGCGGCGTCCAGCACGAATGGGTCGAGGTCCCGTGGTGCTGGGTCGCCGAGCAGTGGCTGACGTCGACCCGGATCTACGAGCGCGGCTTCATGAAGGTGATGTACGCGATCCACCGGCTCGAGCCGACCGAGCGAGGCACGCGCCTGTATCTGTACTTCGGCACCGTGGCGCGCAACGCGCTCTATGCGGCGGCGATCCGGATCGGGTTTCCCTCGCTCGAGAAGGCGTATCGCAAGGTGCTGCCGGCGCTCGCGGCCCAGCTCGGCCGGCCGCGTCCGGACATCCTGCAGCAGGCGCCGCCCGAGCTCGACGAGCCCGCCCAGGCGCGTCTCGCGGCGGTCCGCACGCAGTTGCTCGCCGAGCAGCTCCCGGTGGCGTGTGTCGATCAGCTCGTCGACTGGGTCCGCACCGGCGACGAAGCGGATCTGCACCGCATCCAGATCCGCGAACGCGCGCGCGCGTGGAAGCTGCCGGAGCTCGAGCTGTTGCGAACGGCGTTGTACGCGACGCGCGCCGGGCTCCTCGATCTGTCGTGGGACACGATCTGCCCGCACTGCCGCGGCGTGCGCGACGAGCACGATCGGCTCTCGGGCCTGACCGCGAACAGCCGGTGCGATGCGTGTAGCGTCGACTTCACGACCGATCTCCCCGAGGCCGTCGAGGTCACGTTCCGCGTGCATCCATCGGTCCGCGTGATCGAGGACCGGGTGTACTGCAGCGCCGAGCCCGCGCAGAAGGAGCACATCCGCGTGATGACGCTCGTGCAGCCCGGCGAGACCACGACGATCGAGCCGCCCCTCGCGCCCGGGCGCTACACCTTGTGGAGCGGGCATAGCGGCGGCTGGTATCTCGATATCGAGGACGGCGCGCCCCACGAGGTGCGCTACGAGGATCATCCGGCGGGCACGGTCGTGAAGGCCGGCATCGCGCCGAAGGTGACGTATGTCAACGGCGGCGCCGAGCCCGAGACGTTCTCGATCGAGTGCGCGACCTGGAGCGACGACGCGCTCCGGCCCGGCATGCTGCTGTCGTTCCAGGAGTTCCGCGATCTGTTCAGCGAGGACTACATCGGAGCCGACGTCAAGCTCGCGGTCGGCGAGCAGACCCTGCTGTTCACCGACGTGGTCGGCTCGACGGCGTTCTACGCCGTGCGCGGCGATCCGGCGGCGTTCGTCGAGATCAAGAAGCACTTCGACGAGGTGTTCGCGATCGTCGCCGACCACCGCGGCGCGGTCGTCAAGACGATCGGCGATGCCGTGATGGCGACGTTCTCGAACGCGGTCGATGCGGTGCGCGCATCACGCCGGATCCACGAGGCGTTCCACCCCGCGCGCACCGACACGCCGATCCGGCTGCGGATCTCGCTCAACACCGGGCCGTGCATCGCCGTGCGGCTCAACTCCAACGCCGACTTCTTCGGCGGCACGGTCAACGTCGCGGCCAAGCTGCAGGCGCTCGCCGAGGGCTATCAGATCGCGATGAGCGAGGCGACGTATCGTGCGGCGGCCGACTACCTCGCGAGCGAAGGGGTCGAGCTCGAGGTGCTCGAGTACACCTCGAAGGCGTTGCCCGCCCCGGTCGTGGTCAAGCGGTGGTCGGTCTATCGCTAGCCGGCTAAGACTCGCAAGTGGCGAAATAGGTTTGCCTGGCGATTTCGGGTGTTTGCGGAGCGAAACGACCATGGAACTCGCGGGCGAGTGCTGGTATGCACCAGGTCCATGAAGCCTCATGTCGCGATTGCTGCCCTCGGTTTTGGTCTGATGCTCAGCCCGCTCCTCACCGGGCTCGGCCATACGGCGGTGCCGACGTCCCCGAAGATCGGCGTGATCGATCTCGATAACACGCTGTCGACGACCCCGGCCGGCAAGCGCGCGAACGACTCCTTCGAGAAGACGCGCAAGTCGAAGCAGGCGGTGCTCGACAAGCAACAGGACGAGCTCAAGCGCGCCGCGGCGGATCTCGAGAAGCAGAAGGCCGTGTTGAAGCCGGATGCGTACGCGTCCAAGCGCGACGAGCTCGAGAAGCGGTTCGTCGCGCTGCAGGGCACGCTGCAGCAGCTCGAGAAGGACCTCTCCGGCGAGCGCCAGAAGCTGATGCAGGACCTCCTCAAGCAGGCCCAGCCGCTCGTCGACAAGCTCGCGAGGTCCGAGGGCGTGACGATCATCGTCGATCGTCAGTCGGTGGTGTGGGCGGACCCGGCCACCGACCTGACGCAGAAGCTCAACGCCCAAATGAAGTAGTCGAAGTCGTCGAAGTCGTCGGCGGCGCATGCCGCAGCGCGCGTGCCCCGCTCAGGGCACGAGCTCTTGCAGGAACGCCATGCCATCCGCCTTGTTGGCGATCAGGCCGGCGACCAGCTTCGCGGTCAGCGCGGCCATCGGCGGCCCGCTGATCTTCTTCAGCACGCTCTGCGAGGCCGCGAGACCGGCATCGGTCTTCGCGAGCGTGACAAACGCGGCGGCCGCGGCGAGCCGCCGCATCGCATGAGTCTCGGAGTCGGTGAGCAGATCCGCGACCTTCTCGGGCGTGTTGGTCTTGGCGTACGCCGCCGCGAGCGCGGGCAGCATCGCGACGCGGACGTCGTGGCTCGGATCGTCGAGCAATGGCTCGAGGAGCTGCACGCTGAGCGTCGCGTCACGATCGACCAGGCCGATCGCGGCGGCCGCGGCCTGCGCGCGCTCGCGTTCGATGCGCGAGGCGAGCGAGCGGTGCAGGCGTGCGACCACGGCCTCCTTCGGCGCGACCCGCGCGATCGTGGTCAGCGCGAGCTGCGAGAGCTCGGGATCGGGATCTCGCACCGCGAGCGACAACGCGCGATCGAGGACGGCCGGCTCGACCTTGTCTTTCTGCGCGGCGAGCCGCTCGAGCGCGGCCTTGCGGACCTGCGGGTCGGCATCGGCGAGCGCGGCCGAGAGGGTCGCCGCGGCCCGCATCCCGGAGCCGAGCGCGGCATCGACCGCCGCGACCCGCACCAGCGGCGAGCTGTCCGCGACCGCGAGGGCCACGAGCTCCGCGGCGCCGACGAGCTTCGCGGTGCGCAGCAGCGCCAGCTTCTCACCTTCGTCGCCGCGCTCGAACAGCTTCGCCATCGCGACCGCCGCGGCCTTCGGCGCATCCGCACCGAGGGCGCCGATCGCGTGGATGGCGATCAGCCGGACCTCGCGGTCCGGATCGTCGAGGAGCCCGACGAGCGCCTCGCCGATGCCCGCCGAGGCCTTGCCCTTGCCCACGGAGAGTGCGAGCACGCGCGCGGCGTCCGCGCGGATCTCGTTATCGGGATCCTTGACCAGCTTCGCGGCGATCGCCGCGCCGTTCTTCGCCGGGTCGGGCCCGTCGGCGACGCACGACATCACGATGCGGCGGACCTCGACGGAGGGGTCGGTCATCGCGCCGCGCAGCGCGGTGCGGGCATCGGCGTTGCCGGCCAGCGAGGCGTTGCACAGCCCCTCGACGGCGATCGGATGGAGCGAGGGATCCTCGGTGGTCCGCGATGCGCTCGCGAGGTACTCGACCACCGCGGGCGCCGGCTTGCGGCGCGCGAGGTGGGCCCAGATCTTGACGGCGTCGCGGCGCGGCCGGCCCTTCTCGCGCCAAAGCTGCGCGATCCCGTCGATGCCGACGCCGACGCTGCCGCCGGAGTAGGTCGAGACGGCGAGTCCCTCCGCGGCGCCGATCCGCACGTTGTAGTTCTCGCCCTTCGCCATCTTCACGAGGCGGTCTTGATACGTGCGGCCGAGCTTGCCCGCGGCGGTCGCGGCCGCGGCGCGGATCTCGGGATCCTCGTCCTTGATCATGCCATCGAGCGCCTTCTCGGCCGCGCCGTGATTCGCGGCCTGGACCTCGCCCCAGCCGAGCGCCGCGGCGACGCGCAGCGGCTTCTCGAGCTTCTTGTCCTCGAGCATGGTCGCGAGGTCACCACCGGCGCGCACCGGATCGACCTTCGCGTACAGCGGCAGCGCGGCGGCACGGACCGCGGGCGACTTCGAGTTGAACGCCGCGTGCGCCGCATCGACGAGGTTCGCGACCTTCGGCGGTGGATCCAGGTCGTGGAGCAGGTCGATCGCGAAGATCCGCGACTCCGCGGGGGCGCGATCCGAGGCGACCAAGCCGACGAGGGCCGCGGCCGTCGAGTCGGGCTCCGCCGCGAGCGCCGCCTTGAGCTGGAGCTTGGCCTTGTCGCGCATCGGCGCCGAGGCGTCGTTGTCGGCGAGCACCGCGATCGCGTTCGTCGCCGAGGGCTTGTCGTCGGTCGTCGCCTGCGAGACCTCGACGAGCAGCTCGCGGCGCGCGGCGGCATCGGGGTTGCGCGCGAGCGCGGCCTGGAACAGCGCACGCCCGCGGTCACCGAGGTTACGCACCGCCGAGAACGCGATCCGGCGGAGCTCCGGGTCCTGCGAGGTCAGCGCCTGGAGCAGCGTGTCTTGATAGACCTCGTGATGCTGCGCCGCCGAACCGGCGGCCGCGACCGCGGCGCGTTGCACCGAAGGAGACGGCATCGCGATCGCGGCTTCGACGAGCTGGACCTCGGCGGGCGTGCCCCGCGCGATCGGCCGCAGCGCCGCGAGCAGCTCGGCGAGATCTTCCGGATCCTTGGCCGCCTTGCGGAGCTCGGTGAGCGCCGCGTCGCTGCCGGTGGTCGCGTACTCGACGAGGCCGGCGAGCTGCGGCACCATCATCGCCTTGAGGTTGTCGTCCCACGAGCCCTTGCTCGCACCGAGGTCGCGCGACTCGATCTTGTGCCAGACCTCGGGCGCGACCATCGAGCGCGACAACCCGGTATCCGCGATCACCTTGCCGTAGCCCGAGCCCGGTAACCAACCGAATCCGGACAGCCCGGCGCGCCCCCCGCGCACGAGCACCCGATCGCCACCGGCGCGCGGCGCGAGATCGAAGAACACGTGCCCGCGCAGCGAGACCAAGATCGCGATCAGGATGATGATCGGCACCGCAAGGATCCCGCCGGCGATCATCATGTAGTGGCGCTTCGAGCGTTCGACGATCGAGACCTCGCCCGGGGTCATCGGAGCGATGCCTTCGCGGCGGAGCTCGTAGAGCTCGCGCAGCGTGAGCCGGCCTTGTTGATTCGCCTTGGAGCCGAGCACGTC
>JBDTEH010000293.1:0-6340 GCA_039922635.1 Kofleriaceae bacterium | reverse complement strand
TAGGTCGCGGCCGCCGAGAGCTGGTTGCCGAACTTACTCGTGCACGGCAGCCGCGTCGGCGTGCCGTCGTCGGCGTTGTACCGCCCATCGGTCGAGATGTCGGGCGGAGCCCCGTCGCTCGGCGCGTGGCTATCGCCACCGCTGCAAGCGGAACCCACGAACATGACAAGTGCGAGCGAGAACCTCCGCAGCACGCCCGCACTGTACATTGCCCGGGCTACTGACGGGGATCTGGTGTCGTGAGCGATTTCACGGCCCTTTCATGAGGACCGAGGCGCCAGCCGCCGTCGTCGCCGCCCGAATCGCCCCCGCTATCACCGCCGCCGCTGTCGCCGCCGGTGTCGCCCTCGTCGCCCGTGTCGCCCGTGTCGCCCGTGTTGCCCGTGTCGCCCGTGTTGCCCGTGTCGGTCGAGCCGTCGTCACCGGGATCGGTCGAACCGTCGTCACTCGAGCCGTCGTCCGTCGAGCCGTCGTCCGTGCCGTCGCCGTAGTCGCCGCCGTCGTACGAGCCGTCGTCGCTGTAGTCGCCGTCGTCGTAGGAGCCGTCGTCGCTAGCGGCGCACGCGTCGTCGTCATAACGCACGACGACATGGGCGTTGGCGGCATCGACGAGCTCGATCTTGCAGCTGCGGACGTCGACGCTGCCGTCGAGCGCGAACACCTCGCGGCACAGCGGTACGCACGCATGCATCGTGATGCACGCGTCGATCTGCGGGTCGTAGAGCGGGCGCGGTGCCAGTCCGTGCTGGGTCACCTCCGCATCGCACGGGACACAGCCCGTCACCGAGGCCGCCATCACGGACACCACAGACGCCAGGAGCAGCTTGGTCAGCACGAACCGGGGTCAGAGCACCCGCCATGCCGATCACACTTCTTCACGTTGGTTCATGGACCCGCAACGCCACGCCGCCAGGTCCTCGAAACCTCGTGCCAAACCACGTGGATCGGGAGCTATGGACCGCGCCCGAGCCAGGGTCTGCCCGTTCACACCGACGCGCGGACGCCACGGATATTCACGCCGCAAATTGGCCCCGGGTCCGGCTTGGGGCGAACGTTCGCGGATGCGTCTCGCGGCTGCTCCGGTGCTGGTGGTGCTCGTGTGGGCAAGCTCCACCCGCGCGGAGGACCTGTCGGCGAGCGCCGCGGTCGGCGCCGGCGCCCAGGGCACCACGACGTACGGCGCGCTCGAGCTCCACCTCGATCAGGCGTGGCACGATGCACATCTCGACCTCGGCGTGCGCGGCGTGTGGGATGGCGGCACGTTTCGGCGCAGCGACTGGGCGAGCATCGCGGACGCGGTCACGATCGTGCGCGACTTCGCGGCGACCGCCGCGCTCGACGACGACGGCCACGTCGCGATCGCCGCGGGTGGCCTGGCCCCGAGCCACGTCGGCCGGCTCGTCGACGGCTATCGCGCGACCCTCGACGATCGCTGGCGCACCGGCGTTCGCGCCGCCGCCGTCACCGCCGACACCGACGCGGTGGTCGAGCTCGATGACGTGCTCGATCCGGTCGTGATCGCGGGCGCGTTCAACGATCAGGTGGCGGGCCCGTGGGGAGCGCACCTCGCGGTCGCGATCGATCCGAGCGCCCCCCGGATCACCACGCAGACGCGGATCGCGAGCTCGGTCGAAGCCGGCGCGAGCTACCGGATCGAATCCGACCGCGCGCGCACCGAGCTCGGCGCCTCGATCATCGCGGAGCTCGGGCTCGGCTTCACCGCGGTCGGCTACGCGGAGTCCGCGATCGTGCGTGGCGACGCGCGCTACACGCTGCGGGCCGACGCGCGCGGTGGCACCGGGACCGCCGGCAACATGTTCGGCCCGCTGTACCGCGTCGAACGGGTCGTGATGTGGCAGCGCGCGCACGACGGCGAGCTCGAAGGCGGCTCGTTCGGCACGACCGCCGGGGTCGCGATCCCGAACGGCTGGCTCGAGCTCGGCGTGCGCTCGCGACCCGGGCTGGGCCCCCTCGCCACCGCGAACGCCGGCACCGCGAGAGCCAAGCGCGTGCAAGCAGCGCTGTGGGCCGCGGCGAGCCCGCACGACGCCGCCGGCGCCGCGGAGCTTCGGGTCGTATGGGCCAAGCGCTTGTTCAGCGCGGTGCAGGCCGCGCGGATCTATCAGTTCATCGACCCGATGCAGCCCGCCGCGGTGTGGAGCCTCACGGCGTGGTTCGGGGCGGCGGCGGAGTAGGGATCTCGCGCGGACCCTTCGCGTTCTTGATCAACCGCCAGGTCAACCAGCCGGTCAGTAACGAGATCGCACAACCGATCTCGAGCAAGCGGTACTTGTAGGCACCGCCGACGGACGGCCGGTTCGAGGTCCAGAACCCCGACGGGCGGTCCGCCAGGATCTCGTGCGGGCGCGAGACATCCTCGACGGGCCGGGTCTCCGTCGGTCCGGGGTCGCCGGCGGCGTGCACCGGCGCCGCGGTGAACAGAGCGAAGGCGAGGACCAGACGGCGCATGCACCCTTCTAGCATCAAGAGGCCTTGTGCTTGGGCTTCTTGTGGGGCCGGCGCTCGGGCTTTTTGTCGCGCTTGGCGTCGTCCGCCCGATCTTTCAACGGATTGGTCGGCCGCGCGTTCTTGATCGCCTTCTTGACCCGCTTGAGGCAGTCCTCTTCGCTCTCGCTGTCGAATGTCTTGTAGAACACCAGCGGCGTCGCGGTCGCCTTGTCAAACTCCTCCTGGGTCAGTTGCTTGCGCTTGAGCTCGTTCGCGAGGATGTGCTCGATCTTGGTCTTGGTCCATTTCGTCAGCTCGTTCGCGCAGTACTGCGCCGAGCGGCCCTTGGGATCGGGCAGGATCGTCGAGAAGAACGCGGCCTCGACCGCGTTCAAGTCCTTCGCCGGCTTGCCGAAGTAGTACTGCGCCGCCGGACCGATGCCGTAGAGATCCGGGCCGAACTCGATCACGTTGAGATAGATCTCGAAGATCCGATCCTTGTCGAGCGTGTTCTCGACGTGCCAGGTCAAGAACAGCTCCTGGAGCTTGCGCGCGAGTGTCTTCTCGCGGAACAGCAGCACGTTCTTGACCATCTGCATCGTGATCGACGACGCGCCCTGTACGAACTTCTCGCGCTTGAGATTGTTGATCAGCGCGGTGCGAAACTCGGTCGGGATGAAGCCGTGGTGCTTGTAGAACCCGAAGTCCTCGCTCGACTGGATCGACTTCAACAGGAACGGCGAGATCTGATCGATCGGGACGAAGTCCGGGTTGCTCGGGCCGACGACGAACGACGACCACTCGCCCTTTTCGGTCTCGACGTACTGTTCGAACTCGTCCTTGAGCCGCTTCGGCGAATCGGCCGGCTCGTCGACGACCTTGCACTTGTTGATCGCGATGTGCCCGCCGAGCTCGAGGTTGTCGAGATCCGACCAGTCGATCGCGGTGTGGATGTCGAGATCGAACACGCCCCGGACCTTGTAGCCGTGCATGTACGGCACCATCTCGACCGGGAACGCATCGAGCATGCGCTGGCAATCGATCGGCGGGATCAACAGCCGGACCTCGAGCTGCTGGATGCCGTGCGGGCCGCGCATCGGCGGCGTGCGCTCGGTGCCGTCGGGGTCCTTGCGAGGCTCGTGGACCTCGAGGTCGACGACCTTGGGCGCGACCACCGAGCCGGTGATCGAGAACGGCACGTTGCGCGAGATGAAGTCACCCTTGGTCAGCTCGAGCTTCCTCGTCGCGCGATCGAACGAACCCTCGATCTGGCCCGACAGATCGAGATCGTGGACCTCCTTGTCGGCGATGTACGGATGCCCGACGTTGAGGCCGGTGAGGTGGAAGCCGCCGGCGAACTTCGCTCCGGCCTTGTCGACATCGATGTGGACCTTGGTGTCGATCGCGGTCGCTTGATAATCGACCACCGCCGATTGCGCGAGGATCGGCGCGAGCCGGTCGAGCTGGAACTTCGCCGCCTCGAGATCGACGTGCGCCGCGCCGTCCTTCGGATCGAGGTTGCCGTTGGCGGTCCACAGCTGGCCCGGCACGCCGCCATACCCGCCGGCGAGCGCGAGCGTGTACAGCCCCGGACGATCCGGATCCGCGATGACCTCGCCGGCGATGCCCGACAGGGCCATCCGCGGCCATAGCTCGAGCTCGCCGCCTCCGATCTTGACGACCGGCGGTTGGCCCTGCCGCCGGCGGATCTCGAGGCTCGCGAGCGTCGCCTTCGGCGCGCCGGTCGTCGTCGCGGTGATGCCGCGGCCGTGCGCGACGATCAGCTCCGGCGTCCACACCGCGTCGCCATCGCCGACGAGCGCGGTCGCGCCGGTCTGCTCGTCATTCGCGAGCAAGCGGGCGTGGGTCAGCGTGATCTTGGTCGGGCGCGGGGAGTGGCCGGTGCCGCCGCCGTGCTCGGCGCTCACCGCGCGATAGTGCGCGATCGCGTCGCGTACGTTGTCACGGCCGTCTGCGGTGCGGCGCACCGTCGCGATCACGCCGTCGACCGTCGCCTCGCCGAGCTCGACGTGGCCGACGAGTGAGGCCCACGCGTCGAAGTCGACGTCGATGCGATCGACGTGGACGAGTGGGAGGTCGCCATCGAGCGGTCCCTTGACCGAGAGGTCGCGCACGACGACGTGGCCGAGCGAGACGTCGATCGAGCCGATCGAGATCGCGCGATCGAGTTTGGTCGCGAGCCGCTCCGCACGGCTCCGGATCATGTGCGCGGCGACCTTGGGATAGACCACCGTGAGTCCGACCACGACCAGCGCGAACACCGCGACCGTGACCACACCCGCGATCCACGGCCACCGCCGCGTGCGGGGGAGCCGCGTGCCGCCCTGATCCGGTTGCCGTCGCGAAAACATCGTGCCGGTCAAGGCTTATACAACATCGCGGTCGCCCCGGTTCTTCGGGTTTTGGACGGCCGCGGTTCGCGAAGATGATCGCTTACTTACAGGTCAGCGCGAGGATGTGACCGTCGTCTTTCGTGGTGTGCACGAACATCGACCACTCGCCGACCGCGACGCTCTGCTTGTTGTCGAGCACGCGCTTGCCGTCGGCGCCGTCGATCGAGACCGAGATCTCGAGCTTCCGATCGCTGCGATCGCGCAGCAAGATCGAGGCGCCGCCCTGCGCGAGCTTGAGCGCATCGGCCTTTTGCTTGACGAGCGAGATCGGGCCGCCCGACAGCTTGTGGAACGTGTTCCACGACGCGAACGGCGGCTTCTTGAGCTTCTTGTCGAGCGGCTTGAGCTCGCCGTCCATCGCGGGTGACTTGCTGGTCGACGCCGAGATCTCGAAGTAGTCGCACTCGGCTTTGTCGTCGGCGCGAGCCACGCCACTCGTCGCAACTAGCACCGCACAGGCGAGCGCGTACCTCATATGCCCTCCACAGTATCCTCAGGCGTTACCCAGATCACGGTCGTGCTCCCATCTTCGTCATCGAGATCGAACACGGTACCGGTGCCACCGGGCGTATCGAGGGACTCGATCTCCGTGGGGCGATGCGACACGCGCTGAACGTCGATCGGAGCGCTGCCGCTGCGCTGCGATGCCGAGTCACCGCCGCCTCGCAACACGAGCGCGAGCGCCGCGACCGCACCCGCGGACAGCGCGCCGGTGATGATCTGGCTGCGATACGCGTCGAGGAACCGGCCGATCCGCGACCAGATTCCGGTCGCGGGCGGGGCGACCGCGAGCACCGGCAGCGTCGCGGTCTGGGGCGACGACTTCGCGATCGTCTGGTCGATCGCGCTCCACATCGCGGCGAACCGCGCCTCGGGGACGTCGTCGGCCGCGCGCTCGAGCCGCCCGCGAACGAGCTCGCCGAGCTCGCGGACCGCCGCGACCTTCGCACGGCCGTCCGGGTCGGCCGCGGAGCCCTCGAGCTCGCCGTCCGCGTACTCCATGAAGTCGAGATCGCGGTTCGCCGTCACGACCGGCTCCCGGAGGCCGCGGCGTCCTCGACGTCATCGGCCAGCGGCTTGACGCCATCGACGAGATCGACCAGGCGGCGCTGCATGTTCTTCCGCGCGTGAAACAGCCGCGACATGATCGTCCCCTTCGAGCAGCCCATCGCGTGCGCCATCTCCTCGTACGACAGCCCTTCGAGCTCGCGCATGACGATCACCGACCGGTGGTTCTCCGAGAGCTCGCCGAGCGCGGTGTCGATCCGCTCGCGGATCTGTTTGTCCATCAGCGCGCGCCCCGGATTGCCACCGAGCAGCGTGGACAACAGGCCGTCGCCATCCTCGAGGTGTTGCTCGTCCAGCTCGACGGGACGCACCCGGCGGTGCTTGCGGATGTGGTCGATGGCGAGGTTCATCACGATGCGATACAGCCAGGTGTAGAACGAGGAGGTTCCTTCGAACTTGTCTAAGTACTT
>JBDTEH010000292.1:0-15968 GCA_039922635.1 Kofleriaceae bacterium | reverse complement strand
CGAGCAGCTCTCGGAGGTCGTGGTCGGCGAGCTCGCGCACCTGTTCGAACGTCTCTGGCACGCCTCCAGTGTACCGGGCGTTCGCGGAACGGCGAACTCGATCGGATCGGTGCGGTGCGGCGAAGCGGAGCGCTGGAGATCGCGCGCGCGGCATGCACGGTTCACGGCGTCGGAGGGCTACTCGGTGGTGGTGCCGCAGCTACTTCAGCTGCTGCTCGAAGAACGCGACGGTGTGCCCGAGCGCGAGTGCGACGTTGCCGCGCTTGCTCGCGCCATCGGGGAACAGGATCAGCCGGTTCGCGATCTTGCGAGCCTGGAGCGCCTCGTGGATCTGGAGCGCGTCGCCGACCGGCACATGCGGGTCGGCGACGCCGTGGAACATCAACAGCGGTGCCTTGACGCGATCGAGGTAGTGGATGGGTGACAGCTGGTCGAGCGCGACCTTGTCCTTCACCGGATCGCCGTACTCCGAGCCCCGCGTGTTCGCGAGGAACGTCACCAGGTTCGCGATCCCGACCTGCTCGACCCCGGCGTCGTACGAGCCCGCGAACCGCGTCATCGCGATCAACACCGCGTAGCCGCCGTAGCTGCCACCGGTCACGCCGATCTTCGGGGCGACGCCGCCCTTGGCCCACGCGCGGCGGATGAACGTCGCGCAGTCCTCGATATCGGTGATGACGTCGAGCCGCTTCGGCCCGTCGTCGGCGTGCAGCCACGCCTTGCCGTACCCGCTCGAACCACGCACGTTCGGCTGGACGACCACGAAGCCGTGCTCGACGAATAGCTGCGCGGCGGCCGAGAACCGCGGCGTGCTCTGACCCTCCGGCCCGCCGTGGAACTCGAC
Organism: Kofleriaceae bacterium; assembly: GCA_039922635.1. Lineage (GTDB taxonomy): Bacteria > Myxococcota_A > Polyangia > Haliangiales > Haliangiaceae > JABFXX01. The sequence continues at coordinate 15,124 of JBDTEH010000292.1, read as the reverse complement.
GATCACGGGGCAGGGCGTCGCCGCCTTCGCGCAGGCCGCCGGGCGCCGCACGAACATCGGAATCGACACGCCATCGCGGGCCGGATACGACTCGAGCTCGGCCTTGACGAACGCGTGGACGTCGACCTCCGGTGCGGCCGGCCTGCGCCACGCGACGAGCTTGCGGGTCCGCCAGTCGAGCACGAGCGAGGTCGGCGGCATCGTCGAGCCCTCGAGCGCGAGCTCCGCGAACCGCCCGCTTCGGGCGAGCGCACCCGTCACGATCGAGTCCGCGGCCGGCAGCCGCGGCAACGCGATCGGTTCGAACGTCCGTGCGTCGAGCACGTGGGTCCGCATGAAGCCGTCCTCGTTGACGACGTAGTAGATCCGCCTGCGCGCGTGATCGATCACGAAGCTCTCGAGGTCGTGCGGTAGCTCGGTCACGATCGGCGAGAGCTGCTCGGGCTTGCGGGCCTCGGCCGTGTAGAGCCGGCGGTACTCGCCGAGCTTGTCGGTGAGCACCAGCAGCTGGCCGGCCTTCGCACCGAACGCGACGTCGTACGCTTCCGCCTCGCCGGCGCCGAGCAGCGGCGTCAACGCCTTCGCCGCGACGTCGTAGTCGTAGATCTCGCTCGTCCGCGAGCCCGTGCGCTTCTGCATCAACCAGTGATCGCCGCGGTGATCGGCGATCGACCACAACCCGGGCGTGTCGAACAAGAGCCGGCGCTCGCCGGTGTTGACGTCGAAGCGATAGACCGCGTACGCGTCCGGCGCCCGATCGTTCGCGGTGAAGAACACCGCCCGCGAGTCGTCGCTGATGAAGGCGAGCTTGGTCTGTACGCCGGGCGTGTGCTGGATGACCCGCAGCGCACCGCCGGTCGGCGCGAGCAGGTACAGGCCCGGAGCCTCCGCGCCGCCACCGTCGCCGTCACCGCCGCGGGCGACGACCACGAAGCTGTCGTCGGGCGCGATGTCGACGACGGAGGTGTTGGCCTCGCCGCCGGTGAGCTGGATCGGCCACGCCTGGGGACCATCTTGGCGCCACACCTGGGCGGTGCCCGTGATCCGCCACGTGAAGAACGCCCGGGCGCCGTTGCTCGCGAGGACGCCGCCGCCCGCACCGCGCACGTCCAGCATCGCCTGCAGTCCGCGCGCGAGGGTCGGATCGAGCGGTGGCGGCGCGAACCGCGCGATCACGTCCGCCGAAACCGATGCGGCGCCGAGCCCGGTGTAGGTGCTCGGCGCGCGCGATGGAAGCCCATGTGGGTACGCGAAAGGATCGGTGAAGGGATCCACGGACGGAGTTGCGCTCGCGCCCGGGGAGGCGTGCGGGTACGTGAACGGACTGGGCGCCTCCGCCCCGGCGGTCGCCACGCCCATGCCCGCAACCACGACCATCACCATGCCGGGGGCTCGCATGCCCCCGAGGTTACATCTCGACGTGACCGCGGTGCTCGCGCTCGAGCGCTCGCTTGAGCTTGTCGAGCGCCGAGTTCTGGATCTGGCGGATGCGCTCGCGCGACAGGTGGTACTGATCGCCGATCTCGCGGAACGTGCGCTCCTCGTCATCGCCGAGCCCGAAGCGCTTGGTCAGCACGTCCGCCTCGATCGGCGACAGGTGGTGCAACAGCCGCTGGATCTGCGTCGTCAGCGTCGCGGTCGTCATCTCCTGCGCCGGCGAGTGATCCTCGGTATCCGGATCGGCCATGGTGTCGCCGAACGAGCGATCGTCGTCGTCGTGGACCGGTCGGTCGAGCGACATCGGCTGGCCCATGATGTAACGATGCATCTGGTTCAGCTTCGCGAGCGGCACGCGCGCCGCTTGCGCCAGCTCCTGCGGAGTCGGCGGGCGACCGAGGTCACCGATCAGGTGCTGGCGGACCTTCTCGAGCTGCTGCTGCGCCTCGAGCATGTGGACCGGGATGCGGACCGCGCGGGCCTTGTCGGCCAGTGCGCGACCGATCGCGTGGCGGATCCACCAGCACGCGTACGTCGAGAACCGCAGCCCCCGGCGGTAGTCAAAGCGCGACACCGCGTGCATCAGCCCGAGGTTGCCCTCCTGGATCAGATCCGCGAGCGGCATACCACCGCGATCGTAGCGCCGTGCCATCGTGACCACGAGGCGGAGGTTCGCGCGCACGAACTCGTCGCGCAGCGCCGCGGCATCGCGATGAGCCTGGCGCACGTTGTCGACGTAGAACCCCGCGTCCTTCGACGCGCCGTCGTGCCACCACGTGTCGCCACCGGCGAGCGCGGCCTCACGTGCGCGATAGATCTCGCGCACGACGGCATCGATGTGCACGCGATCGAGATCGAGCGTGCGCAGCTTGGCCGCGGTCTCCTTCGCCGCCGACGCCAACTTCTTGGTGAGCTTCGGATCCTTGCGCGCCTTCTTCGAGGCGAGCTGGTCGTCCGCGGCCTTCTGCAGCTTCGGGAACTTGATCGGCGTCTCGAGGTTCGGCTCGACGAGCGCGAGCAACGCCGCGCACACCTCGGGCCGCGCGAACACGCGCTCCCAGGTCAGGGTCTCGGTGTCCTCGATCCCCTGGGAGAGCTCGCGCTCGTCCTCGGGCGTGAGCAGCTCGTGCTCCGCCAGCTGGCGGAAGTACGCGGCCAGATGATCGTCGGAGTCCGCGGAGCGCATGGGCTTCACCACGCGCACCGGCTTCTCGTCGTTGGCGGGCTCCGGCCGCCCATGAGCCGTGGTCCGGTGCGCGGGTGCTGTGCGCTGCCGGCGAGCTGAATGAGTGGTGGTCATGGTGCGGTACTCCTCGTTTCTGATAAGACGCCGATATGATTGGAACCGTTGCAAGCAGCGGTTCGATTCCTGTCCGAGTACGAACCGGCCGCTTCTTGGTTTCACTGCACGTTGCGCACCGAATTGGTGTCGAGCAACGCCCCAACCGGTCAGGTAGGTAGGACATCGATTCGATCGGCCTCTCCGCGCGGTCATTTCGACCGGTTAGAGCGGCAGGTGCCCCGCCTCACGCCTCCAGCGACGGAAACGCGAGGGATGCACTAATGCCACACCCCGCCTTTTTGTCGAGCGGAAATGATCCGGCTGTCAGGTTTCTGGACAGCCTTGTGGGGCTAACCGTCAGCTGGCGTTGGAGACTTTTCCGGGGAGGTGGCTGCGAGGACCTGCTCGAGTCGGTCGAGCAGCGCGGCCTGATCGGGATGGATCACACGTCGCGCGCGCGTGATCTCGATGAACTCGACCTTGTCGACCTCCCACGACGCACATCGTGGAACGGCGCCCGCAGGCGCGGCGCAGGCGTAGCCATGCACGCGCTTCTTCGAGCGCGTGTAGTCGACGTGCCCGAGATCGACGAGGTCACCGACGATCTCGAGCCCGGTCTCTTCCCAGGTCTCGCGGCGTGCGGCTGCTTCGAGGGTCTCGTCGGGATTCGGCGCTCCTTTCGGGATCCCCCAGGGCGCACGGCGGTTGTAGTTGCCAGACGGATGCACGAGCAGCACCTCGGTGGTCGCGTCGACGGTGCGATACAGCACCGTTCCGGACGCGAGCTTGGAGCGTGGCTCGGCCATTTTTCGACCGTGCAAGACGCCCTGCGGCATTGCAAGTGTTGGCCGGGCGAATTCCGGTGTACCGTTTCGGAATGTCCCAAGATCCCCGGAAAGCGTGGTTCGCGAACGTCGTCAAGTCGGGGCTCGAGAATCAGATCTTCAACCCGGCCGACGTCCTGGCGCATGCCACTCCGGACGTGCTCGCGAGCCACCTGCCGCCGGAGTTGCTCTCCAAGGTGCTGGCCGCATCACTCGCCGCGGGCGCGATGACGCCCGAGCGCGTGCTCGAGACCGTGACCCCGGAGATGCTGGCGACGCACATCCCACACGAAGTGCTGTGGGCCTGCATTGCGGCGGCGGCGGCGCGTGCGGGGGTGACCAACGGAGTGTCGTCGTGAACATCAAGGCGTTCTTCAGCGACGCGCTCGGCCAGGCCCTCGAGCTCGGCATCGGAACCGCCGACGACGTGCTCCGCCACGTCACGCCCGACGTGCTCTCGGCATACCTCCCGAGGCCGCTATGGGCGCGGCTGTTGACGGCGTGCCTCGGCGCGCCGCGGGTCGACGCTACGCTCGTGGTCGAGACCATCGGCGTCCCCAACCTGTGCGAGCACGTGCCGGCGTCGATCTTGTGGCAATGCATCTCGGAGATCGCGCAGCGCTCACTCGGTCAGGCGTACGTCGCTCCCCCGCCGATCGTGACGCGCCAAACGTTGTCCGAGATGGCGACCTCGTCGTCGGCATTGGCATCAGCATCGGGCTCGATGCTCGCGCCGCCGCCCGATGCGATCGAGGCACCGATCGCGCAGGGCACCTCGCCGGGTAAGCTCGGTCCGAGCATTCCACCGGTCAACGAGCCCCTCGCGGACCTCATCAACGAGCTCGAGCAAGACGAGCGCCCGATCACGCCGACCCGGGGCCGTACGCCGACGTCACAGCGGTTTCGCCAGAGCAACACGGGGATCGGCCGGCTCGGCGCGACCCAGCAGAGCGCCGCGGGCCAGCGCCGCCCACAAGCGCAGGCGTCCGCGTCGATCCCTTCGGTGACGGGCCGCCCGCGCCGCACCGGCACCGAGGTCGAGGACGTCGAGGAGCCCGCACGCGAAAAAGAGATCGCGGTCGATGATTCGCAGCTCGTGGATTGGCAGTCGACCGAGACCACCGAAGCGCGCAGCGACGAAGACTTCAGCGACCTCGGCCGCAAGCGCTGAGCGTGCGCCTGCGCGCGGGTGCGCTCGCTCGCGCGCGCGGTGGCTACATCCCCCAGGTCGCGAGCCACGCCGGATTGCATTCGACCCACGGATTGATCGCGTCGCCTCCCGACACGTAGCAGTCGAGTTGCTGGGTGTGGCCGCAGCCCGTGACCGTGAACGCGTGGTGATGCGCGTGCCACACGCTGGTGCGTGCAGGATCCGCCGCGATCTCGGCCGGTGGCGCGGTCGGTACGACGGTCTCGCGATCGAGCGGACACGAGTAGGTCGAGGCGAACGTGGTCGAGGCGGTGTGCGAGTACGCGGGCGCGCACGCGGCGAGGCTGAGCCCGAGCCCGAGCCCGAGCCCGTGGAGGAGGAAGCGCATCCGCCGATCATCCGGGCCCCGTGATGCGCCCATGTTGCGCGGTGCGTGCGAAGCGTGAAGCCGCCGCCGAGGCCGCTCGTCGCCGGGACGAGCGACCGCACCTACATCACGGCTTCTGGAACAGCAGCACGAACCGGTCGCTGGTGCCGCGCTTCTCTCCGGCCGCGTGGGGCGAGCTGTTCCAGTCGCGCTTGTCGTCGGGGTTACGCAACACCGACGACTCGCCGGCGGGCTTGAAGCCGGCGGCCTTGACCTCGGTCTCGACGACCTTCTGATCGATGCGATGCAGCGTCTCGGTGTCCTTGGTCCCGCTGCCATCCGGGGCGCTCGAGTCGACGATGCCGTAGTAGCCGCCCTTCTTGAGGTGGGAGAAGACCTCCTTGTTCATCTTCGCGCGGTCGGTCTTGAAGTTGACCGTGTCGTGATAGTTCAGCACCGTCACGACGAGATCGAGGTCCTTCGCGGCGGCCGGAAACGGATCGTCGAGCGGTTGCTCGACGGCGACGACGTTCGCCATCACCGGCTTGGCCGCGCGCTCGCCGAACGACTTCTTCGCGAACTTCTCGTTGATCTCCTTGCTGTTCTCGGCCCACACCTTACCGGTCGGCCCGACGATCCGCGCCATCAGCTCGGTCGTGTAGCCACCGCCGGCGAAGATCTCGCCGATCTTCTCGCCGGGCGCAACGCGGAAGAACGCGAGCACCTCGCCGGGCTTGCGGCCGGCATCGAGGCGGCGATCTGCGTCGTCGCGATCGGGTGCGGCGATCGCGTCCTTGATCGCCTGCGGGACGTCGGCGGTCGGCGTGTACACCGGAATCGGCGTGGCCGAACCCGAACCCGAACCCGCGGCGACCGCCGAACCCGAGCCCTGCGCCGAGCCCTGCGCCGAGCCCTGCGCCGAGCCTTGCTCGGGCTGGCCCGGGTCGATGCCTTCCTTGGGCTTGGCCTTGCCGCACCCGGCGGTAGCGAGCACCAACACGACAACGAGTGACTTTTTCATGAGCTGTTTTACCTCAGCGAGCCGCGTGGTTATTCTTCTTGCGCGAACGATTGCGCGAGCTTTTCGAGCACGCCCTGATCCTCGAGCGTGGTCGTATCGCCCCGCGCCTTCGATCCGGAGGCGACCTCGCGCAACAGGCGCCGCATGATCTTGCCGGAGCGCGTCTTCGGTAGCGCATCGGTGAAGCGGATCTCCTCGGGGCGCGCGAGCGCGCCGATCTGGGTCGCGACGTGCTCGCGCAACTCCTTCGCGAGCGCGTCGTTCACGTCGACGCCCATGCGCGGCGTCACGAACGCGACGATCGCCTGGCCCTTGAGATCATCGGACCGGCCGACCACCGCGGCCTCCGCGACCTTCGGGTGCGAGACCAGCGCGCTCTCGACCTCCATCGTCGATAGCCGGTGGCCGGCGACGTTGATGACGTCATCGACGCGGCCCATCACCCAGATGTAGCCGTCCGCATCCTTGCGCGCGCCGTCGCCGGCGAAGTACACGCCGGGAATCTCGCCGAAGTAGGTGCTCTGGTAGCGCTCGTGGTCGCCGAAGATCGTGCGCAGCATCCCGGGCCAGGGCCGCTCGATCACGAGGAAGCCGCCCTGGTTCGGTGGGCACGGGGTGCCGTCCTTCATGATCACGTTCGCCGCGATGCCCGGTAGCGGCCGCGTCGCGGAGCCGGGCTTGGTCGGCGTCGCGCCCGGCAGCGGCGAGATCATGATCCCACCGGTCTCGGTCTGCCACCACGTATCGACGATCGGGCAGCGCTCGCCGCCGATCTGCGCGCGGTACCACATCCACGCCTCGGGGTTGATCGGCTCGCCGACCGACCCGAGCAGGCGCAGCGACGACAGGTCGTGCTTCGCCGGCCATTGATCGCCCCAGCGCATGAACGCGCGGATCGCGGTGGGCGCCGTGTAGAACACCGTCACGCCCCACTTCTCGATGATCTCCCAGAATCGATCCGGGCCCGGTTGATTCGGTGCGCCCTCGTACATCATGACGGTCGCGCCGTTCGCGAGTGGCCCGTAGACGACGTAGCTGTGGCCGGTGACCCAGCCGATGTCGGCGGTGCACCAGAAGATGTCGTCGTCGCGCAGGTCGAACACCAGCTTCGTGGTGTACGCCGCGTAGGTCAGGTAGCCGCCGGTCGTGTGGACGATGCCCTTGGGCTTGCCGGTGGTGCCGCTGGTGTACAGCGAGAACAGCGTATGCTCGCTGTCGAACAGCGCGGGTTCGTGCTTCGCCGACGCCGGATCGACCGCGTCGTGCCACCACACGTCGCGCTCGCCCCACGCGACCGGATTCGCGCAGCGCTTGACGACGAGCGTGGCCTTGACCGACGACGTGATCATCAGCGCCCTGTCGACGTTGTCCTTGAGCGGGATGACCTGACCGCGCCGCCACCCGCCGTCGGCCGTGATCACGAGCTTGGCCTGCGAATCGTTGATCCGATCCGCGAGCGCCTCGGCCGAGAACCCACCGAACACGACCGTGTGCGGTGCGCCGATCCGCGCGCACGCGAGCATCGCGATCGCGGCTTCCGGGATCATCGGCAGGTAGATCGCGACGAAGTCACCCTTGCCGACGCCGAGCGCGGTCAGCGCGTTCGCGGCCTTGCAGACCTCGCGATAGAGCTGGCCATACGTGAGCACGCGCGCGTCGCCCGGCTCGCCCTCGAACATCAGCGCCGCCTTGTTCTTGCGCGGCCCGTGGGCGTGACGATCGAGGCAGCTGACGCTCGCGTTGAGCTCTCCGCCGACGAACCACTTGGCGTCCGGCAGCTTCCAGTCGAGGACCTTCGACCACGGCTTGCCCCACGCCAGCTCGCCCGCGATCTCGGCCCAGAACGCGTCCGGGTCGGTCGCCGCGCGCTGCACCAGGGCCTCGTACTCGGCCATGCTCTTGACGCTCGCGTGCTGCGCGAACGCGGCCGGGGGCGGAAAGCTACGCGTCTCGTTCAGTACCGAATCGATCGACGTGTCCGACATGCTGCGCTCCTTGCTAGATGATGGCGATGACTTCGATCTCGACCTTCGCGTCGCGCGGCAACCGCGCGGCCTGGACCGTCGAACGTGCAGGCGGCTCGGTCGCGAACTGCTCGCCGTAGATCGCGTTCACCTTGGCGAAGTCGTCCATGTTCGCCAGGAAGATCGTGGTCTTCACGACGTGCTGGAGCGTCGCCCCGGCCGCGGCGAGGACCGCCCGGAGGTTCGCGAGCACCTGGTGGGTCTGGGCGCCAACATCGCCCTCGATCATCGCGCCCTTCGCGGGGTCGAGCGCGATCTGCCCGCTCGTGAAGACCATCCGCTTGTCGCCGACTTGCACCGTCACCGCCTGCGAGTACGGCCCGATCGCGGCCGGCGCCTCGGAGGTACGAACGATCGTCTTCTCCATGTCGCGGTCGTATCACAACGATTGACACCCGGCCGGGAGCGTTGCTACACAACCACCCCTCGGGCGCTTAACTCAGCGGGAGAGTGGTTCCTTCACACGGAACAAGTCGCAGGTTCAATCCCTGCAGCGCCCACCAAGACTTCACGGGCCAGCCGGGCTGGCTTCGCTACTCGCGCAGCGGCGATTCGTCGAGCGGTAGCTCGGGCCCCTCGTCGAGCTCTTCGTCGGCAGGGGACGTCGTCGCGCGAACCGGCGGCGGCTGCTTCGTCGTCGTCGTCGGGCGCGGCGGCGCGAACGCGGGGAGCGGAGTCTTCGCGGTCTTCGCCAGGTACTGCACGAGCAGCTTGACGAGCTGCTCGTGGGTGCGCCGCACGTAGCGCTTCTGGAGCGGCCGGTCGCCGTTCGTGACGATCGAGAACGCGAGCGGGCGCTGCGGATCGAAGTCGAGCACGCCGGTCAGCGCGATCACGGTCGACAGCGTGCCGGTCTTGGCGTGGATGAGACCCTTGACCTCGGGTGTGCGAAACCGCCGGTGGAGCGTGCCATCGGTGCCGCCGATCGAGAGCGAGCCCAGCCACGCGGTGCCGGCGGTCGCGTCGGAGTCGATCGAGAAGCCAGCGGCGCTGCGGAACACGGCGACGAGCTCGCGGGCCGAGATCCGCGTGCGGTAGGACAGGCCGGAGCCGGAGTCGAGCAGGGCGTCGGCCTTGTCGACGTGAGGGTGGCGCGCGAGCCACGCGTACATCGCCTCGAGCGCGCGGTCCATCGAAGGAGCTTCGCGATGCGCGAGCGCGGTGGTCGTCATGATCACGCGATCGGCGAGCCAGTTGATGCTCCACTTGTTGACCCGCGTGACGATGTCCGAGAGCGCCAGCGATTCGTGGCGCGCGAGCTCGATGGGCAAGCCGCCTCTGGCGGCGGCCGCACCGATGAAGTCGCCGAGCTCGCCGGTCGAGACGTCGCCGGTGACGGCGATCTGGTGGGCGCGCAGCGCCGCGCGGACGACGTGCGCGGCGTCATAGGTGCGCTCCTTGACGGCGAGCGCGTACGTGGTGGCGCCGGCCTTGCCGAGCGTGCCGTGGATCGCGAGCTCGACGCGCACGTGACCGTCGGGATCCACGATCGACTGGGCGGTGTAGGTCAGGCGCGGGCGCTGGACGGTGGCCGCGGTCTTCGCGTCGATCTTGAACGTGACGAGGTCGAACCCCACCGGCGCGGTGGCGGTCGGTGGCTCCCCCGGCGCGCCGGCCTTGATGTCGATCGGCACGACGGCGCGGAACAGCCCATCGCGCGTCGGGTCGCTGCCCACGACGATGTCACCGTCGAGCGCCTTGACGCCGCGCGCGGCGAGCTGCGCGCCGAGCTCGTCGAGATCGGCGGCGACGAGCGTCGGGTCCCACGTGCCGAGCAGGTAGACGTTGCCGTGGATCGTTCCGGAGGCATCGGGCTCGGGCCCGAGCAGGCGGGTCGCGTACTTGAAGCCCGGCCCCATGAGATCGATCGCGGTCGCGGTCGAGATCATCTTCACGTTCGAGGCCGGGTTGAGCAGATCGTCGGCGTTGACCGCGAACATCGGATCGCCGGTGCGCGCGTCGGCGACGAACAGGCCGGTGTTCGTGTAGCGCAGCGGGCCGTGCAGCAGCTTCTCGATCTGCTTCGCGGTGGCTTCTTCTGCGGACAACGGCTCTTCGCGGCGGCCGACGGCCTCGCGCGCCGGCCGCATCACCCCCGCGGCGCGGACCTCGACCCGCGCGTGCGCTCCGTCGTGGTGCGGCTTGACGGCCGAGATCGCGCGCGTCGGTGCGGCGAATGCCGTCGATGTTGCCAAAAGCAACGCGAGGGTAAGCTTCACTTCAATCCTCGCACGACGATGATCGTCGCGCCGTCGCCGCCGTCGCTCGCGCAGGCGGTCGCGAACGCGCGGACCAGGCCGCTCGCGGCGCCCAGCAAGTCGGCGACGATCGCTTCGCGCAGCGGAGCGCCGGTCTCGGAGTGGAGACCCTTGCCGTGGATCACGCGGACGCGACGGCGACCGAGCGTGCGCGCCTCGAGCAGGAACGCGCGTAGCTTGGCGACGCCATCGTCGACGGAAACTCCGTGCAGATCGAGCGTTGCCTCGAGATGGACCTTGCCGGTGCGGAGCTCGGCGACCTGGGCGAGTGACACGCCGGGAGCGCGCGCCGAGTAGCGCGTGCCATCCCCTTCGACCGCGAGCTTGACCTCGGGCGGTAGCACGGCGACGCGCACGGGAGACGGTGGCGGCGGTGGCACGACCACACGATCTCGCGTCGCGAGCGGCTGGGCGCCACGCACGGCCTCGAGAAACATCGCGCGGTCCTCCGCGGACATCACGGCCCGCTTCGCCTTCATCCTTCCATTGTGTACTCGGCGGCCGGATAACGGTCCAAAAAATCTTGTAGGGTCGCCGCGATGGCCACCTCGCCGCGCTCACAGCCCCCTCGCGTCGCGTACTTCTGCATGGAATACGGGCTGGATCCGGCGTTCCCGATCTATGCCGGTGGGCTCGGGATCTTGGCGGGCGACCACATGAAGTCGGTCGGGGACCTTCACGCGCCCGTCACGGGGATCGGGCTGTTCTGGAACGAGGGCTACACCCGCCAGGTGATCGGCGGCACGGGCGCCATCCTCGACCAGTATCCCAAGACCCCGCGCGACGCGGTGCGGCGTGTGGAGCTGCCCAAGGGCAACAAGCTCGAGGTGACCATCAAGGGCAAGAAGGTGCCGCTGTGGGTGTGGCGGGTCGAGCGCTTCATCACGTCCACGCTGTACCTGCTCGAGCCCGCCCACGAGGCAGATCGCTGGATCACGAGCCGGCTGTACGGCGGCGGCGAGGAGGACCGCCTGGCTCAGGAGGTCGTGCTCGGCGTCGGCGGTGTGCGGCTCATGGAGGCGCTCGGCGAGGCGATCGACGTCTATCACTTCAACGAGGGGCACGCGGTGTTCGCCGGGCTCGAGTTGTTGCGGCTCGGCCGGTTCGGCGGCCGCACGCTCGCGGACAAGATCGCGAAGCTGCGCCCGCATGTCGCGTTCACCACCCACACCCCGGTGCCGGCGGGCAACGAGGTCCATGACCTGGCGCTGATGAAAAAGCTCGGCGCGGACTGCGGCTTCTCCGAAAAGGACCTGACTGCGATCGGCGGCTCGCCGTTCTCGATGACCGTCGCCGGGCTGCGCCTCGCGCGGATCGCGAACGGCGTCGCCGAGCTCCACGCCGAGACCGCGCGCGCGATGTGGAAGGATGTCACCGGCGCCGCGCCGATCATCGCGATCACGAACGGCGTCCACGTCCCGACCTGGCAGGACGCACGGATCCGCGCCGCGCTCGTGATCGAGAAGCCGAAGGCGGCGCAGGACGAGGCGCTGTGGGCCGCGCACCAGGCGATGAAGCTCGAGCTCGCGACCGAGCTCGAGCGGCGCACCGGGGTGGTGTTGAACGTCGACAAGCTGGTGATCGGGTTCGCGCGGCGCGCGGCGTCCTACAAGCGCGCCGATCTGATCCTCGGCGACGACAAGGCCTTGGAGTCGCTGTTCGCGCGCGGGGTCCAGCTCGTGTACTCCGGCAAGGCGCACCCGCGCGACAGCGCCGGCAAGGCGCTCGTCTCCAAGCTCGTCGCGGCCGCGAAGGCGCACCCGAAGCACGTCATCTTCCTCGAGAACTACGACATGCGCCTCGGCGCGCTGCTCACCCGCGGGGTCGATGTCTGGCTCAACAACCCGCGCCGGCCGCTCGAGGCCTCCGGCACCAGCGGCATGAAGGCGGCGATGAACGGCGTCCCGAACCTGTCGATCCTCGATGGCTGGTGGCCCGAGGGCTGCGAGCACGGCGTCACCGGATGGAAGATCGGCGACGCGAACGCCGATGACGATGCGTTCGATGACCAGGCCGCGGCCCAGATCGACAAGCGCGATCGCGCGTTGCTCTACAAGACGCTCGATCGCGACGTCCTGCCGGCGTACGCGACGCGCGCGAAGTGGCTCGCGATCATGCGCGCGAGCATCGCGATGTCGCAGTGGCGCTTCTCGAGCGATCGGATGATCGAGGACTATCTCGCGAAGGTCTATCGCCCGCGGGCGTCGGCGGGCCTGTAGAGCGTCTGATGGCGCTTGCCGCGCCACTCGAGCACGAGGTAGTCGCCGATCTGCTCCGCGGTCGCTTCGTCGAGCGTACGCTTGGGCGTCGCGCGCAGGCACGGATGATCGCCCGGCTCGACGGCGAGCTCGTGGAAGTGCCAGTGGTCCTCTTCTCTCTGTCCGGACAGCACGTAGGCGTCGTCGAATGTCCAGCTCGGTGCCTTCGCACACGCGATCGGTCGACCGTCCGGAGACCGGACCGTGACGCGGCGGCGATACGTCGCGTCGAGCTCGGTGTCGCTGCGCCGCGAGATCTCCCACCACTCGATCTCGTCATGGATGTTGCCGGTCGCGTCGACCGAGGTCGCGCTCCACCGCCACGGGCCGGTCGGGGTGTAGGTCGCCGGCCACGGTGGCTGGAGCAGGGCAGGCGTGGTGGTGCCGACATGCCACAGCGTCTCACTTCCGGATGCGGCGCCTTGGCTCCACGCGAGCACGAGCCGGTTCGGATCGGGGACGGCGCGATACACCCCGAGGTGGCGAAAGCCGTGATCGCACGGCGACGGCTCGGTCTGATAGCCGGTCTCGTGGATCACGAGCTCGCCGCCGGTCAGATCGGCGGTGACGTCGAACACCGCGCGCTGGCGATACGCCGGCCGCTCGTTGCACTGGAACACCGCGTGATCGAGCGACGCGACCTCGACCGTGCGCACGTACCGCCCGGTCAGCCGGAACGGGTGCTGCGGATCGGCGTCGAACCGCCACAGCTCTTGCTCGACGCGCGACGTACCGCGCTCCTCGGTGCGGTAGAGCCAGCGCCAATCGCCGGCGAGCTCGGACATCGTGAGCTGTTCGGGCGCCGGCACCTGCTGCTGCGCGCTGCCGGCGTGCTGCGTACACGCCGCGACGACGGCGAGCGCGAGGCGCTTCATGCTAGCCGCCGGGCCGGCGCGCATACGTCGAGGCGACGATCTTCGCGATCGCCGCATCCGACAGCGCGTCGGGGCGCACGTGGAACTTCGTCGGAGGGTCGTACTCCCACGCGGTCCGGGCGACGAGGCGGGCGGTCGCCTGCGCCTGCGTGAAGCCCAGCCGGAACAACGTCCCGGCGCGGTCCGCGAGCTCGCTCGCGGCGATCTCGGCGCGCAGCTTCGAGCCGTGCTTGGGCATGGGACTGCGGTCGAGCCAATCAAAGGACATGACGCGAGTATACTCGTAAGCCATGAGGGGACTGACGATCGCGCTGGCGATCGCGCTGGCGCTCGCGGGCGCGGGCGCGGGCGCGCCGAGCGCGTACGCCGGCGGGGTCGGACTGCTCGTCGTCGCGCCGCGCGAGCAGCGGCCCGCGGTGGTCGCGGCGATGGCCGCGGCGCTCCGCGATCGCGGCGCGCTACGGATCGCGGGGGACGCGCTCGCCGAGGCCCGCGAGGCCGCGACCGCCGGCGCGGTGCCGATCAGCACGATGGTGCGGTTCCGCCGGGTCCGCGAGCAGATCGACGAGGGCTGGCGCGCATATCACAACGTCCAGCTCGAGTTCGCGACCTCGCGGCTGGCGGCGGCACGCACCGATGCCGAGAGCCTGCTCGCGTTGCCCGGGATGCCCGCGCTCTACGCCGATGCGTCGCTGCGCCTCGGTGCCGTGCTCGCGCAGCGCGGCCGCACCGGCGAAGCACGGGATGCGATCGCGCTGGCGCTCGCGCTCGATCCCGATCGACCGATCACGCAGCTCGAGTTCTCGCCCGAGGTCGTCGCGACCGTCGACCGCGTGCGGGGCCAGCGGCGCCCGACCCACCCGGTGCATGTCACGAGCGAGCCGCCCGGCGCGACCGTCAGCATCGACGGTCACGACGTCGGCCGCACGCCGCTGGACGCGGAGCTCGCGGCCGGCCAGCACGTCATCGTCGCGCGGATGGCGCAGTTCGACCCGTACGCGCGCGCGTTCGCGCTCGACGACAAGACCGCCGAGTTGCCGTTCGCGCTCGACCACGATGACCAAGCGGCGGAGCTCGGGGCCGGGCTCGACGCCGGGACGTCGCAGCGAACCCAGCAGCTGGTCGTCGATCGCGTGCTCGAGCTCGCGGATCTCGACCAGGTCGTCCTGGTCGCCGCGACCGAGCGCCGCGGTGGCCCGACGCTCCTGGTCCAGCGCTGCGCCGGCGCGCCGGCGCGCTGCACCGCGGTCGTCGAGCTCGGCTACGCAGATCCCGCCGGGGTCGCCGTCGCGGCGCGCGAGGCTTGGCACGCCGCGCGCTCTGCAGATCTGAGGTACCCGCCGAACGTGTTTGACGATCCGCGCTTGATCGGTAACCTCGAGGACCATCGCTGCAAGCTGTGCCGTAACCCGATCGTGTGGGCCGGCGTCGGCGTCGCGGCGGTCGCGGCCGCGATCGCGATCATCGCGGTGGCGAGCTCGTCGCGCCCGCCACCGATCGTGACGGTCGGTCCGGGCTTCACGCGCTAGCGGGTGAAGTCGGCCTGGTACGACTGGGTCTCGCCGGTCTTGATGTCGATCGAGTAGGACTTCTCGGACGGCGGAGTCTCGGCGTCGAACAGCAGCCGG
>JBDTEH010000291.1:0-2716 GCA_039922635.1 Kofleriaceae bacterium | reverse complement strand
GCGCGCGCGCCGCATCGAACGCGAGGTAGCGCAGCCGCGGCGGTGCGAGCTCGAGCGGGCGGAACGACGAGGCGACGCCGGGGGCACTGGCCTGCTCCGGCCAGTGCGCCGGGATCAACGCGGGGATGATGTCGAGCTCGCCGCGCTTGGCGGCGGTCAGCGCGACCGCGGCGTCCGGCTCGTAGACGAACTCGAGATCCGCGATCGCGGGCGGCTTGCCCCAGTACTTGTCATAGCGCGTGAGGTGGACGATCCCGCCCTTGTTGGACACCAGCTTCCACGGTCCGGTTCCCACCAACGCTCCGCCGGCGAGCAGGCTGCCGTCGTAGACGTGCATCGGCAGGATCGGGATCTCGGCGAGCGCGCGCAGGACCCAGCCGCTGGGCCGCTTGAGCTGCAGCCGGACCTCGCGCGGGGTGACCAGCTCGATCGCCTCGACGTCGTCGAGCATCGGGCGGAGATGGTCGACGTGCTTGCTCCGATCGCGGACCGAATCGAGCGTGAACTGGACATCCGACGCGGTCAGCGGCCGGCCGTCGTGGAACGTGATGTCGGGCTGGAGCTTGATGCGGATCTCGAGGCCGCTGGGCATCACCTGCCAGCTCTCGGCGAGCGCGGGCTCGAAGTGCGCCGGCGCGCCCCCCGGTCCGGACGGCACATAGCGGATCAACGGCTCGAAGATGGTGCCGAGCGTGATCCGGCGGGCCCACACCGACGGGGCGACGAGCGGCGTGAGCCGGCCGGGCTCGGCATCGACGGCGATCCGCAGGGTGTGGTTGCGCTGCGCGCGCACCTCAGCTTCGTTCGGGCCGAGCTCGCCGAGCCCGGTCAGGACCTTCGACGAGGGCTGGCCCTGGGCCTCGATCGCCGGGTCCGGCGCGTGCCGCCAAGGCTTGACCCGCGCGGCCGAGTCACACGCAGTCAGCGCCGCGACGATGACCGCGACTTGAGGGGCCAACCGCACCATGTTAAGACCGGCAGCATGTCGCACGTTCTCGGGGTTCGCACCACCATCTTCGCGTGCCTGGTTCCGCTGTTGATCCCGCTCGCCGGCGCGGGCTGCGGCAAGGACCAGATCCAGGGCCCCGCGGCCGAGGTCAAGAAGACCGACGTCAAGCTCGACCTCCCGGCCGTGCCGGCGTTCGAGCTCCCGCCGGCGCCGGCCGACGGTGGTCACTCGGTCAAGGAGCTCCGCGTCAAGGGCAAGAAGCTGTTCGACACCGATCTCACGGTGCACGGCTTCATCACGTGGGCGTACGACTGCATGACCGCGGTCCGCAAGCCCAACGAGACCGACAAGGATCTCCAGAAGCGCCTCGACGAGGACCCGACGCTGTGCCAGCGCCCGAAGTTCTACATCGGCGACACGAAGGACACGCCGGCCGAGAAGAGCCTGTGGATCGTCGACGTGCCGCGCCCGTACAACAAGCTCGAAGAGCAGCGCATGAAGAAGCCGGAGCGCAACCTCCCGGATCGCTGCGAGCCGCACGAGAAAGATCCGAAGAAGAACATCTGCCCGCCGTACGCGGTCGGCGATGAGGTCGAGATCACCGGCACGTTCAAGATGAGCTCGCCGCACTCGGAGCGGAACTCCGATGGCCTGCTGGTCTACAAGAAGATGAAGAACCTGACCCAGACCTGGGAGACGCCGGAGATCGAGCCCCCCCCGGGCTCGGGCAGCGCCGCCGGTGGGCCGCCGCCGGCGACCAAGCCGTCGCCGGCAGATCTCGTCAGGCACTAAAGTCCGAGGATCAGAACAGCCAGCCGGCGTCGAGCCCGAACGTCAGGCCCGCGATCGACAATCAGCGCGCCAACGCCGCGACCGCGGTGCACAGCTCGAGCGGCGCGGTGACCGGCTCGCTGCCGAGCAAGGCCGGGCAGCCACCGGCAGCCGGGGCGCCGAGCGCGAGCTCGCGGGTGACGGTGGCGCCGACCGGCGGCGCGAACGTGATCTGGAGGTGATGTGGCGTCGGGGCAGCCCCCGTGCGGGCCGGGGCGTTCAGCTGCGCGGCGGCCTGCGCGAGCGCTTCGACGAGCGCGGCATCGCCGGGGGCTTCGGGTCCGGGCGAGCGGGACCACTCGCCGAGCACGGCGCCGCGCCGGTACGTGACGCCGTCGAGCACGAGCGTGGTGATCGTCGAAGGCTCCTCGGCCCACCGCTCGGGGTCGAGCAACACGCTCGCGGGGCGACCGAGGATCGCGCGCGCGGCAGGCGTGATGCGGAGCGCGATAGCTTCGCCGCGGCGATGCACCGCGTCGGGGAATACGTCGAGCGCGATCGGCTCGCCGCGCACCGGCACGATCGAGAGCGTGAACGCCGGCGCGACCGCAGGCACCGCGACCGGTGCGCCCGGCTCGGCGAGCGCGCGCACGAGCTCGTCGACGCGATCGGGATCCGCCGGGCGGGCGAGGCCGGCGTGCCCCGGCGGCGAGGCCGCGCTGCCGGAGGGCCGCGCGGTGGGGTCGACCACGAGCGTCGGGCGGTGCACCAGCGAGAGCGTCGCGCCGGTGAGGCCGATGTGATCGATCGGGAAGCCCGCCGGCCGCCGATCGACGGTGTCCGCGGCCGGGCGCAGCAGCGCGTCGATCGCGGCGCGCGCCGTGGCCCACGCCGCAGAGGTCACGCATGCGCCCGTGCCGTCGACGGTGATCGCGATCTGTTCGGGCCGCGCGCAGGCCCCACCGATCTGGACGCGCGGACCGTGGTCGAGCGCGA
>JBDTEH010000290.1:0-13635 GCA_039922635.1 Kofleriaceae bacterium | reverse complement strand
GAGCTCGCACGCGCGCGCGCGGATCGTCACCCGCAACGAGTTCCCGACCGCGTCGGGGCTGGCGTCGTCCGCGAGCGGGTTCGCGGCGCTCGCGGTCGCGGCGACCAAGGCCGCCGGCGTCACGCTGCAGCCGCGTGCGTTGACCCAGCTCGCGCGGCGCGGCTCCGGCTCTGCGGCGCGCTCGCTGTTCGGAGGCTTCGTCCGGATGCACGCCGGAGATCGCGACGAGGATGCGTTCGCCGAGCCGATCGCGTCGCCGCTGCTCGACCGCGTGCGCATGGTGATCGCGGTGGTCGGCGGTGGGCTCGCGAAGGCGCACGGCTCGCGCGATGCGATGGAGCACGTGGCGGCGACCTCGCCGCTGTACGCGGGCTGGTTGCAGACCGTCCCACTGGATCTGGTCGCCGTCGAGGCAGCGCTCGCGAGCGGCGACCTCGCACGCCTCGGCACCGTCGTCGAGGCGAATGCGCTGGCGATGCACGCGAGCGCGATCGCGGCGCGGCCCGCGGTGATCTACTGGCAGCCGGCGACGCTCGCGTTGCTCGCCGCGGTGCGCACGTTGCGCGGCAACGGGCGCGCCGCGTGGGCGACGATCGATGCGGGGCCGCACGTCAAGGTGTTGACGACCATCGACGACGCCGACCATGTCGCGCGTGCGCTCGCCGGCGTCGAGGGCGTGACGGCAACCACCGTGAGCGCGCCCGGCGGCGGCGCGGAGGTCTTGAAGTGAGGGAGCGCCATCGCGCGCCCCGGCGAGGAGGCATACCTAGATGATCGCGACTGCACCCGGCAAATTGATCCTCACCGGCGAATATGCCGTGCTCGATGGCGCGCCCGCGCTCGTCGTCGCGGTCGACCGCCGGGTCAGCGCACGGCGCCGCACGGGACCGCACGGCAGCTCGCCGTTCCTGGTCGCGGTCGCGGACGAGATCGCCCGCGCCTATGGCCAGGACTCGCTGGCCGCCGCCGCAGCGATGGAGATCGTGGTCGACTCGAGCACGTTCTTCCTGGGCAACACCAAGCTCGGGCTCGGCTCGTCGGCTGCGGTCACGGTCGCGGCGACCGCGCTCGCCCTCGCGTCGGCGAGCGGCGCCGTCCCGGTCCTCGATCGCGACGCGGTCCAGACGATCGCGACGGCCGCGCATGGCCTCGCGCAATCGTCGCGGTCACGCCCGTCGAGCGCAGATCTGCTGCGGCCTCGCGCGCGATCGATGTCCTACAGCGATCTGTCGGCGCACGTGCTCGCGGCACAGACCGCCGGCGTCCACACCGCGACGGGCGAAGCACCGTTGAGCGCGAAGGTGCGCGGCTCGGGTGCGGACATCGCCGCGGCGGTGCACGGCGGCGTGATCATGTTCGAGACCGGGACCGCGACGCGGCTCACGTGGCCCACCGGCGTCGTGCTGCTGCCCTTCTTCACGGGCGCCGCCGCCGACACCGCGGAGCTCGTCGCCCGGGTGATGGCCGCCCGCGAGGTGAACCGCGTGGCGGTCGAGGCGGCGCTCGCGGCGGTCGCGAGGGCGTCGCGAGCGGCGTGCCAGGCGTGCGCGGCGAGGACCCCGGAGATCGCAGCGAACGCGCTGATCGCGGCGCTCACCCTCGCGGCGACCGCGACCGATCAGCTCGCGGCCGCGACCGCCCTGCCGCTCGTGCCGCCCTGTGTCACCGCGGCGCGCAAGGCGCTCGCGCGGTTCGGGGGCACCGCCAAGACCACCGGGGCGGGCGGCGGCGATGTCGCGATCGGTGTGATTCCGGCCACTCCGCGGGTCGAGGAAGATGTAACCCGGGCCGAGCGTTTGCTCATCGAAGCAGGGTGCCAACCCCTCGGCCTACGCGTCGACACGACCGGCGTGGACTTGCAGCCGGACGCACAGTAGAAAGGTCCGTGACCTCTCGCCTTCCAGGCTTCTACCGGCTCGCTCCCGCGGAGCGGCGGAGGCGCATCGCCGAGGTCGTTGGCGGGGACTTCAGCCCGTTCGCGTTCCGCGCGATCGATCCGGGTGGGCTCTCGCTCGACGCCGCCGACGGCATGATCGAGAACGTGATCGGGACGTACGCGCTGCCGTTCGCGGTCGCCGTCAACTTCTGTATCGACGGCACCGACGTGCTCGTGCCGATGGCAGTCGAAGAACCTTCGATCGTCGCGGCGGCCTCGAACGCGGCCCGGATGGCCCGGCCCGAGGGCTTCGCGTGCACGATGTCGGCGCCGATCATGATCGGCCAGATCCAGGTCACGCACATCGCCGACTGCGACGCCGCGATGCTCGCGCTCGCCGCGGCCGCACCCGAGCTGCTCGCCGATGCACGCCGGCTCGTGCCGCGCCTCGCCGAACGCGGCGGTGGACCGGTCGAGCTCGAGCCGCGCCTGCTCGCGCGCAGCGGTCCCGATGGCGGCATGATCGTCGTCCACCTGCACGTCGATTGTCGCGACGCGATGGGTGCGAACCTGGTCAACACGCTGTGCGAAGCGCTCGCGGAACGCGTCGCGACCACCGCGTGCGGGCGGGCCGGCCTCCGCATCCTGACCAACCTCACCGACGGCCGCACCGTCACGGTGCGCTGCTTCGTCGCCGACGACCGGCTCGACGGTCCGGACGTGCGCGAGGCGATCGCCGCGGCGTCGCGGTTCGCCGAGCTCGATCCATACCGTGCCGCGACCCATAACAAGGGCATCATGAACGGCGTCGACGCCGTGCTCGTCGCGACCGGCCAGGACTGGCGCGCGGTCGAGGCCGGGGCGCACGCGTTCGCCGCACGCTCCGGGCGCTACTCGCCGCTCGCGGTGTGGCGCGCGGCCCGGGGCGGCAAGGCCGGGCTCGAGGGCGAGCTGATCATGCCGATGGCGGTCGGCACGGTCGGCGGCGCGCTCCATAACCATCCAGCCGCGCGGCTCGCGCTCGAGCTGGCCGGCATCGACCACGCCGATCGCCTCGCCGCGCTCGCCGGCGCCGCCGGGCTCGCCACGAACCTCGCCGCGCTGCGCGCGCTCGCGACCGAGGGCATCCAGCGCGGCCACATGGCGTTGCACGCCCGTGGGGTCGCCCGCGCGGCCGGCGCGACCGGTGACCTCGTCGAGATCGTCGCCGCGGAGCTCTCGGCCTGCGGCGAGATCAAACCGGATCGCGCGCGCGAAGTGCTCGCACGCCTGAAGGAGACCCCATGATCACCCGCCTCGGTGTCGCCCGTTCGCCCGCTCTCGCCGTACCGCTCCCCCCGACGCTCGAGCTCGAGGCCTGCTACCGCTACTGCGAGGCCCTGGTCCACGCGCGCCATCACAACTATCCGGTCGGCTCGATGTTCGCGCGGTCGGCGTTGCGCAAGCACATCTTCGCGCTGTTCGCGTTCGCGCGCGTCGCCGACGACATCGCCGACGAGCGCTCGTTCGAGGGCCGCCGCGCGCGCGAGCTCGATCGTTGGGAAGAGCAGCTCCACGACGCCTATCGCGGCCGCGCCGAGCATCCGGTGTTCGTCGCGCTCGCCGATACCGCCGATCGCTTCGCACTTCCGATCACGGAGTTCGTCGAGCTGCTCTCGGGGTTTCGCACCGACCTCGAGCGACGGCGCTATGCGACGTTCGACGAGCTCCACGCGTACACCCGCCAGGCCGCCGAGCCGGTGGGGCGCCTGTTGCTCTATATCGGCGGCTATCGCGCGCCCGAGCTCCACGCGTTCGCCGACGATCTGTCGAGCGCGGTCGCGGTCGCGCGCCTGATCCAGGATGTCCCGGCCGATTGGGCGCGCGGCCGGGTCTACCTGCCGGCGGAGGACCTTCGTCACTTCGCCGTCACCGAGGCCGACATCGCCTCGCGCCGGATCTCGAACGCCGTTGGCAACCTGGTCCGCTACGAGGTCGCGCGCACCCGCGCCTTGTTCGAGCGCGCGCGCCCGCTCGTCGACGTCGTCGGCGCGGATCTCGCCGTCGAGCTCGCGTTGACGTGGCACGGTGGCATGCGGATCCTCGACAAGATCGCCGCGACCGGCGATCACCTGTTCGCGCAGCGCCCGCAGCTCAACGCCCTCGACAAGGCCGTGGTGCTCGCTCGCGCGCTCGCGTGGCGAGGTGAGACCCTGCCGCCGCGCACCGTCCACTTGATCCAGCGGCTGACCGAACGTTAGCGACCGCAGCGCTACGCCGCGGCGTTGATCTGATCGACGAGGTCGAACTCGTGCGCCGAGACCTGCGCGATGTGCAGGCAGATCGGGACGCCGATGAACGCGAGGCCGACCTGGTAATCGTCGCCGTCGTCCTTGAGCCACTTGCCGACCGCGCGAAACCGATAACTCCTGGCTTCGACGTTGATCACGAGCTCGACGACCTCACCGCGAGCGATGAACGGCGCGCGGCGGCACACCAACCCGCCCGGTCCGATCTCGACGATGTCGACCCGATCGTTGATCCGGTCGCCGCGCACGATCCCGCGGATCGCGACCGGCTCGCGCCGGAACCGGCGACCGCTCGGACCGGCGTCGCGCACGAGCTCGCGCTCGATGTCGCTGATGACCTGGATCTCGTCCCAGTCGAGGCCGACGCCCAACTCGCACTTCCCGACCAGGGTGCGATATTGAAAGATCGTCTCGATCATGCAGCAGGAGATAGCAGGGCGCGTGCCATACGGATCGCGCAGCTAATCCGCTGAAACTGCGCTGCGGTTTGGTGTCATGGACGCCCCAGTTGCCGGGTGTGGCGTCACCAGAACACCGGGAGCGGCTCCAGCTTGCAACAATGACGTGACGGTGCAATCGCGCTGTAACTAGTCGGGATCTCGGGGTATGCAGCTAGACGGCATGGATCTGTTCAGCCAGAGCGCTCGCAAGCGCCATGCAGGAGAGCCGCTGGCGGAGCGCATGAGGCCGCGCTCGCTCTCCGAGATGGTCGGTCAGAGCCACCTCCTGGCGCCCGGCAAGATCCTGTCGAACCTCGCCCCCTCGCGCACGATCCCGTCGCTGCTGTTATGGGGGCCGCCCGGGAGCGGCAAGACCACGCTCGCGCGCCTGCTCGGCGAGGCGTTGAAGGCCGAGCTCGTGGCGTTGTCCGCGGTCGACGCCGGGGTCAAGGAGGTCCGCGAGGCGGTCGCCAAGGCCGCGCAACGCCGTGATCAGTTCGATGCGCGCACGCTGTTGTTCATCGACGAGATCCATCGGTTCTCGAAGACGCAGCAAGACGCGCTGCTACCGCACGTCGAGGCCGGCACGGTCACGCTGATCGGCGCGACCACCGAGAACCCGAGCTTTGGCGTCGTCGCCGCGCTGCTGTCGCGCTGCCGCGTCGTCCGGCTCGAGGCGCTCGATGACACGCAACTCGCGCAGCTCGTCGCACGCGCGATCACCGACGCCGAGCGCGGGCTCGGCAAGCTCGGCGTCACGATCGACCCGGAGACCACCGCCCAGGTCGTCGCGGCGGCGGCCGGCGACGCGCGCCGGTTGTACTCGGTGCTCGATGTCGCCGCGGACCTCGCGCGCCGCGCGATGGCGCCGAGCCTGGACAGCCCCGGTGAACCCGCGCTGCCGGAGGGCAGCGCGGCGATCACGGCCGAGCACGTCGCCGAGGCGGCGCAAGGCCGTTCGCTGCTCTACGACAAGGCCGGCGACGAGCACTACGGCGTGGTCTCCGCGTTCATCAAGAGCATGCGCGGCTCGGATCCCGATGCCGCGGTGTACTGGATGACCCGCATGCTCGAAGCCGGCGAAGATCCGCGCTTCGTGCTGCGCCGGATGGTGATCTTCGCGAGCGAGGATGTCGGCAACGCCGACCCGCAGGCGCTCGTCGTCGCGACCGCCGCGCTCCAGGCGTGCGAGCTGGTCGGCTTGCCCGAGGCCGTGCTGCCGCTGACCCAGGCCGTGACGTACCTCGCGCTCGCACCCAAATCGAATCGCGCGATCGTCACGTACGGCGCCGCGCGCAAGCTGGTCAAGGACCACGGTGCGCTGCCGGTGCCGCCGAAGCTGCGCCCCGACTCGGTCGCGGGGCGCCCGCTGGGACACGGCCAGGGCTACAAGTATCCGCACGACTTCGAGGGCAACTACGTCGCCGAGGACTATCTGCCCGAGCAGCTGGCCGGCACCAAGATCTACGAGCCCTCGAGCTCCGGGTTCGAGGCCGAGCATCAGCGGCGCCTCGCCGAGCTCGCGGCGCGCAGGAAAAAATGACCGTACCGATGTGGCTCTCGGGCCCGCTGGTGCGAGCCGATGTCGTCCCGAAGCTCCAGCGCGCCGCGCTCGATCGCATGCGCGTGTTCGCGCCGATCGGAATCGGCGGCATCGTCGCCGCGCTCGTGGTCTCGATCCCCGCGGGCGTCCCGCTGCCGCCGCTCGTGCTCGTGATCGACCTCGTGCTGGTGGCGATCGGGGTCGTGTTGGCGGTGCTGCTCGCCCGCGATCGCGTGCCGTTGCGCCTCGCACATCCGATCAGCGCCGTGATCTGGTTGCTCGCGCCGGCCACCACGCTCGCGTCGTACCTCGCGACCCACCAGGCAACGCTCGTGCTACCGCTGATGATCGGCATCGCGACCGCCGCGCTGTGCGTCGACACCGCGTGGACGTTGGCCGTGACCGTACCGGTGCTCGCGCTCGGCCTCCCGCTCTCGCTCGACGCCGGCGGCCTGGCGGTCTACCCGCTCGCGTTGTGCGGGATCTGGTTGGTCACGATGATCATGCAAGTCGGGCTGCGTCGCGCGTTGATCCACGCCGAGACCCACCGGCTCGATGTCGAGGCGACCGCGCGCGAGCTCGCGCACGAGCTCGACGAGCGCCGCCGTGCCGAGGCCGATCGCGAACGGCTGCGCGATCAGTTCGTCCACGCGCAGCGCATGGACGCGGTCGGCACGCTCGCCGCGGGGCTCGCGCACGACATGAACAACATCCTCGGCGGTATCCTCGCCTACGCCGAGGTGCTCCACGCCGAGGCGACGGATCAGGCCGTGCGATCGGATCTCGCGCGGATCCGCCAGGAGGCGGAGCGCGGCGCCGCGTTGACCCGCAGCCTGGTTGCGTTCTCGAGGCGGGGTCAGTATCGCAAGCGCGCGATGCTGTTGCACTCGGTGCTCGACGACATGATGCCGCTGGTCGCGCGGACCCTCGGCCGCAACATCATCGTCGCGCGCACGGACGGACCTCCGACGATCATCGACGGCGATCCCGCGCAGCTCGGCCAGGTCGTGCTCAACCTGTGCATGAACGCGAGCGACGCGATGGATGGCAACGGCACGCTCGCGCTCGCCACCGACGAGATCGAGCTCGCCGATCACGCCACGCTACCACCGGGCCGCTACGCGAAGCTCGTCGTGCGCGACACCGGCAGCGGGATGAGCGCCGAGACCCAGCGCCGCGCGTTCGAGCCGTTCTTCACGACCAAGCCGCTCGGCAAGGGCACCGGGCTCGGGCTCGCCATGGTGTTCGGCGCCGTCGAGGCCCACGGCGGCACGATCGAGATCGAGAGCATCGTCGGCAAAGGCACGGCGATGACGATCCTGTTGCCCGCGACCGAGGCGAACCCCACCCTGCCCGCCTCGAGCGCCGAGGACTCGCGGCGGCGGGGCAACGGCCGCGTGATGCTCGTCGACGACGAGCCGATCGTACGCACCGCGATGGCGCGTCTGGTCAAGCAACTCGGCCTCGAGACGCTGACCGCGGCGGACGGCGAGGAAGCGCTCGCGCTCTACAAGATCCATCGCGACGAGATCGTGCTGATCCTGCTCGACATGGTGATGCCGAAGCTCGCGGGTCCCGAGTGCTATCGCGAGCTGCGCAAGCTCGGCACGACGCCGGTCCTGATCGTCTCGGGCTACGCGAGCGATGCGGTGACCCAGGCGCTGATCGACGAGGGCGCCGAAGGCTTCCTCGAGAAGCCGTTCACGGCGCCGCAGCTCGGCGCCGAGCTCGATCGTATTCTCGGCAAGCGCGGCTGAACCCGCCAGAGCACGAGCTCACGAGGCTCACGAGGCTCACGAGGCTCAGGCGAGGCGAATCCAGCGCGCCTTGGCCTGCTCGAGCTTGCCACCGAAGGTCGAGGGGAACGCGCGAGTGACGTAGGCAAACGCCTGCTGGAGCAGCTCCGCGTCGATCTCCTTCGGCACCTCCATGTTCTGGTCGTGCGGATCGGGCTTGATGCCGAGCCGGACCACTTCGGTCAACCGAAGCACGTGGAGGCGATTGACGAACAACGCGTGGGCGATGCCGAGGAACAACTCTTCGACGACGGGGTCCAAGGCGGCCATAGGAACCATCGTGCTATCACATCTTGGACACGGCGGGGAGGCCGGCGAACCGGCCATCGGGCAGGATCTCGTAACCCTGCACGTCCACATTGGTTAGCACCACGTTGTCCTCGTGCCAGAGCGGGATCACCGGCAGGTCGCGGGCGACCAGGCGCTGAGCCTCGGCGTAGAGCTTCTTGCGGGTGTCGCGATCGAGCTCGTGGCGGCCGGCGGCGGTGACCCGGTCGAGCTCGGCGTTACGATAGTGCCAGCGGTTCTGGGCGTCGCGATCCTCGTCGCTGGGGATCCGCGAGCTGTTGAAATACGCGAAGTAGAAGTCGGGCTCGGTGATCGGCGTCGTCTGCATCGTCGCGATCTGGTAGCTGCCGCGCTTGATGTCGGCGAAGAACGTCGCGAACTCGAACGGGCGGACCTCGACCGCGATGCCGACCTCGGCGAGCTGCGCCGCGAGCACGTGCGCGATCGCGACGCGAAACGCGTCCGCCGAGGTCTTGTAGGTCAACCGCAGCCGCACGCCGTCGGGCCCCGCGCGATAGCCGGCCGCGTCGAGCAATGCGCGCGCGCGCGGCAGATCGCGGGTCCAGCGCGGCACGTCTGGATTGTAGGCCCAGTGGGTCGGGGGCAACAGCCCGGTCGCGAGCACCGCGCGGCCCTCGAACCGCGCGTCGATCACCGCCTGCCGATCGAGCGCGAGCGCGATCGCCTCGCGTACTCGCAGGTCCGAGAGCACCGGATCGTCGTTGTTGAGCAGCATGTATGTGAGCAGGAGGCTGTGCCCCGTCGCGACGTGGACGCGCTCGCGCGCGGCGACCTCGTCGACGAGATCGGGCCGCACCGCGTTCTCGAGCAGATCGGCGCTGCCGCCGACCAGCATCAGGATGCGCGCCGCGGCATCGCTGACGAAGCGGAGCTCCAGGTGCGCGAGCCGTGGCGGCAACGCGAAGTAGGGGTTCGCGTCGAACCGGGCGTGGTACGGCGTGAGCTCCTTCAACACCCACGGGCCCGCGCCGATCACCTCCGGCAGCCGGCACGCACCGGGGGGCGCGCCGTGGAACGACACGATGCCGAACTCGAGATCACTGCGCAGCGTGCCGAGCGGCCGCACGAGGTGGATGCGGACGTGGTCGGGATCGAGCGCCTCGACCAGCCTCCAGCGATCGCGAAAGATCTTCGAGTACAAGCTGCCACACGCCGGATCGGCGACGGTCTGGTAGGTCCGGGCGACGTCGTCGGCGGTGACCGGGCTCCCGTCGGAGAACCTGGCGCGGGCGAGCGTGATGTCGATCGTGACGGGATCGACCGGGTCGATCGACGCCGCGAGCGCCAGCGCCGGCTCGCCGTTCGCGGTCGACACCGTCGTGAGCCCGAGCGCGACCAGCTTCGACACAGCGGCGTCGTAGTTCGACAGCGTGAACCGCGGATCCACCGTGACCGCGTGGTCCGGCAACACGACCACCAGCGTGTCGTCGGGCGTGCGGTGCCGGCGCGCATCGCAGCCGCACGCCGCTGCAATAGCGGCGGCCATGATAGCGTTTAGGCGTGGTGACATCGCGGCTTGCCGTGATCGCTGGGTGCGGCTTCCTGCTCGCCAGTATCGACGTTCGCGTGGTGCGCTCGCAACCCGCGGCGCCGAACGTCGCCGCGGTCGGCGCCGCGGCCGAGCCCGAGCCCGAACCGAGCGATACCGAGGAGCCCGGGACCGGCAGGGCCAACTCCGCCGTGTTGACCGCGCCGGCCGATCCCAAGGCGCGCACCTTGTGGCTCTCGGAGCACCTCGCCGCGGCGATCAGCGCGAAGACCACCGGTCCGCGCCCGGCGCTCGCGAAGGCCCGGATCGGCGTCGCGGTCTACGATCTCGCCACGAACACCGAGCTGTTCGCGCACGATCCCGACCAGGGCTTCAACCTCGCGTCGAACACGAAGCTGTTGACCTCGGTCGCGGCGCTGGCCACGCTCGGCGCCGGGTTCCGCTGGCGCACCGCGGTCTACGCCGATGATCTCGACGACAAGACCGGCATCGTCGCCGGCGATCTCTACCTGCGCGGTCGGGGCGACCCGGTGCTCTCCGAGTCCGACCTGAAGCAACTCGCCGCCGACGTCGCCGCGCGTGGCGTACGCTCGATCGAGGGCCAGCTCGTGGTCGACGCGAGCTACTTCGACGGCGTCACCGAGCCGCCACACTACGGCGACCAACCGAAGGAGCGCGCGGCATTTCGCGCCCCGATCGCCGCGCTCGAGGTCGCCCGGAGCGCCGTCACCATCACCGTGACCGGCGAGCCAGGCGGCCCGGGCAAGGTCACGCTCGAGCCGGACGCCGGTGACTACGTGCGCGTCGCCAAGGCCGACGTCAAGACGATCACCGAGGGCCGCACGCGGATCCGGATCGACGTGAAGCCCAAGGCCGATCACCTGTCGGTCGAGGTCACCGGCTCGATCCGGGTCGCGAGCGGCAGCTACGACGCCCGCAAGCGAGTCGACGACCCCGCGAAGTTCGCCGCCAAGGTGTTCGAGCAGGCGCTCGCCGCGCGAGGGGTGCGGATCGCGAAGCACGCGATCGGCTCCGCGCAGGTGCCGCCGACCGCGAAGCTGCTCGCGGCACACGACTCCGCGGCGCTGTCGACGGTGATGCGCGCGATGAACAAGGAGAGCGACAACTTCATCGCCGAGTCGATGTTGAAGACGCTCGGCGCGGAGACCCGCACCGCGCCGGGCCCCGCGACCTGGGCCGACGGGACCGCCGCGGTCGCGGCCGCGCTCGGCAAGCTCGGCTTGCCGCCGGGGAGCTATCGCGCCGACAACGGCTCGGGGCTGTTCGACGCGAGCGCGGTGTCCCCCCACCAGCTCGTCACCCTGTTGCGCGCAGCCCGCAAGGACTACCGGATCGGGCCCGATCTCGTGGCGTCGCTGCCGACCGGGGGCGTCGACGGCACGCTCGCGAAGCGCTGGCGCGATCACGCCGCCCGCGGCCGCGTGCGCGCGAAGACCGGCACGCTCGACGCGGTGGTCACCATCGCGGGGTTTGCCGGCGTCGACGAGGCCCACCCGATCGCGTTCGCGGTCCTGGTCAACGACGTGCCCCACGGACAGCGCGGGGCGGCCCGCGCGATGGCCGACGACATGGTCGATGCGATGATCGCGTACCTCGAGGCCAGCCATTAGCGAACGGTTGATCCGTTGGCGCTCCGGTCCGTTGTTCGTCGTCGGTAAGGGTGGTACGACTCCTCCACCAAAAGGAGTCTTCCATGGCCGATCTGAAGGGTTCCAAGACCCACACGAATCTCAAGGAAGCGTTCGCCGGTGAGTCGCAGGCGAATCGCCGATATCTGTACTTCGCCAAGGTCGCCGATGTCGAAGGCCACCCTGATCTCGCGGGGCTGTTCCGCGATACCGCCGAGGGCGAGACCGGCCATGCCCATGGCCACCTCGACTACCTCAAGCGGGTCGGCGATCCGGCGACCGGCGAGCCGCTCGGCGATACGGCGACGAACCTAAAGTCGTCGATCGCCGGCGAGACCTACGAGTACACGACGATGTATCCGGGCTTCGCCAAGACCGCGCGCGAAGAGGGCTTCACCGAGATCGGTGAATGGTTCGAGACCCTGGCCCGCGCCGAGCGTTCGCACGCCGGCCGGTTCCAAAAGGGTCTCGACACGATCAAGTAGCTCCGAATCCAGGTAGGTTCGAGGCCATGCGCGAGCTGGCCTCGTTCTCGTTGGATGACTTCGCGACCGCGCCGTTTCAATACGAACGGACCGCGGTGATCGCGGCCTCCCCCGAGGCCGTGTTCGCCGAGCTCGGCGATCCCTCGCTGTGGTTCGGGCTGATGTCGCGCTCGGTGTGGAAGAGCGGCGCCACCAGCGGCGTCGGCGCGATCCGCGAGGTCACGCTCCACCTGTTCGGCTCGTTTCGCGAGGTCATGCTCGCGTGGGACGAGCCCGATGCGCGGGGCGCCGGACGGGTCGCGTTCACGATGACCGCCGCCGACTCGCCGCTGGTCGACCGGATGGCCGAGGAGATGCGGCTCGAGCCTCACGCCAAGGGCGTGGCGTTCACGTACCGCGTGATCGCCGAGCCGTCGCGGATCGGCCGACCCTTGCAACCCGTGTTACGCGCGATCCTGCGCGGGCTGTTCGCCGCCTCGGTGCGCGGGCTCGCCAAGCGGACGGCATGGAGCGAGGGCCGGGTTCGCGCTACACAGGGAGCATGAACCTCGTCCGTCCCATCACGCGCCACGACCTCAAGGGGCCCAAGCTCTACGCGCCGATCCGCGACGACTACCGCAACCGCGTGATCGCGATGAAGCAGCACCGCCGCGTGTTGCTCGGCGACCGCGTCGAGATCGTGTTCGACAATCGGTTGATCCTGACGCTCCAGATCGAGGAGACGATCCGGCTCGAGAACCTGACCCGCGACGACCAGATCGCGGAGGAGATCGCGCTCGCGAACCAGCTGATGCCGACACCGGACTCGCTCGCGGCGACGCTGTTCGTGCCGCTGCCGCCCGGCGCCGACGCGCGCGAGGTGCTCGGCCAGCTGGTCGGGCTCGACGAGCACGTCGCGATCCGGATCGGCGACCACGTGATCCGGGCGGCGTTCGAGCCCGGCCGCGCCGAGGCCGACCGGATCTCCGCCGTACAGTACCTGCGGTTCCCGCTGAGCACCGAGGCCCGCACCGCCCTGCTCAGCCCTGGCACGCGGATCGCCGTCGAGATCGACCACCCGCGCTACCACCACCGCGTAGACTGTCCAGAGGAGCTGCGCGCGTCGCTCGCGGCCGACTTTGGAGAATGATCATGAAGCTGGCCCTAGCCCTCGCCGTCTGCGCCGTTTGCGCCGCCTGCGGTGGATCCTCCAAGCAGGTCCAAGCCGACAGAGAGCCGTTCAACTGCAAGGACCGCTCGGTGTCATACGTCGCCGCGAAGAGCATGGCCGGCGACGAGGTCGGGGTGCTGATGGACTGCAAGGAGGCCGGCCCGCGGATCGAGCGGTGGCGCACCGACAAGCTCGGCAATCGCCAGCACGACACGCATCCGATCACGCCGTCCCAGTTCAACCAGACCTGGACCGAGATCGATGGCACGGGCTGGCCGAACCTGCACGACTGCGCGAACGGCAGCCTCGAGAAGGCCGACCCGGTCTATCAGTTCGACATCAAGGACGACGAGAACACGGCCTCGTTCTCGTGCCAGACCCGCGAGATGCCGTACCCGTACAACGACATCACCGATCCGCTCGACCTGCTCGCGCAGCAAGGCCGCAAGCAACTCGGCGACGACGAGCCGGCCGCCGCGAAGGCGCTCGACGCCAAGGACAAGCAGCGATGAGCACGCCCCGACCATGAGCCTGGTCGGGACGACCGCGGTCGTGACGGGCGCGAGCCGCGGCATCGGGCGCGCGATCGCGAGCCGGCTCGCCGACGCCG
>JBDTEH010000289.1:0-7884 GCA_039922635.1 Kofleriaceae bacterium | reverse complement strand
CGCGTAGTGCAGCGCCGTGCGGTCGACCCCGCTCGCGATCAGCGTGCGTGCGCGCCGCGACGTGGTCCGGGCGTGAAGCTCGCCGCCGAACCAGGTCGGGACCACCGCGACGCCACGCAGCGTCGCGGGATCGAAGCGCCGGCTCGGGATCAGCGCGAACGGCACGTGGTGGGTGAGCTGTTCGGTCGAGATCGCGACCTGGTGGTTGCCAAGCAGCTGGACCAGGCCGTAGTAGACGACCACGATCCCGAGCGCGATGAGTGGCGTGCGCGTGTACCAGCGCGCGAGCTCGTGGATCGGGGCCGCGAGCGCGAGCGCGCACGAGATCATCAACACGCCGGCGTAGCGCGCGAGCGGCCAGCGCACGATCACGACGTCGGCCTCGATGAACGCATCGACGTTCGGCGGCGGCGCGGGGTAGTCCGGTGGCATCGCATGGCGGAACTTGTGCTGGACCTCGTGCGGCGGATAGACCAGGCCGCACCGCGTGCACGTGACCAGCCCGGCCTCGGGCGGCAGCGCCGTGGTCCCGCAGCGCGGGCACTCGGCATCGGCCATCACGCCGCGAAGCATCACCTCCATCGTAGCTCAGATCGGCAGCGCTTCACGTGCGCGAACCGCGAGGCCGGCCTCGACGCCGGCGATCAACGCACGGATCTCCATGACCGGGTCGCGCGAGCTCCACGCCGCGCGGATCACGGCGACCGCATCGGCCCCGGCCGCCGCCGCGGCCGACGCGCGCTCCGCGGAGTCGATGCCGCCGACCGCGACGAGCCGCGCCCGGCGACCGACGTGCCCGAGCTGCCCGAGTTGCCCGAGCGGCTCGAGCCCGATCGGCCGCTTGCCGGGGGTCTCGAAGATCGGGCCGAGCTGGATCACGTCGGCGGTGCACGTGCGCGCGGTGGCGACCGCGTGGCGCGAGCAGCCGATCGGCAGCGTGGTCAGCACGCGCGCGTCGGCGAGGTCGAGGCCGTGCTCGGGGAGGTGCACGCCGGCGGCGCCGGCGGCGAGCGCGAGGTCGACGCGATCGTTGATCCAGACCTCGACGCCGGTGGCGATCAGCGCGCGCGCCATCGCGAGCACCGCGCCGCCGTCGAGCTGCTTCGCGCGGAGCTGGACCGCGATCGCGTCGCGCGGGACGCCGGCGACGATCGTGATGACGCGCGCGACCAGGTCGTCCCACGCGAGCGCGGGCTCGGTGACGAGGACGACCTTCGCGTCCACCGCGCCTACTCGATCAGGCCGGCGTTTGGCGACGACGCGTTCGCGTAGTCGCGCTTCGCCATCCGGCCGGCGCGGAACGCCTTGCGGCCACCGTCGACGGCGAGCCGCATCGCCTCGGCCATCAGCACGGGCTGCTTCGCGCCGGCGATCCCGGTGTTCATCAACACCGCGGTGCAGCCGAGCTCCATCGCGACGGCCGCGTCGCTCGCGGTGCCGACGCCGGCATCGACGATCACGGGGATGTTCACGTTGTCGAGGATCAGCCGGAGGTTGTGCGGGTTGCGGATCCCGAGCCCCGAGCCGATCGGCGCGGCGAGCGGCATCACCGCGAGGCAGCCGGCATCCTCGAGCCGCTTGCACGTCACGAGATCGTCCGAGCAGTAGGGCAGGACCTTGAAGCCCTCGGCGACCAACCGCTTCGCGGCCTCGACGGTCGCGGTGTTGTCGGGGAACAGGGTTTTCGGGTCGCCGATCACCTCGAGCTTGACGAGCTCGTCCATGCCGAGCTCGCGTGCGAGGTGGAGGGTGCGGATCGCCTCGTCGGCCGAGTAGCAGCCGGCGGTGTTCGGCAGCAGCACGTACTGCTTGCGATCGATCGCGTCGAGCACGGTCGGCGCCTTGCTCGTCAGGTCGACGCGGCGCAGCGCGACGGTCACGATCTCCGCACCGCTGGCCGCGAGCGCGGCGCGGGTCTCGTCGAGCGAGCTGTACTTGCCGGTGCCGACGATGATGCGCGACCGGAACGTCCGATCGCCGAGCTTCCACAGATCTTCTGTCATGGTTTCAGCCTCCGCCGACGAACGTGACCAGCTCGAGGCGGTCTCCCGCGGCGAGTTGCGTGGTCGCATGATGGGCGCGAGGTACGACCTCGCGGTTGCGCTCGACCGCGACCCGGCGGTCCGCGAAGCCGAGCTCGCCGATCAGGCCGGCGACGGTGGTGCCCGGTTCGACGCTCCGAGTTTCCCCGTTGACGACGATCTCGAACGACCCTGACATCGCGCGAAAACTAGCATGCGCTCCGAGCTCGGCACATAGGGGCAGTGATGAAGACCACGACATCCGTGCCGTGGTGTTGTCCGAAATTGTGAAGCTTCCGTCACAGGTATTTGAGGGACGCAGCGCGGCAAGTTACTGGAACTTGGTCCAAGAGGTGTGATCTCCGCCGCGGGCATGACCCTTGTAATGAACCGGCGACGTGGGTTCGGTCGTACGCCCACGAGGAGAGTCCATGACCTTCATCAATGCCGCTCGCCCCGTTTCTCCCTCGCCGGTCGCGTCGCTGCCGCGCCCACCCATGGACTCCCGGATCTCCGGTGAAGATCCGGCTCGGATCCGGGCGACGATCGCACGGGCGCCGTTGTTCGCCGCGCTGCCGATCAGCGCGATCGAAGACCTCACCCATCGGATCACCATCCGCAAGGTCGCGGTCGGTTCGGCGGTCGTCTCGCAGGACGAACCCGGCGACGCGATGTTCGTGATCATGACCGGCCGCGTGAAGGTCGTGATGTTCGGCGAGAGCGGTCGCGAGGTCACGCTCTCGCTGCTGCGCGCCGGCGATTCGTTCGGGGAGATGTCGCTGTTCGATCAGGGCCCGCGCTCCGCGCATTGCCTCGCGATCGAGCCGACCACGCTGCTGGCGCTGTCCCGCGACGAGCTGATGCGGCACATCCAGGCCCATCCACGCACCGCGATCAACCTGGTCGCCGAGCTGGCGCGCCGGCTGCGCCGTGCCGACGAGACGATCGCCCAGCTCGCGCTGTGCGACGTCAACGAGCGCCTGATCCACCGGCTCGTCGGGCTCGCGCGCGAAGAGGGCGCGACCAGCCCCGATGGCCTGGTCGTGCGCCGCCGCCCGACCCAGCAGGAGCTCGCGAACATGATCGGCAGCTGCCGCGAGACGATCTCTCGCGCGTTCAACCAGCTCGCGCGTGATGGCCTGATCATCCCGCGCGGCCGGTCGCTCGTCGTCACGCCCGCGCTCATCGAACGGGCCGAGAAGAAAAGGGCGGCCTGATGTTTTCTGGCCTGTCGGTTTGCCAGACAGCGTGACGCGAGTCTGGGTCGCTTGACAGCGTCGGTGGGCCGGCGCCAAATCGCCTGTAGTGGCTCACGAGATCATGATTCGACGGACCCGCGTCGAGATCGATCTCGCTGCGATCGTCGCGAACGCGCACGAGGTGCGGCGCGTCGTCGGAACCGCGGTCTATGCGGTCGTCAAGGCCGACGCGTACGGCCACGGCGCCGTCGAGGTCGCGAAGGCGCTTGCCGGCGTGGTCGATGGCTTCTGCACCAGCCTGGTCGAGGAGGGCGTCGCGTTGCGCGAGGCCGGCATCACCGGGCCCATCCTCGTGATGGGGCCGAGCCTGGTCGGCGGCGAGGACGAGATGGTCGCGGCGGAGCTGACGCCGGTGATCTCGTCGCACGAGGAGCTGGTCGCGCTCGCGTACGTCGCGCGGGGGCGCCCCAGCGACGCCGGACCGATCGAGGCCCACCTCAAGGTCGATACCGGCATGGGCCGGCTCGGCCTCGCGAGCGAGCGCGCCCCCGAGCTCGCGGTCGAAGCGCGCCGCAACGGCATCGCGATCGTCGGCCTGATGACCCACTTCGCGTGCGCCGACACCGACGATCCGGTCGATCCGCACTCGATGACCCGCACCCAGCTCGCGCGCTTCGCCGAGGTCGAGCGCGCGGTGCTCGCGGCCGGTGCGCCGCTGCAGGTGCGCCACGCCGCGAACAGCGCGGCGGCGCTGTTGTTCCCCGAATCGCGGCTCGATTTCGTGCGCACCGGGATCGCGATCTATGGCAACGGTCACTGGGCCGATCGCGGTCACATGGCGATGCGCCTGGTCACCGCGATCGCACAGCTGCGCCGGATCGCGAAGGGCGAGAGCGTCGGCTACGGTGCGACGTGGACGGCCGCGCGCGAGAGCCGGCTCGCGATCTTGCCGTGCGGCTACGCCGATGGGCTGCCGCGCAGCGCCGGCGGTCGCGCCGAGGTCGCGATCCGCGGACGGCGGGTCCCGCTGGTCGGGCGGATCAGCATGGACATCGCGGTCGCCGACGTCACCGATGTCCCCGACGCCCAGGTCGCCGACGCGGCGGTCCTGCTCGGCAAGGCCACCGGCGGCGTGTCGATCAGCGCGGCCGAGTTTGGTGCCTGGACGGGGCTGTCCGAGTACGAGGTCACCTGCGGCCTGTCCAAGCGCGTGCCGCGGCTCTATCCCGCACCCGTCGAGCGGCGCGCATGAACCCCGAAGACGAACCGACCCACGTGGCGCCCCCGCCCGGAGTCGAGGGCCACCCTACCGGGGAGCCGGCGCCGGCGGCACAGGCGGCAAAGTGGCAGCCCCAGACCACCGCCGAGACCGCGGTCGCGCGCGTCTCGTTCGCGAAGGCGGTCGGCACCGGCATCAAGGACGCGTTCTCTCCGATCTACCGCTTCCTCGACCTGATCGGCGGCCACCTGATCTTGATCGGCAAGGCGCTCGTGTGGCTGCCGCGCCGCCCGTTCCGCGGCCAGAACTACCTCGATGCCATGGTCTACATCGGCTTCGGGTCGTTGCCGGTCGTGCTGCTGGTGGGCGCGTCGACCGGCATGGTGATGTCGTTGCAGTCGGTCAACGCGTTCCGCCAGTTCGGCCTCGAGTCGTTCGCCGGCGGCACCACCGGCAAGGCGATCGCGCTCGAGCTGGGCCCGGTGTTGACCTCGTTGATGCTCGCGGGGCGCGCCGGCGCCGGGATCGCGACCGAGCTCGGCACGATGCGGATCACCGAGCAGATCGATGCCCTCGAATCGATGGCCGTCAACCCGCACCAGTACCTGGTGCTGCCGCGCTTGATCGCCTCGGCGGTGGTCGCGCCGATCCTCACGCTGTTGTTCTTCGTGATCGGGATGGGCGGCGCGTACTTCGTCGCCGTGATCCTCCAGCACGTCGATCAGGGCCAGTGGATCGCAAACCTGCGCGATATCGTCGTGCCAGGCGATGTCCTGCAGGGCTTCATCAAGGCGATCTTCTTCGGCTTCATGGTCGCGGCGGTGGGCTGCTACCAGGGCTATCACGCGACCGGCGGCGGTCGCGGCGTCGGCCTGGGCACCACCCGCGCCGTCGTGATCGCGTCGGTGACGACGCTCGTCATGGACTACTTCCTGAGCGACATCCTGCTGACGCTGATGCCGACCGTCAAAGGCGGCATGTGAGCGCGAACGAGATCATCGGGGACTCGCCGCCCGAGCAGAACGATCCGCGCTGGCACATCCGGGTGAGGAAGCTCAAGAAGTCGTTCGGTTCGAACCTCGTGCTCGACGGCGTCGATCTGGATCTCGAGCGCCACAAGGTCAACGTCATCCTCGGCGCCTCCGGTGCCGGCAAGAGCGTGCTGATCAAGCACTTCATGTGCCTGCTCCGCCCGGACGCCGGTCACATCTACGTCGACGGCACCGACGTGCTGTCGCTCGACACCAAGACCCTGTCGGACTTTCGCCGCAAGTTCGGCCTGGTGTTCCAGTTCGCGGCGCTGTTCGATTCGTTGAACGTCGAGGAGAACTGCGCGTTCCCGCTCAAGGAGCGCGGCGGCAAGTCCAAGCACGAGATGCGCGACATCGTCAACGATCGGCTCACCAAGCTCGGCCTTCAGGGCACCCAGAAGAAGTTTCCGGGCGAGCTCTCGGGCGGTATGCGCAAGCGGGTCGGCCTGGCCCGCGCGCTCGTGCTCGAGCCCGAGATCCTGATGTACGACGAGCCGACCACCGGGTTGGATCCCCTGGCCACACGAAACGTGGACGAGATGATCATGGCGACCTGCGAGCAGTTTAAGGTCACCTCGGTGGTCATCAGCCACGACATGGCAAGCGTGTTCCGGATCGCCGATCGGATCGCGATGCTCTACAACCGGCGCATCCTGCAGGCGGGCACCGCGGAGGCGATCGCGGCCTCGACCGATCCGTACGTCCACGAGTTCCTGAACGCCTCGGGCGTCGGCGCGGTCCAGAAGCTCGCGGCCGGAGCCCACGCGTGAAGTCACTCAGCGCGGGCGTCCGCGTCGCGATCCTGTTCCTGCTGCTGGTGGTCGGCACGTACGTGGTGTGGAAGAACCTCGGCCAGAACCCGGCCGGCAAGAACAACCAGGTGCTGTTCGCGCGGTTCAAGGACGCCTCGGGCTTGCCGAAGAAGAGCAAGGTCGTGGTCGCCGGCTTGCCGCAGGGCGAGGTCACGGGGCTCGAGGTCGACGGGCGCTACGCGAAGGTCACGTTCCGGCTGTCCACGGACATCAAGGTGTGGTCGAGCGCGACCGTGTTCAAGAAGGCGACCTCGCTGCTCGGCGAGAACTACCTCGAGGTCGATCCGGGCGAGCAGGTCCGCGCCGGCCCCGATGGAACCAAGACGGCGTTCACGCCGCTGGGCGCGGACTGCAAGGACTACGACTCCTCGGACGACAAGCTGCGCGAGGCGTGCCGGCGGATCGAGCACGTCGTCGAGGCGACGACCCCGGACCAGCTGCTCCACCGGATCGACGAGACGCTGCCGAACGTCGACCGCGTGCTCGAGAGCGTGCGCGATCTCTCCGAGGACCTGCGTGGCGTGGTCAACGGACCGTTGAAGTCGGTGGCGACGCGGGTCGACGGGCTGGTCCAGAAAGAAGCGACCACCGTCGCGGACGTGATCGAACGCGCGGATCGCTCGATGGCGCGGATCGATCAGATCACGGCGGATCTCAAGGACATCTCGCGCGACGCCGATCCGCGGATCAAGCAGATGCTCAAGAACCTCGACGACGCGTCCTCGGATGCGAAGGAGCTGATCGCGACCGCGAAGAGCGAGCTGACCCAGACCGGCGACAAGCTGCGCAGCAAGCTCGACAAGCTCGACGGGGTGATCGACAACACGACCTCGATCACGAAGAAGATCGACGACGACAAGGGCACGCTCGGCCGCCTGGTCAACGATCCCACGATCGCGGATAACGTCGAGCAGATCACCGATGACGCGAAGGGCTTCCTCGGCACGCTGTTCACGATGAAGACCTATGTCGGGCTGCGCAGCGAGTACAACATCGGCTCGGGCCTGCTCCGCAACTACGTCTCGGTCGAGCTCCACACCCGGCCCGACAAGTTCTACCTGATCGAGCTCGAGAAGGGCCCGCGCGGCGACTATCCCGATGTCACGCTGACGTTCGATCCGACGGTCGATCCGAACCACTGGATCCGGAAGAGCGTGATCAGCGATTCGATCCGGTTCACGTTCCAGTTCGCGAAGCGGCTCGATTGGTTGACGCTGCGCTACGGCATCAAGGAGTCGACCGGCGGCGTCGGCGCCGATGTCGATCTCCACGACCCGTGGTGGGGCCACGACCTGAAGTTCTCGGTCGACGCGTTCGATGCGACCTGGGACAAGTATCCGCGCGTCAAGGTCGCGGCGGCGTACGAGATGTTCCGCCACATCTACGTGCTCGGTGGCGTCGACGAGCTCCTCAACAAGCCGCAGACGCTCGATGTCGTCGAGGGCACGTCGAGCGTGCCGACCCAGTTCGATACCTTCCGGTTCGGGCGCGACTACTTCCTCGGCGGGATGCTGCAGTTCAACGACGAAGATCTCGCGGCGCTGCTCACGGTCGGCGGCTCGGCGCTCGCCGGCGCGACGAAGTAGGGCGGGTCCGCGGCGC
>JBDTEH010000288.1:0-17299 GCA_039922635.1 Kofleriaceae bacterium | reverse complement strand
CCCGACATGGAGTTGGGGTTGACGTGTCCGCCTATCGTCGCAGCATCTCGAGATGCGGGATGCCGTCCTCGACGAAATCGGCCGAGGCGCGTTCGAAGCCGAGCTCGCCGTAGAACTTCTCGAGGTGGGCCTGCGCGGCGATCCGGATCGCGGCACCGCCGGCCGCGGCGATCCCGCGCTGCATCAACTCGGTGCCGAGCCCGGTGCCGCGCGCGCCGGGCGCGACGATCACGCGGCCGATGCTGAGCTCGGGGAACTTCACGCCGGCGGGGACGAGGCGGAGGTAGGCGTCGATGACGTGGGACTCGGAGTCGGACTCGGACTCGGACCCGGACTCGGCCCAGAGGTGGCGCGCGCGGGGATCGAGGCCGTCGGCGTCGAGGTACACGCAGGCCTGCTCGACGACGAACACGCGCTCGCGGAGCTCGATGATGCGGTACAGCTGCAGCGCCGTCAGCTCGTCGAACGCGCGATCGAACCAGGCCCGTGGCACGCGCGTGATACTACTCCGGCGTGGTGCGCTCGGTGTGCGTGTATCTATCGTCGTCGGATGGAACCCCGGCCTACGCGGAGGCGATCCGCGAGCTCGCGCACGAGCTCGTGCGGCGCGACCTGACGCTGGTCTACGGCGGCGCCCGCCG
Source organism: Kofleriaceae bacterium (assembly GCA_039922635.1). GTDB lineage: Bacteria > Myxococcota_A > Polyangia > Haliangiales > Haliangiaceae > JABFXX01. The sequence continues at coordinate 16,658 of JBDTEH010000288.1, read as the reverse complement.
CGGCCTGATGGGCGTGCTCGCCGATGCCCAGCTCGCCGCCGGTGGCCGCGTCGTCGGCGTGATCCCGCGGTCGCTCGTCGACCTCGAGGTCGCCCATCGCGGGCTCGGCGAGCTCCACGTCGTCGAGACGATGCATCAGCGCAAGGCGATGATGTTCGAGCGCGCGGACGGGTTCGTGGTCGGCCCCGGGGGCTTCGGTACGCTCGAAGAAGCGTTCGAGGTGCTGACCGGTGTCCAGCTCGGCTATCACGCCAAGCCGATCGTGTTCCTCGATCTCGACGGGTTCTGGGGCCTGCTCCAGCAGTTCCTCGACCACGCGGTCGCCGGAGGCGTGCTGCGGCCGGCCACCCGCGCCCTGTTCCGCACCGCGGTGACCTCCAGCGCCGCCGTCGACGCGCTACAGATCTGATATCCTTCGGGCATGGCCCTTCGCGCCTTTGGCGCGCTGATATCGCTCGTGGCGGCCCTGCTGCTCGCGACGGCACTGGCGGGTGGGCTCGCGCCGAGCCGCGTGCCGGGGTGGTGGGACGGTCATCCGATCGTCGAGGGCAAGGTCCGCGAGCTCAAGATCATTCACGTCGGGCTGCTCGAAGCCAGCGGCTGCAACCTCGGCGAGCACGTCCAGTGCGAGCCGCTCGACCTCGGCCATCACCTCGAGCCGGTCAGCTATGGCGAGCTCGGCGCGCTCGGGCTCGGCGCGCTGACGATGCTCCTGCTCGCGATGTCCACGTGGAAGCTCGGCGAGCGCCGCAAGTTTCTCGGCAAGCTCGCGCTGTTCGAGGTCGTCGTGATCGGCGGCGGTGCGGCCGCGATCTTCTTCGTGCGCGGCCCCGATCTCGACGTCCAGATCCGGCTCGGGCTGCCGGCGAACCTCGGACTATTCGCCGCGATCGCCGGCTGCGGCGCGGGCCTCGTCGCGAGCGTGATCGCGATGAGGCTCGAGCCCGAGCCGCTGCGGCTCAAGAGCTCGGAGGCGCGGGTGGCCCCTCCGCACCAGCACCAACCGGCGTTCGACGTCCGCGAGTTGCTGCGCGATAGCCAGCAGCGCATCGCGCCGATGCCGCCGAGCCCCGGCGGTCCGCTGCCCGGCCCCTCGGGTCCGCTCGGCGGACCGATGGCCTCGCCGTCGGGAGGCCACGTCCACGGCGCGCAGCCGCTGTTCGAGTCCGCGCCTCAGCTGCGGCCGCTCTACGACCTGCACAACTCCGGCGCCCACCCCAATCCGATCGCGCCACCGTTGCCGGCTCGGGCGCCGACCCCGATGCCGCCCGAACAGCTCCGCAACATCCTCGGGTTTCCGCCGCCGCCGCCGGGCGGCTACGACCTGGGTGACTCGGCGGCGGCCCATGTCCCGGTGTCCGCGTTCGGCGCGGAGCCGTACGTGCCCTCGCGATCGATCGAACCCACCGAGGACATCCCGCTCGAACCCGGCGTGCACGAGCCGATGCCATCCGCCGCACCGGCCGCGCCTCATCATGCGCGTCCCGGCACGAGCGTGCGCAAGGCGGCGGCCGCGGTCGGTGGTTTGGTGCGCGCGGCGCGCCCGAGCGTGCCTGCACGGATCACCGGCCCGCATCGGCCGACGATCTCCGCGCCGGTCCCACCGATGCCGTCGCATCACGCGGAGCCGCCGGAGGTCCGCACCGCCGTCGAGGTCGACGCCGAGGCGAAGGCGCGTGCCCACGCGGCCCACGAGCGCGCGGCCGACGACACCGGCGACACCGGCGACACCGACGACACCGACGACAGCGTGATCGCGCCCCCGTTGCCGCGCGGCGATCATGCGACCGACGAGAACGCGTTCGCATCGCCCGGTGATTCGACCGCGGAGTCGCAGGCGCCCGAGAGCTTCGAAGAGCTCGAGACCCGCGACGCACGCAAGTTCACCGAGGAAGATCTCGCACACGCGCGCACCGAGCTCGCACCGATCGCGAGGGCGCAGCGCGCCTCGAGCGAGCTGCCGACCACGGCCACGCCGAAGCTCGATCTCGAGGTCCCCACCGCACCTTCTCGCCGCAGTGCGCCGGTGCTGGTCGACGCGCTCGCACGCGGCGAATCCCCGGCGCGCGCGCAGCGTGAAGCGGCGCCGCCGGCACCCGATCAGACGCTCGATCGCGACGACGAGGTCGCGCCGCCGCCGTCCGCGCTGCCCGCGCCGCCCGCAGCGACGCCGTCGCCGCCCACCGCACCGCTCGCCCCACCGCTCGCCCCACCGCCCGCGCCACCGCCGGCGCCACGCCAGCGCCGCGTCTCGGGTGCGCCCCCACCGACGAACGCCGCCGCGGTGCCCGTCGCTTCGTTCGCGATCGCGCCGAGCGCCGCGAATCCGCTCGCGCCGAGGAACGGCAAACCGACCGAGCCACCGGCGCCGCTGCAAGCGAAGTCCGCACCGGTCACGCGGGTCCCCGGGCCGCCCGGACCGGCGTCCGGATCGATCGCCGGCGTTCCGAAGGGGCCGCTACCGAGCGTCGCGAAGCCGATCGTGCCGCTGCCGCGCACGCTCAAGCCGAGCGTGCCGCCGCCCGCGTCGAAGTTCAGCGGCCTCAGCACGAAGCATCCGGCCGAGCCCAAGCCGTTCATGCCTTCGAACCTGGTCGCCGCCGCGAGCGCGAACAAGGCCTCGACCTCGAGCACACCCGCACCGTTCGCCACGATCCCGTCGCCGTTCGCGAAGCCGACCTCGCCCCACGCAGCGGTGACGCGGCCTGCACCGAGCCACGGCGAGCACGAAGCGCCGACCCTGACGTCGGCGAAGCCGGGCCAGGACGCGCAGCTCGGCGGCGCGCCGACCATGCCCGCCAACCCCAACGCCGGGCCCAACGCCGGGCCCAACGCCAACCCCAACGCCGGGCCCAACGCCGGGCCCAACGCCGGGCCCGACGCCGGGCCCGAAGCCGCGCCCGCGAAGCAGCCCGAGCCGGCGGTCCGCCAGCCCGAAGGCAGGTCCGCGGTGGCGAAGGAGCTGGCCGCGAAGGAGCTGGCCGCGAAGGAGCTGGCCGCGCACGCCGAGCCGCCGCACGCGGCGCCGCCGGCTCGCCCGCGCGAGGCCGCGCGATCGACCGGCGCACATGTCCCGATCTCGACGGCACCGTCGTCGCTGCCGCCACCGAAGCAGGCGTCCCAGCCGTCATCCGGACCGACCCCGGCGTGCCCGCAATGCGAGGCGCCGATGGCGTGGGTCGACGAGCACCTGCGGTTTTACTGCGCGAGCTGCCGGATGTACTTCTAAGGTAGGCTGCTCGCGCATGGCGACGGTGCTCCTGATCCGCCACGGCCAGGCCTCGTACGGCCAGGCCGACTACGACAAGCTCTCGCCGCGCGGCATCGAGCAAGCGCGCACCCTCGGCGGCGTGCTCGCCGGCCAGCCGCTCGATGCCTGGTTCGTGGGGCCGCTCGTGCGCCAGCGCGAGACCGCCGCGTATGCGCGCGAGGCGGCACCGAGCCTGCCCGTGCCGATCGAGCTCGAGGGCCTCGCCGAATATCCCGGCTTCGACATGGTCAAAGCCTTCATGCCCAAGCTCGTCGAGGACGATCCGGAGCTCGCGCTGCTGATCTCGAAGCCGACGCGCGCGCTCGCCGACCGCGCGTTCAAGGCGATCCTCGCGAAGTGGAGTCGCGACGAGTGGCGGATCGAGGGCGTCGAGCGCGTCCACGAGTTCACCCGGCGCGTCGAAGCCGCGCTCGATCGCGTGGTCGCCGAGTGCGGCTCCGGTGGCCGGGTCGGCGTGGTCACCAGCGCCGGCCCGATCGGCGTCGCGGTCGGGCTCGTGTTCGGCGCGACCGCACATCACATGGTGCGCGCGAGCGTCGTGATCAAGAACGCGTCGATCAGCGAGCTCAAGCTGCGCACCCGCGAGTTCGCGTGGCATCCCGACCAGGTTTCGCTCGTGTCCTTCAACTCGGTCGCGCACCTGCCGGCCGCCATGCAGACGGAGTACTGAGATGGATTTCGATCCGCCCGAGGCCGTACGCCCGTTGCTCGACCAGATCTCGCGGTTCGTCGCCGACCACATCATCCCCGCGGAGGCGGAGGTCATGGAGCGGGGCTGGACCGCCTCGGATCCGGTGCTGCGCGAGCTCCGCGCGAGGTGCCGCGCCGCCGGCCTGTGGGGTCCACAGATCCCGAAGGAGCTCGGCGGGCTCGGGCTCGGGCTCGTCGAGCACGGCCTGGTCAGCGAGCGGCTCGGCCGCACGCCGCTCGGGCACTACGTGTTCGGCTGCCAGGCACCCGATGCCGGCAACCTCGAGATCTTGCACAAGTACGGCAGCGCCGAGCAGAAGGCGCGCTACCTCGAGCCGCTCGCCAACGGCGAGATCCGATCGTGCTTCTCGATGACCGAGCCCGAGAACCCGGGCTCGAACCCGACGCTGATGTCGTGTCAGGCGGTCAAGAACGGCGACCACTACGTGATCGACGGCCACAAGTGGTTCACCTCCTCGGCCGATGGCGCCGCGTTCGCGATCGTGATGGCGGTGACCAACCCCGAGGCGGCACCGCATGGTCGGGCCTCGATGATCATCGTGCCGACCGACACGCCGGGCTTCGAGCGCGTCCGCAACATCAAGATCATGGGCGACGCCGGCGACGGCTGGGCGAGCCACGCCGAGATCTGGTACCGCGGCGTGCGCGTGCCGATCGCGAACCGGCTCGGTCCCGAGGGCGCCGGGTTCCTGATCGCGCAGGAGCGGCTCGGCCCCGGCCGGATCCACCACTGCATGCGGTGGATCGGGATCTGCGAGCGCGTGTTCGACACGATGTGCCGCCACATCACGCACCGCAAGATCGACGCGGACAAGACCCTCGCGACCCGTCAGATCGCGCAAGCGTGGGTCGCCGAGGCACGCGCCGAGATCGACGCCTCGCGGCTGATGGTGCTGCACGCCGCATGGACGATCGAGAAGAAGGGCTTCCAGCTCGCCCGCGATCAGGTGTCCGCGATCAAGTTCTATGTCGCCGACGTGATGATGCGGCTGATCGATCGGGCGGTGCAACTGCACGGCGCGCTCGGGATCACGAGCGACACCGTGCTCGGCCACTACTACGTCCACGAGCGCGGCGCGCGGATCTACGACGGCCCGGACGAGGTCCACAAGATGGTGCTCGCGAAGAGGATCCTCGCGAGGTACACGTGAGCGCGATCGCCGAGGACACGCCGCGCCCGGTGCGTAGCGGCGAGGAGCTCGACCTCGGCAAGCTCGGCGCGTTCCTCGCACGCGAGCTCGGCGTCGCCGACACGACCACGCTGTTCGTCGAGCAGTTCCCCGGCGGCCACTCGAACCTGACCTACTTCGTCCGTCACGGCGATCACGAGTACGTGCTGCGCCGGCCGCCGTTCGGCAGCAAGGTCAAGTCGGCGCACGACATGGGCCGCGAGGTCGCGGTGCTGTCGAAGCTGGCGCCGGTCTACGACCGGGCCCCGAAGGTGATCGCGTACGAGCCCACCGGCGAGGTGCTCGGTGCGCCGTTCTATCTGATGGAGCGCCGGCGCGGCGTGATCCTGCGCAAGGACGCGCCGACCGACCCGACCGCGATCGCGCGGATCTGCGATCTGCTGGTCGACGCGCTCGTCGATCTCCACGCGGTCGACTTCACCGCCGCCGGGCTCGGCGAGTTCGGCAAGCCCACCGGCTATATCGAGCGCCAGGTCAAAGGCTGGATCGAGCGCTACGCCGGGTCGCAGACCGACGACATCGCCGCGATGGCGAGCGCCGGCGCGTGGCTCGCGGCGCACCTGCCGGCCGAGAGCGCGCCGGCCTTGATCCACAACGACTTCAAGTTCGATAACGTGATCTTCGATCCGGGGCTCGAGCGGATCACCGGCGTGCTCGACTGGGAGATGGCGACGATCGGCGATCCGCTGATGGATCTCGGCACGGCACTATCATACTGGGCCGAGGCCAACGACGGCGGCGTGTTCCAGTCCGGGCTGTTCGGCATCACCACGAGGCCGGGCATGCCGCCGCGCACGCAGATCGCCGCGCGCTACCTCGAGCGGTCCGGGCGCCGGACCGACGCGCTGGTGTTCTTCTACGCGTTCGGGCTCTACAAGACCGCGGTGATCTTGCAGCAGATCTACTTTCGGTACGCGAAGGGGCTCACCACCGATCCGCGGTTCGCCTCGTTCATCATGATCGTGCGCGCGATCGCGGATCAGGCGCAGCGCGCGATCGACCGCGGCCGGATCTGACGGATCTGACCCCGCGATCGATCAGCGCAGATCGACGATCCAGGCGCCGTGCTCGGGGTCGTCCTTGATCTCGACGCGCGGATCGTCATCGTGGAACAGCAGCGTCTTGCCGTCGTCGAGCTGCTTCGGCTCGCCCCACTTCTTGGTGAACACCTCGAGCAGCGTGTCGCGGGCCTCGGGGTGCGGCTTGTACGGCAGCGCGAAGCTGATCGCGTGGACCTTGCCGTTCGAGGTCGCGAGCGCGATCCGAGTCGCCGTGCGCTCCCACTCGGTCGGCAGCAGCAAGAGCGCGAGCTCCTTGCCGGGCGCGAGCTCGTCCTTGTAGACCTTCTTGACCTCCTCGATCGTCCGCCCGAGGATCGGCGCGGGCAGCGCGTCGATCGAGTCGGGCTGGTCGCCGAGCAAGTGCGATGCGGGCAGGAAGTTGTCGTACGCGAGGTCGTGGCTGTAGCCGAGCGCGTCGCGCAAGATCGCGCGCCAGCCCGTGTTCGGATCAGGCCACACCAGCACGGTGTGGCCGAGCTCGCTCGCCTTCCACCCATCGCTCCACGCCTCGGCGATCAGGTCCTCGGCGTGCGGCGGCAGGTTGAGATAGATCGACCGCACCGTGCCGGACTTGTCGTCGACCGTGACGAACTCGCGGACGCCATCGACGCTGGTCGGGATCCCGGTGCGGCTCGCGATGATGTTCGGCACCAGCGCGCGGGCATCGGCGAGCTTCATGCCGGTGCGGAGCTTCGCGAGATCGCCGGGTGGGATCACGTGGCTGCCGAAGAACTCCGAGGTCAGCACGTGGTACGGCGAGTACTCGACGAGGCAGTTGCGCTCGAGACAATCGAGCTTGACCTTCCAGCCGGTCGATTCGCTCGCCCACGTGACCTCGGGCTGGCCGAGCGAATCGTGGGCGATCTGCGGCGGCCCCCATGCCCGGGTCAGGAGCTCGCGCGCACCGTGGCCCTGCACGATCGCGACGATACCCGAGACCGTGCCGCCATCGAGGCGTACGGTGAGCACGACATCGCTGACGTTGGTATCGAGCACCAGCTCGTCGCGCACGCCCTTGCGGTCGGGCAGGTGAAGGCCGGGCACGAGGCGGATCGCTTCGTCCGCGCTCATGCCGGGCTGGACCCACATCAGGCCGCGCGGGGGCTCGACGGTCGCACCGAAAAACCCGGTCGTCGCGATCGGCGCGGAGCTGCACGCCACGAGCGCGAGCAAGGCCACCGGACGAAACATCACCACTAGCGTAGCGAAACGAGCCGCCCGGCGCATCCCGGCGCCGCCGTTTGCTGGCCCGCGTCCCCGCGCGAGCGCGCGTAGTGAGACCTCGTACTGGTTCGATCGGCACGCGCGAGGCACCGTCGATCGGGCGGGCGTGGGACAGCCGGGCCCGGCGTTTCCCGCGCGCGCCACCATGGTACGGTCCACCTCGATGGCGGATCGTAGTTTCGCGCTGACGCCCGGCAAGCGGGTCCTCTATCTGACCAAGGATCCGGATCTGGTTCGTCGCCAGCTCGCGGGCACGCTGACGCTCACCATGAACGAGGTCGCGGCGGCGGACCTGCTCGACGACATCAACACCGATGCGATGACCCCGGCCTGGGTGTGCTTCGATTACGACCCGAAGCACATCGCGACCAACGCGTACGCCGGGTTGATCGTCAACGGCGAGCGCCTGTTCCCGCCCGGCGCGCTCGCGACCGGCAACTTCGAGGTGATCGTCGCCGGTGCGCAAAAGGGCGTCGGCAGCTCGCGCGAGCAGGCGGCGCAGTGCGAGGTGTTCTCGGGCTCGCGGCTCGCGATCGCGAGCTCGTTCGCGCCGATCCACGCGCGCAACAACATCAACATCGGCCAGCTCATGGGCGACCACGCGATGCTGCGCCGGCTCGAGGCCGGCGAGCGGATCGAGCTCGAGGAGTTCACGCGCGGCCACGACGCGATCACCAAGCTGATCATCGAGGCCGGCGGCCTGTTGCCGTTTTGCGCCGCGCTCGATCGCAAGCAGATCAGCGTCCCCGCGCCCGGCACCGCGAAGCGGCCGATGAACCTGACCGAGAAGATCCTCGCGTCCAAGCTGCTGCCCGGCCAGGGCGAGTACGTCAAACCGAACGATGCCGTGCTGGTCCGGGTCGATGCGGGGTACTCGCACGAGTTCACGACCGCGCAGGTCGATCTGTTCCTGTCCGAGGAGTACGGCGACTATCGCTTGAAGAACCCGGCGAAGTTCGCGGTGTTCGAGGACCACCTGATCTACGCGACCGGCGTGCCTGCGATGGCGAAGTTCGCCGCGAAGATCGAGCTGTTGCGCGCGAAGCAGAAGGAGTTCGCGGCGCGCACCGGCGTGCGCAACTTCAGCGCCGTCGACGGCGTCTCGCCCGGGATCTGCCACCAGGTCGCGCGCGAGCACTTCATCGATCCGGGCGACTTCGTGCAGGCGACCGACTCGCACACGTGCATGGGCGGCGCGTCGGGTGCGCTCGCGTGGGGCGTCGGCGCCACCGAATACGCGGCCCTGCTCCACTGGGGCTTCACGCCGCTCGCGGTCCCGGAGTCGATCCGGTTCGAGCTGCGCGGCACGCTGCCACCCGGCACGTCCGCGAAGGACGTCATGCTCCACATCCTCGCGACCTACGCGAAGCGCGAGGACACGCTCAACCGCGTGATGGAGTTCGGCGGCGAAGGCCTGTTCGCGCTGTCGCCCGACGAGCGCGCGACGCTCGCGAACATGGCGACCGAGTGCTCCGCGCGGGGTGCCGTGATGGAGGTCGACGACACGATGCTGGAGTGGATCGCGGTGCGCCGCCCGGGTAGCGACCTCGCCGCGCTGCGCGCGAAGGTGGTGACGCCCGATCCAGGCGCCGAGCACGCCGGCGGGGTCCACGCGATCGACCTCGCGGCGATCCGCCCGATGGTGGCGACACCTGGCGATCCGGATCACGGCATCGCGAGCGATCCGAAGAACGGTGCGCTGATCTCCGAGCTCGGGCGCGTCAAGATCGACATCGCGTACGGCGGCTCGTGCACCGCCGGCAAGCGCGACGACGTCGACATGTACGCGCGCGTGCTTGCCGAGGCCGAGGCCGAGGGCGCGAAGATCGCACCCGGCGTGAAGATGTTCATCCAGTTCGGCTCGCGCGAGGTCGAGGACTACGCACGGGATCGCGGCTATCTCGAGTTGTTCCAGCGCGCCGGCGTGCAGGTCATCAAGCCCGGCTGCGGTGCCTGTATCGGGTGCGGCCCCGGGGTGTCGGATCAAGGCAGCCAGGTCTCGGTCTCGGCGATCAACCGCAACTACAAGGGTCGCTCCGGGCCTGGCAAGCTATATCTGGCCTCTCCGCTCACGGTCGCTGCATCTGCCATCAAGGGCGAGATCGTCGAGTACAACGCGGGTATGTTTAAGAAGTAGTGGCAGCCGCGAGGAAGCCCCAGCGCAAGACACCGGCGCGGCCGAACAAGGCGGCGCCGCGCGCGCAGGCCAAGCGGCGCACGCAGGCAAAGCCAAAAGCAAAGCCAGAGACGGCGTCGCGCCAGGGAACGACGACCAAGCCGCGCACGTCGCCGAAGGCTGCGCTGAAGCCCTCGCCGAAGGCTGCGCTGAAGCCCTCGCCGAAGGCTGCGCCGAAGACGCCGCCGAAGGCTGCGCCGAAGACGCCGCCGAAGGCTGCGCCGAAGACGCCGCCGAAGGCTGCGCCGAAGACGCCGCCGAAGGCTGCGCAGAAGGCTCCGCCGAAGGCTGCGCAGAAGGCGCCGCCGAAGACTCCGCCGAAGGCTGCGCTGAAGGCGCCGCTGAAGGCGCCGCCGAAGCCCCGGGCCGCGGCCGAGCTCGACGCGGTCCCACGCGTCATCGACGACGACGAGCTGTTCTCGCAATCCGGCCGCCGCAAGACCGCGCGCGACTGGTCGGCGCGGAGCTCTCCCGTCGTCGAGATCCTCGACGATCCACACCCGACCGGTGCGCTGCGCCGGTTCCTCGATTCGATCAAGGGCGCTGCGAGCGAACAACAATCCGAGATCGCGCTCGGCGCTGCACAATTGTTGTTGCTGCCGATCGCGCGCGAGTCCCGCGGCGGTGGGGAGGTCAAGGACCTGGTCGATCTGGTGCTCGAGCGTTGGGCGGATTTCGGGGAGCGCCGGCTCGGGTTCCATGCCCAGGAGTTCCTGCGCAACGCGTTCGCGGCGGTCGGCGTCGATCGCGATCGGATCGCGCGCCTCGAAGCGGCCGTACCCGCCGGTGCGGCGAGCGAGCTGCTGTTCGAGATCGCGTGTGCGCACGCGATCTCACGCGACAAGGTCGCGATGCTGCGCTCCGTCGAGGACGCCCTCGCGGCCGGCGCCACGGGGGCGCAGTTCCGCCGCGAGCCCGACTTCGCGCCGTACGTCGCCGATCCCTCGCTCGCGGCGATCCTCGCCCGCGCCGACATCCCCGCGATCCCGGTCGATGTCGAGCCGTATCGCGGGCCGGTGCGGCACGCACTCGACTCGCTGGTCGGTGCGCTCAAGGAGCTCGGCGGCCAGGTCGAGCTCCGCCCGCCCGCGCGGCTCGACATGATCCTCGATGCAGAGCGCGCCGCGAAGCTGTCGCTACCGAACGACTACCGCGCGTTCCTGTCGATCACGAACGGCATGCGCCTGCTCGACCGGGAGTTCCTCGCGACCGCGGACTACCGCGACCCGACGGCGCTCGCGCAACGCGCGCATCACTTCGTCCACGCCGAGTACGCGGTCACCGGGCTCTCCGATTGCGTCCCGCTCGCGAGCTGGGGCACGGCCGACGATTGGTTGCTCTACGATCCGCGCGGTCGCGTCCGCGGCGGCGGGCCCGGCTACCTCGCGACGCTCGGCAAGGCCGAGATCATCCTCGACGACCTGGTCGCGGCGCTGACCTGGCTCGAGGACCTCACGCGCGACATCCTCGGTACGAACTGAGCTGCTTCACGTACGGCGGCTCGCGAGGCTAGCGCTTGAGCCGGAGCGGGTTCACGCCCGTGAGCACGACCTCGCCGGTCTTGTCGATCCGGATCTCCGCGACCGGCGTCGCCTCGACCTCGGCGAGCGTATAGCGCGCGGTCAACAGCCGGATCCGCTGGTTCGCCGAGCCGCGCAGGCCGGTCGCGAGCCGCTCGCCCGCGAGGTAGCGACCGTCGATCAGGACATCGAGCCGCGCGAGCACGGCCTCGCCGAGCGGCCGTGCTCGGAGCTCCTCGAGCGTGTACCCCGAGAATGCGAGCGTCGACAGGCCGAGCGCACGCGCCGCGTCGAGCAGCGCGACCGCGGCCTCGGGCTGCTGCAACGGCTCGCCGCCGGAGAGCGACAGGCCCTCGAGACCCGGCGCAGCGCGCAGCTGCGCGACGACCTCGTCGACCTCGATCGTGCGACCACCCGCGCCGTGCGTCGTCGGGTTGAAGCAGCCCGGGCAGCCGAGCGTGCAGCCCTGGAACCACACCACGAACCGCACGCCGGGCCCGTTGGCGCGGCTGCGCGGCTCGATGGCGTGGACGTTCATTTCGTCGTCGGCTTGGACACCGGCGGCAACGTACGCCGCCCCAGCGTCGACGGCTCGCAATCGAGATCCTTGAACAGAAGATCGGGCGTCGTGATGCTGCTCTCGACGCCGCTCGAAGGCACGAACCCGTCGTCGGTGCCACCCGTGAGCCGGAGCTGGAGCTGGCTCTCCGTCGCCGCCAGGAAGTTGTAGACCATCGGGTCGTTGCCGACGCCCGAGACATCTTTCCAGGCCTTGATCGGGATCTCGGCGAGTTGCACGCCGCGCACCAGCTCTTGTTTGCCGTCGGGATAGAGCCGGTAGGCGAGCGTGACGGGCGGTGGCAGCTCCTGATCGGACGCCTTCAACATCTGCACGAGCTCGTGACGCGTGAAGTCCGGTGCGCCGGTGATCGCCGCGTCGTCGAACCTGCGGATGATGAGGCCGAACTTCTTGCCCTCCGCGCGCGCCGAGCCGACCAGCCGTTGCTCGAGCGCCTTGCGGCTCGTGGCGCCTCTTCCCGACAAGATCAGGTTGGTCGCGGAGCCGTGAAAGGCCCCGCCGGTGCCGTCGCCGGGCCGGCGCGCGTGACCGTTCGAGGTCTGGCCCTTCGCCGAGGGCGTGCGCGAGGTCAGGTAGGCCTCGAGGAAGCCATTCTTGACGACCTCGACGCGCTGGGCCGGGACGCCCTCGTCATCGATCTTGTAGCCACCGATCAGCGCCTTGCCGTCGACCTCGCTTGCCGTCGGATCGTCGATGACCGTCAAGCTCGCGGACATCACGCGCTCGCCGATCTCGCCGGCGAGCTGGCCGCCGAACTGCTTCGCGTCCTGTGGACTGAGCCCCTCTGGCACCGGGGTCCCGCCGAGGTGTGGCGCGAGGGTGTTACGCACCACGCCGACCGCGCCTTCACCTTCGAACAAGATCGGGCCGCTGTAGTGGGTCACGATCGGCGCCTTGGTCTGCGCGACGATCGACGCGATCAGCCGCTTCGACTGCTCCGCGAGCTCCTTGTCGCTCGGCAGATCCTTCGCGGTGTGGCCGTAGCGCAGGAAGTAGTCGTGGACGAACTGGCCGTCCTCGGCCTGCCCGCTGGTCGCGATCACCACGCCGCTCGCCCGCCGGGTATCGGTGACACTCGTGCCTTCGGTCGTGAGGTACCAGCGGCGCTCGAGGTAGCTGGTCAAGGCGACGTGCGAATCGCGCAGCACCGGTTGATCGCGAAACGCGAGCGACAGGGTCTTGGCGCGCGCCTCGAGCTCGTCGAGCCCCTCGAGCGGGGGGACCAGCACCGGCGCATCGCTGACGACCGGCTTCTCCTTGGTCCACGCGGGCACGTCGGGCGCACCGGTCGAGCCGCCGGCCTTGCGCGCCTCGAGCTTCGCGCGGAGCTGGATCAACGCTTCCTTGTAGGCGCCGTCGGTGACCAGCCACGCGGCGCGCTTCGCGATCCGCGGCGTCGCCTCGAGCGGCAGGTTGATCGCCGACGTGCCGTCGATCTCGGGCGCCTCGGCGACGACGAAGTTGCCGTTGTCGAAGTCCTCGCTACCGACGCGGACACGCGCCTCGAGGTTGACGAAGTGGCGGTTTTGCTTCGACTCGGTCTGGCCGAGCGCCGCGGACACGTTGTTGACGTCGACTTCGGTGATCTTGTACGAGATCGAGTACGGCCGCGGCTGGCCCGGGATCACGAGCAGCTTGGTGTCGCGGTTCATCTCCTCGGCGATCGCGTCGACGATCTCGTTGGTGACCGCCTTCGAGGCGGCGCCGACCGGCTCGGGCGCCGGCGGCACCTTCTTCGCGAGTGCGGTGCCGGGCAACAGCGCGAGCAGCGCCAGGTACTTCTTCACGGCTTCTCCTTGCGAATCGACGCCGGGGGCGCGTCCAAGATCGGCGGGCGATCGGGCGGGATGAAGCTCTTCTCGATCTCGAGCTTCTCGAGCAACAGCGACGGCGCCGAGGCGGACACCGGCACCCAGCCGCTCTCCGCACCGCACACGCCGTTGAAGGTCTCGACCTGGCGACTGGCGGCGCGGATCGATTGCAGCGCGACCAGCGGCGTGCCGCTGATATCGATGCCGCGCACGAGCTCGCGATGACCATCGGGGTAGAGCCGATAGGCCATCACCGGGTTGACCTTGAATGCCTGGGGTGCGAACGCGGAGGTGTTGGTGACGCCGCCGCTGATATCGGTGAAGATCATGCCGTACGGCCGGCCCTGCTGCTTGACCTCCTCGAGCAGCATCTTCTCGAGCTCGGGGCCCTCGACCGACTTCGCGGCCTCGACGACGAGGTTGCCCTGGCGCGAGACCGGCGGCAGCCCGGGCGAGCGGCGGCCGTGGCCGTTCGAGTGCGGAAATCCGGGGATCGGGTTGCGTCCCATGTCGAAGCCGACGAGCTTGCCGTTATCGATCAGCGGGACGTGGTGGGCGCGCACGCCCTCGTCGTCGAACCGATAGAACCCGTTGAGCTGGATCCCGTTGAGCGTGACGAGCTGCGGGTCGTCGTAGACGCTCAGCCAATCCGGCGCGATGGCCTTGCCGACGTAGCTCGCGAACGTCTGGCCGCTGGTCAGATCCTTCTGGCGGTGGCCCTCGATGCGATGGCCGAACACCTCGTGGAAGAACACGCCGGCGGCGCGGCCCTCGAGGATCGCCGGACCGACGTACGGCTCGGCGAGCGGCGCATCGTGCAGCGCATCGAGATCGGTCGTGACGGCATGGATCATCTTGTCGACCTCGCCGTCGCCGGGCAGATCCTTCGGGGTCTGGCCGAACCGCTGCTCGAGCCGCGACAGGTTCATGCCGTCGTCGGCCTTGACCCCCACCGAGACCGACAGCTGCGCGTTGGTCCACGATTGCTGGATCACCGTACCTTCGCTGTTCACGAAGTAGCTGGTGTTGAGCTGGAACACGACGCCGCAGCTGCCGCGGGTCGCCTTGCCCGTCGGCGTCAGCGCCTTGGCGGAGCACTTCTTGAGCCGCTCCGCCCACTGCGCCTTGTCGAACTCGAGCTTCGCGATCGGCTCGATATGGGTCTCGGTCGGCTCGTGGGAGAAGTCGTCGTCGGAGGCCTTCTTCTGGGACAGCGTCTGCTGATCCTGGCGCACGTAGCCGAGCGCGGACACCGCCTCGTGATAGCGGCGATCGGTCTCGAGCCACAGCGCGCTCGACAGCGCCTCGGGATCGGCGCCGAACGGCACGAGACCTTTACGCGTGAGCGGCGAGTTGAGCCCGTTCGGGTCGTCGGCGAGCTGGTGGGTGTTGTCGAGCTTCGGCGAGCCGACCCGGACGTCGACGTCGAGGTTGCGCGCGGTGTCGTCGTTGTCGGCGACCAGCGCGCCGCCTTCGGCGTCCATCGTGACGATCCGCTGCTCGACGAGCTGATACGCGAGGTAGTACGCGGGCTCGCTCGTGTTCGCGAGGCTCGCCATCTCGCGCTCGTTTTCGGCCCTCAAGATGTCGAGGATCGGCGACTTCTGGTCGGGCGACGTGTCGTCCGTGGGCTTGCTCGCCGTGACCTCGATCTTCGAGGGGATCGCGGGCAGCTCGAGCTTTGCAGTGGTGCTGGGCAGCGGCGGCTTCGGCGCTGTGAGGGGCTTGGTCCCCCCCGAACAGGCCCCGGCGACCGCCACGCCGAGCAGAAAAGTCCGTCGCATATGTTTCAAAGCGTAGGCTGCGAAGGCGACCAAATCAAACGCCCAGCAGCTATGATCGTGACCTTGGCAGAACCAGGCCGTCCGACCGCGTTGGTCATCCACGGGACCGCCGAGGTGCTCGATTTGCTGACCCGTTGGTTCGAGGCGAGCGGGCTCGATGTCGTCACCGCGCTGACCGCGTATCGCGCGGAAACCGCGCTCGAAGGCGAACGTCCGATCGAGGTCGTGGTGGCGCCGTGGGACCAGTCCCACCCGATCGGCGGGGAGGTCTATCGCTGGGTCCTCGCGCACCGGCCCGATCTGCGCAACCGGTTCGTGTTCGTCGCGGACGAGGTCCCCCCCGAGTTCGACAGCCTCGTCGGCGGGCGCTGCCTCGCGGTGCCGCTCTCGGCGCTCGACGAGATCGTCCGCGTCGCGGTCGCGATCGTCCGCCGCGTGCGTACGCCGGTGCATGGCGTCCCGGTGATCCGCGATCGCGACCGGCCGACGTTGCTCGTGATCGACGACGACCCGCTCCTGCTCGACGCGATGGGCCACTACCTGTTCGCCGAGGGCTACGCGGTGACCCAGCTCGAGAGCGGCAACCAGGCGATCGAGGTGCTGGAGGTCCGCGAGTTCGACACCATCGTGTGCGACTGGCACATGCACGACGGCGGCGGCGCCGACGTCTATCGCTGGCTGTTACAGCACAAGCCCCACCTCGCCTCACGCGTCGTGTTCCTCGCCGAGGCCGATCAGGACGATTCCGGACCGGTCGCGCCCGGGCGGCCGATGTTCCGCAAGGGCCAGGACTCCGAGGCCCTGCTCAACGTGCTGCGCGAGCTCGCGCAGAGCGTGAAGCCATAGCTACGAGACCACGCCGACGACGTTCTTCGCGTGGCGCTGGATCTCGATCGCATCGCGTAGCTGTTCGAACAGCTGCCGCGACGCGGGCAGGCCGAGGATCTCGAGATCAGGGGTGGTCGCATCCGAGGTGACGATCTCGACGTGGGCGATCCCCAGGATCCGATCGACGAGGTTCTGCTTGTAGACGACGTCACGGACCCGCCACAGCTGGAGCACGTCGATCCGCTTGGACAGCACGCCCCGCTCCCATTCGATCACCGTGGTGGTGACGCGGAACTTGATCGACTTGCGGTAAAACATCACGCCGAACCCGAACGCGACGCCCGCGAGGATCGGCACGAGCACGTGCATCGTCTTGGTCCCGAGCGTCGTGGTCGCGTCCTCGAAGCCGGCGCGCAGGATCGCCAACAAGATCAGCGCGGCCAACACGATGACGAGGTAATAGCCGAGGTAGGCCTTCCACGACGGGCTGCCCTCGTAGAGG
>JBDTEH010000287.1:0-5250 GCA_039922635.1 Kofleriaceae bacterium | reverse complement strand
TCGACGCGTTCGCGCCGCGGCTGTCGTTCTTCTTCGCGATCGGCATGAACTTCTTCATGGAGGTCGCGAAGCTACGCGCGGCGCGCCTGTTGTGGGCCGAGCTGATGGGCCAGTTCTCGCCGCGCTCGCCCAAGTCGCTCGCGCTGCGCACGCACTGCCAGACCTCCGGCTGGTCGCTGGCCGCGCAGGATGTCTACAACAACGTCGTGCGGACCTGCATCGAGGCGATGGCCGCGACCCAGGGCCACACCCAGAGCCTGCACACCAACTCGCTCGACGAGGCGCTCGCGCTGCCGACCGACTTCTCGGCGCGGATCGCGCGCAACACGCAGCTCCAGCTCCAGCTCGAGTCCGGCACGACCCGGCCGGTCGATCCGTGGGGCGGCAGCTACTACGTCGAGTGGCTCACCGATCAGCTCGCGCGGCGCGCCCGCGCGCACATCGCCGAGATCGAGGCGCTCGGCGGCATGGTCAAGGCGATCGAGGCCGGCGTACCGAAGCTACGGATCGAGGAGGCCGCCGCGCGCACGCAGGCGCGGATCGATGCGGGGCGCCAGAAGATCATCGGCGTCAACTGCTTGCGCCCCGCGCACGAGGCGCCGGTGCCGGTGTTGAAGGTCGACAACGCGGCGGTGCGCAAGACCCAGATCGAGCGACTCGCAAAGCTGCGCGCCGAGCGTGACGCTACGGGCACCGAGCGCGCGCTCGCCGCGCTGACCGCGTGCGCTCGGACCGGCCACGGCAACCTGCTCGCGTGCGCGATCGACGCCGCGCGCGCCCGCGCCACCGTTGGAGAAATCTCGCTCGCGCTCGAAACCGTGTGGGGCCGGCATCGCGCCGAGATCCACGCCATCTCCGGCGTGTACAGTGGCGAGGTGGGCGAGACCTCTGCCACCGTCGGCGAGCTGCGAGCGCGGACCGCCGCGTTCCTCGAGCGCGAGGGCCGCCGCCCGCGCATCCTGATCGCGAAGATGGGCCAGGACGGCCACGATCGCGGCCAGAAGGTGATCGCCTCGGCGTTCGCCGATCTCGGCTTCGACGTCGACATCGGCCCGCTGTTCCAGACCCCCGAGGAGACCGCGCGCGCCGCGGTCGAGGCCGACGTCCACGTGATCGGCGCGAGCTCGCTCGCGGCCGGCCACCTGACGCTGGTCCCCGCGCTGCGCGATGCGCTCGCCGCGCTCGGCCGCCCCGATATCCTGATCGTCGCCGGCGGCGTCATCCCGCCCGACGACTACCCCGCCCTGCGCGCCGCCGGTGCCGCCGAGATCTTCGGCCCCGGCACCGTGATCCCGGACGCCGCGCGCTCGCTCCTCGATCGGCTGGAGCAGTGACCACGCGCGCGCCGCGGTTGTCGCTCGATGACTACGAGCGCGGCGTCCGCGCGTGCGATCGCGGTGTGCTCGCGCGCGCGGTCACGCTGATCGAGAGTCGCGAGTCAGGCGATGCCGCGCTCGCGCAGGAGCTCCTGCACCGGCTGTTACCCGCGACCGGCCACGCCACCCGCGTCGGCATCACCGGCGTGCCCGGCGTCGGCAAGTCGACGTTCATCGACGAGCTCGGCACGCGCCTGATCGCGCGCGGTCATCGCGTCGCGGTGCTCGCGATCGATCCGACCAGCCAGCTCTCCGGCGGCTCGATCCTCGGCGACAAGACCCGCATGCAGCGGCTCGCGGTCGCGCCCGAGGCGTTCATCCGGCCGACGCCATCGAGCCTGTCGCCCGGCGGCGTCGCGCGCCGCACGCGCGAGACCATGCTCGTGTGCGAGGCCGCCGGCTTCGACACGATCCTGGTCGAGACCGTCGGCGTCGGCCAGGGCGAGACCGCGGTCGCCGACATGGTCGACTTCTTCCTCGTGCTCGTGCTGCCCGGCGCGGGCGACGAGCTCCAGGGCATCAAGAAGGGCGTGTTCGAGCTCGCCGACGCGCTCGCGGTCAACAAGGCCGACGGCGACGGCGCGACCCGCGCCAAGCTCGCGCTCTCCGAGCTGCGCAGCGCGCTGCGCTACCTGCCCCCCCGCCGGGCGAGCTGGCAGCCGCGCGCGCTCGCGATCTCCGGCCTCACCGGCCTCGGCCTCGACGAGCTGTGGGCCGCGATCGAACAGCACCACGCGCTGCTCGCCGGCAACGGCGAGCTCGCGGCGCTGCGCGCCGATCAACAGCGGATCTGGATGTGGTCGTTGATCCGCGAGCGGCTCGAGGCCGTGTTCCGCACCACTCCCGCGGTCGCCGCGCAGCTCGTGCGGCTCGAGGCCGAGGTCGCGGCCGGCACGACCACCTCGACCGCGGCCGCCGATGCGCTGCTCGCGGCGTTTCGAGCTACGCTCGCGCCGTGACCGTCACCCTCTATCATCATCCCTACTCGCGCGCCGCTGGCACGGTGTGGGCCCTCGAAGAAGTCGGCGTCCCCTACGAGCTGCGCTTCGTCGACATCATGAAGGGCGCGCACAAGGCGCCTGACCTCGTCGCGCTCAACCCCATGGGCAAGCTCCCGCTCCTCACCGACGGCGAGACCGTCGTGACCGAGAGCGCGGCGATCGCGCTCTATCTCGCCGACCGCTACGCCGCCGGCCAGCTCGCGCCCCCCCTCGACGATCCACGCCGCGCGACGTATTTCCGGTGGTCGCTGTTCGCGCCCTCGGTGATCGAGCCCGGCACGATGGCGAAGACCGGCGGCTGGCAATTCAAGCCGTCGCATGCCGGCTGGGGCGAGTACGACGCGATGCTCGCCGCGATCGACTCCGCGATCGCCGGCGACTTCATCCTCGGCGACACGTTCTCGATGGCCGACGTGATCTTCGGCGGCACGCTCCGCTTCATGCTGATGTTCAAGACCATCGAACCGCGCCCGAGCTTCCTGGCCTACTCCGAGCGGCTCGCCCAGCGCCCCGCGCTGCAGCGCGCCGACGCGAAGAACAACGCCGTGATGGAAGCCCACGGCCTGAAGATGTAGTGCTCCCTCCCCTCGGAGGGGACGTACTACAGTTTCACAAGTTCGCGCTCGTAAGCCGTTGACTTGTCACGCGCCGAAAACGGGGACGTACTACAGTTTCACAAGTTCGCTCGGCGCCCGCTCACGCGGAAGACGCGGAAGACGGGACGGAGGCCGGACGAGACGGGCGATCGGAGGAGCAGACCGATCGAGTGCAACGCGCGCCGTCAGTGGCGAGCCTGCAGGTTGCTCGCCGCGCGAGCTGCCCTTGCAGGCGGAAATGATTGGCCCCGCCCGTCGAGGCCGAAAACGCGGACGTACTACGGTTTCAAACGTTCGCTCGGCGCCCGCTCGATCGGAAGACGGGACGGAGGCCGGACGAGACGGGAGATCGGAGGAGCAGACCGATCGCGTGAACCTCTCGCCGTCGCTGGCGAGCCTGCAGCGTGCTCGCCGCGCGAGCTGCCCTTGCGGGTGGAAATGATTGGCCCCGCCCGTCGAGGTGGCTGGCCTTGCCCTCGCGGCGGGCGCGCGTCGGTCGCGCCGGGCGCACAGCGCTGTTC
This sequence comes from Kofleriaceae bacterium, assembly GCA_039922635.1. GTDB lineage: Bacteria > Myxococcota_A > Polyangia > Haliangiales > Haliangiaceae > JABFXX01. The sequence goes on along the minus strand of JBDTEH010000287.1, from coordinate 1,756 downwards.
CCCTGCACGCCGCCGCCCCGCATGCGCACGACGGAGCGAACGCGCGCGTTCTGCTGGGCGCCCGTCACGACCGTCGCGCGCCCCGCCGCGTACGGGCGAAGGCCAGCCACCCCGACGGGCTCCGGGAGCTCCCCCGGGAACCACGGCAGACACCAGCGCTCGGCGCGCGGCCTTGCTCCGAACACGGGCGCGTCAAGACGAGATCGGAAAGGACCAGGACCATGAATGTGAACGAGATCGAGATCAGGTTGCTCCAGTCGCTACGCAACTCGAACCTTCGCGACGATTTCAACACGCAGGCCCGTGCTTCGAACCACCCGCCGAACGTGCCGAACCACCCGCCGAACGTGCCGAACGCGTCGCCCCGGTCGAACGCTCCGAACCTGCCGAGCCTGCCGAACCTGCCGAACCTGCCGAACCTGGTTGCGGCAGAGAGCAATGAACCGCTGGCCGAGCGGCCCCACGTAGGTCAGTGGCCGGCGGCACCTCGGGCGCGCGTCGACCTGTTGTATGGCGAGCTCTCGGACGCGGTGATCGGTGCCGCGATCCAGGTCCACCGCTGGCTCGGCCCTGGGCAGCTCGAATCGACCTATCAGCGCGCGCTCGGCAAAGAGCTCGCGTTCTGCGGCGTCCGCTATCGCGCGCAGGTTCCGATCACCTCGTTGTACCGAGGCGAAGCGGTCGGCGAGTTCTTCGCCGACTTCATCGTCGAGGACAAGATCATCCTCGAGCTCAAGGTCGTGTCTCGAATCTTGGCGGTGCACCGCGCGCAGGTGAACTCGTACCTGCACGCGACCGGCCTGCAGCTCGGCCTGCTGATCAACTTTTACGTGCCCGTGCTCCACATGGGCGTGAAGCGCGTGCTGCCGTAAGCAGGCCGCGTGGCTCGCACCTGGCGTGCCGAGCCGCGCTACAGGACCACGCGCTTGATCGCGCGCCAGAGCACCGGCTCGTGGAAGTTGATGAGGAGCCCGAGCCGGAGGCCGGTCGCGCGCAGGTACGACAGCACCTGCGCGCGATGGACCGCTTGCACCTTCACGACCGACTTGAGCTCGAGGATCACCTTGTTCTCGACGATCACGTCCACGCAGAACTCGCCGACCGCGTCACCCTTGAAGTACGCGGTGATCGGCACCTGGCAGCGATGCGCGATGCCGCGATATCCGAGCTCCTTGCTGAGCGCTCGCTCGTACGTCGACTCGAGCTGGCCCGGACCGAGGTGCTTGTGCACCTCGATCGCCGCGCCCGTGATCGCGTACGACAGCTCCTTGTGCAGGATGCCGACCGCCCCGCCGCTCGGGCCGCCCGCATGCGGCGACGTGGAGCGGAGCTCCGTGGTGCAAAGCGATGCGCGCAGCTTGGATTCGAACTCGTTCGTTTCGTTGATCTCGTTCATGTTCCGGTTCCCTTCCGATCTCGTCTTGACGCGTTCGTGTTCAGCGCGAGGCCGGGCGCCTGACACGGGTGTTTGCGGGGGTTCTCCCGGGGGGGCCCCGGAGCCCGTCGGGGTGGCTGGCCTTCGCGCCGACGCGGCAGGCGCGCGACGCTCGTGACGGGCGCCCGGCACCGCGCCGGCGTTCGGCCCCGCGCCCGCGTGCGCGACGGTCGCGTGCGGGGGCTCAGCGCCGTGCGCCCGGCGCGACCGTCGCGCGCCAGCCGCGAGGCCGAGGCCAGCCACCTCGACGGGCGGAGCCAGTCATTTCCTCCACCAGGGGAAGCCCGCGCGGCGAGCAGACCAGCAGGCTCGACGCCTGAC
>JBDTEH010000286.1:0-7502 GCA_039922635.1 Kofleriaceae bacterium | reverse complement strand
CGGCGCACAGGGCGCCGCGCGCCGTCGCCTGCTCGAGCTGCCACGAGGCGGCCGCGTCCGACCGGGCGTTCCACCAGGCCGCCGACCGCGCAGGTCCTCGGTGCCGGGACTGCCACGCGCCGCACGCCTTCGATCGAGTCGGCCACGGCGCCCGCCGCCCACCAGCAGTGCACCAGCTGTCGATGACGGGAGCGAATCATGAAGGACGACGTGCAGCGCCGCAGGCTACCGGTGATCTCCGACGAGCCCGCGGGCGACAGCCGGCGCGGCTTCATGAAGATGATCGGGGCGGCCGCGGTGGTCGGGGTCCTAGCGGCATGCGACGAGGTCACGCGCGAGCGCCTGTTCCACATGAGCTTCCGCGAGCTGTCTCCGGCCGAGCTCGAGCGCTGCCACGAACGACGTGGATGTCGGTCGCGGATGAAATCGAGGTTGGCTTGCCCGCGCTCCACTTCCAGTTCTTGAGCTCCCAGGAAGTCGACGACCCCGCGCACAAGACGCCGACGCGCGCCGACGGCGCTTACGAGCTCCTGACGAGCCACGGCACCGACGCCGTCGTTCGCTTCGAGCTCGATCATCGTCAGGTCGTGTGGGCGCATCTCGATGCTCCGCGCCGCGTCGATGTCGAGCTCGATCGCATGCAGCCGGCGGGCGTGCTCGCCGTTCGCGACGGCTTGCTCGAGAGCGGCGACACGTGCGGCGCGTGGATCTGCCCGCCGGATCGCACACCGATCGACCTCTGGTGGACGCACCCACGCGCGTGTCCCGATGGCGCAGCGCTCCACTACAGCGTCGGCGCGACCGTCGCCGTGCAGTGCGAGCTCGACGGCAAGCCACACGGTGCCTCGACGACGTGGGTCTCACGCCGGAGCATCACTCGATCGAGCACGTGGGTTGGTACGACCACGGCGTGCGCTGCGGTCAGTGGCGCGACACGCCCTCGCTCGTGCCTCCCGTGATCGATCATCCCTGATCGTCCTCGACGTGATCGAACTCGAGCGCGAAGCCGGGCAGCGGCGCGATCGCGGCGAGCGCGCGACGCTCGACGAGGTGATACGCGCCGTCGCTCGAGCGCGCGAGCGTGTAGAACTCGACGCTCCATGTTCGTCTCGAGGACCGCGAACGTAGCATGTGCCCCGAGCCAGCTCTCGATGCGGCGCCATTCGGCCACGACGTTTCCTGCTCCAGTCGGCGAGCCTCGTGCCATTGGCCGCGTTCGCGTTCGTGGCAACGATGGGCTACTCAGCGCGGCCGTAGCGGCCCGAGCATCGGACGCTTCGCGGTGATCCCATCCCCGGACGTGCGGCCATGCAGCCGGCGCCACGCCCACGGTGCGACGAAGCGCGCGATCCACGACAGATCCTCGATCACGACGTCTCGCCGGCGACGGTGTTGTCGCGGCAGCTGCTCGGTCAGTGAATCCGACGCCGCACCCGGAATGCCGAGAAGGTGTGCGAGCGCCGCGGCGATCCGGGCATGGCCCTCGGAGTTGCCGTGGATCCGATCGAGGGCCCACATCCGGGAATCGCCGGCGAGCTCGTACGTCGCGAGGTCGAGCAGCACCGCCCCGGTGGCCTGGACGACCTTGCGAATCTCGACGTTGAGCGCCTCGGTCTTCGCGGTCAGCGCGCGGCCGAGCCGCATGCGCCGCGACACATCCGGGATCGTGAACGTCACGACGGTCGCTCCGACTCCTCGCAGCCCGGCCACCATGTCTCCGATCTCCGACGCGACACGCCGGGCATCCCAGCGACCACGGAGCAGATCGTTCATGCCGGCCACGACGGTCGCGAGATCGGGTCGCATCGAGATCGCGCGCGGCAGCTGCGTCGAGCGGATCTCGCCGGCACTCTTGCCGCGGACGGCAAGGTTTGCATAGTGCAGGCCGGGGGACGCCGCGGCGACGTGCTCGGCGAGTCGATCGGCCCAGCCGCGATAGCCTCCGGCTCCGTCGGGATCGTCGAGACCTTCGGTGCTGCTGTCCCCCAGCGCGACGTAGCGCTCGAATCGGATCGGACTCATACGTGGCAACGGGTCATAACATCGTGTCGCGGGGACCGCATCGCTGATCCGGATCCTTCCCGGGCACGGCCAGCACCGAGCGTGTCGACCGAGGACGCGCAAGACCAGTACGCTTCGGTGCAGCGGCGCCGGCGGCGTACGACCGGGTCGAGCGCATCGCCGCGAAGCCCCTTGCCGTGACTGGATGCCATCCGGTTCGCGAGATCGTCGAAGCCCGTGACCGTGTCCGCAAGCACGAGGCGCTCGGCCCACCGCGAGGCTTCGTTCAACGAGTGCGACACCCCGCGACTGCGCACGTGTACGGATCTGCGCAACCCGTGCCTCGGGTCGATACTGATCGCCATGCTCAGGTCGGTGGCCGTCGTGTTCGTCCTGTCGTGCGCGAGCACGTCCGCGATCGGGGACGCCTGAAGACCGGCCAGTCGTACGGTGCGCCGCGCGACGTCGATCGTTGCGCGTGACCTCGACCTGACGCCATCGGCGTTGGCCGGCTTGGGTCAAGCGTGCGTGCGCTGCGCGGTAGCTACTGGATGATTGGCAAGCAGCAGCCCTGCACGCAGGATGTGTTCATCGGACACGTGGCGCCGTCGGGGTTCTCGACGCATTCGGTCACGCCCGGGTCGCACAGCGTTCCGGTTCCTGCGCAGAAGGTCGCGCAGGCCTCGCCGGAGTCGCCGCCCTTGTTCTGGTCGCCGTCGTGGGCGATGACTTGAATGCGGTAGGAGTGGCCGGAGATCAGGCCGACTTCGAACCGCAGCTCGGTGCCGTAGTTCTCCTTGCCCGCGGCCATGGCGCTCGCAGGTACCGGGTCAGCCGATGAGGTGAGGTTCCAGTGGTTGGCTGCCGGGTCCGCGGTCGCGGGCGTTCCGACATGGTTGGCATCCTCGGTCGCGCTCTTCCACGAGCCGAAGATCGCGACGGGATCGTAGGCCGGGCCGCCCATCTGCATATCGCCCGCCCTGCAGCTCGGATCGACCGAGAGGTCGGTGATGAACACGACCGGGCGAAGCGGTCGCCCGACCGAGTCGGTGCAGGCGGGATCGCCGGTCTGCGGATAGAAGACGGCAGCCGGGTCCGGAGAGAGCGGCGAGACCGGATTGCTCGACGTCGCGCAGCCGAGAGTGAGCGCGTGCTCGTCGTTGTAGAACACCTGGATGATCGCGGGCGACGCACCGCCGCCCACGGCGTTGATGCCGACCAGGGTCGTGCTCTCGACGAAGCTCGTGGCCGGATAGCCACAGCTATCGTTGCCGCCGGTCGCCGGCGGGATCGTGATGCCCGGGGTGCACGACGGAGCTCCCGTCGTGGCGCTGCAGGTCCCGCCGACGGTTCCGCCCACGCTCGTGCAGTCCGACCCGTTGCAGCAAAGGTTTGGCCGTGGCGAAGGCTGAGGCGAGCACGTCAGGTTGGGCGCGCAGCCTCCGGTCGAGTCGCAGAGGCAGCCCTGGGTTCCGACGATGCAGGTGGTGGGCGCACCGGAGCCTGCGCCCGGGCTCAGTGGCGTGTCGAACATGACCGGAGCGTCACCGCTTCCGGTTCCGTTCTTGTTGCCCCCGCAGCTCGCCAGCAGCATCGTTAGCGCAGCAACGGCGCCTCGAAAACTCGTCGGCATGTTCGCTCCATCTCGACGGTATCAACGGCGAGACAGCCCGTCCACGTGCGACGCAGAACGACATGTCCGTCGCTGTGCACGCGCTCTCACCAGGTTAGCGCGCGAGCGTCGCCTGGGCTCGAGTCGCGGCCTCGAGCTAGTCCTTCAGCTCGCCATCAACAGGATCGTTTCGCAGTAGCGCGAGCGCGAGCAGGCTCTCCAGCGAGAACCGGCGAACCGGGACGACGGTGTGCGCTCCCGACTTCGAGGCATTCGTTGCTCCTCGAGGTCGCGGCCGCCAAGCGTCACGTCGGCCTGCTCGGCGCGCTACCCGCGCTGCGAACGCGCGTCCTGCGCGCGCAGAGCCGCAGCGAATCTCTCGACGCACTCCAGCTCTGAAGCGCGCGAAGGTTCACGTCGCGATACCTCACATCGAACGCTGCGCTCCTACTTTCGATGACAGGTCTCGGAGGCAATCGCGTTACCGGCAAGGTGTTTCGCCTCGCCGTTCGGCGACATGATCGACAGCGTGAAGGTCGCTTCGACGTTCTCCTCGTACGAGGGTCCCGAAAGGGTCGCGGTCGCGTTCGTGACCGTGACGGTGATGTCCTCGGTGTCGCCATTGCTGTGCTTCGATCTCGCCTTGCACACCTGCCCGGGGTTCGCAATCGCGGTATCGCCGTGCAACGTGTACCTCGTCACGCAGCCCGTCGACTCGCCGTTCGCTCGTACGCTCGTCGCCTCGAGTGAGTCGCCGTTCGCCACCATCGTCGTCGTGAGAGTCGCGGCGACGGAGCGATCTGATTGAGTCGGCTGCTCGGTGAACTTGTAGTCGGTGTGTCCGTCGCAGACCCAGACACCGGCGAAGCTGCTCGTGGAGTGGGGGGCGTCCTTCTTGCACGCCGCAGCGAACAACAGCGCCGGAAGGATGGCCGCGACCAAATGACTCTTCATCACTTCGACAGTACCCTACATGGTCGTCACGTCGCGACTTGCGGTCGGCGACGCGCCGAGACGTTTGTCGGTCACTCGCGCCGTGAACGTTGGATGCCGGTGGCCGAGCCCAATCCTGTGGGCTAGCGCAACGCTCCTTCTGCTCGAGCAGTAGAGCTAGTCGCCCTTCATGCGGTAGTTGTCGCGATCGATCCCGAACTTCTTCATCTTGTTGTAGACCGTGCGCGCGACAACCCGAGCACACGCGCGACGGTCGCGATGCTGCCATCGTGCGCGACGAGCGCCGCGACCAGCAGCTGCCGGTCGTGCTGCGCCATTGACAGCGTCGGTGGCGTGGCGGGCACGGAGATCTCGGCCGCGGGTGGTGCGATCATCACCGGAATCAATCCCGAGCGACGATTCGCCGCGCTCAGGATCACCGTCGGGACCTCGGTCAGCAACGTCTGGCCGGCGCTCGCGAGCCGCCGAAACCGCCGGGCGACGATGACATCGCGCGCAACCCGGACAGGCACAACGGCGGACCGCCATCGATGGTGGGACGCAAGAACGCCGTGATATCGGGTGAGGTGTCGTCGTGGCGGGGGCACCAGCACGGCGAGCCGGCGGATGAATTCAGACGGTTCGAACACGAGCTCGCGGCGACCGTCGCGTAGCGGCCGCTTGAGCGCGATCACGACGCGCCCACGGTCGTCGAGCGACAGCCGGCTGTTGGCGATCGGCGAGCGTGCGCCATAGCGGCACAGGCGCTCGAGTGCGTCGCGATCGTCGACGTCGATCTCGCGATCGGCATGGAGCGAGTAGCCTTCGACAAACGCGGTGCGACGCGACGCGGACGAGACCGCCGCAAATCGCGCGAGCGCGGGCTCGGACAGCGCGGCGGCCTGGTCGTGGGCGAGGGCGTCGGGTGGCTCGTTGCCGTCGTCGTCCTCCGCGAGCCGCTCGACACGCGCGTGGATCGTGCGCGCGATCTGCGCGAGCAGCCGGCCGACCTCGGCGTCACTCGGCGGCGGGAGCGCATGAAACGCGACCGTGCCGTCGGCGGCGGCGACGAATACGCCGTCGGGGACGAGCGCATGCGCATGGCAATCGAGGTTGAGCAACGAACCGAAACGCTGGACGAATGTGACGGCGCCGCAGCTCGGATCGACGAGCCCGAGCCGTCGCGCTCGGCGGCGTTGCCACGCGAAAACCTTCGCCAGAAACCGAGTCACGACCCAGCCGAGGAGGTTGCTATCGCGGGCGAGTCGGAACCGCACACGGCGCGGCAACGACAGGACCCACTGGCGATACGGCACGTGCGGCAGCACGCGATTCACCAGGTGCGCGGCGGTGTCGGCCATCCGGCGGCTGGTGCAGCTCGGGCAGAATCCGCGGGTCTTGCACGAGAACGCGACGAGGCGCTCGGCAGCGCAGTCGCCGCAGCGAACGCGCACGAAGCCCCGCTCGAGTAGGCCACATGCGAGAAACTTCGCGAACTCGCGCTCGAAGCCGATCTTGCCAACACGAAATCGAAGGAGTCGCCCGCGTGACCGGCTCCCAACACCACGGGCGACACTTGTGATGACTCTTACAGCGGTAGACCGTCGCCGCGCTCGGTGGAGAGTTCGGGAAGGATGCGCTGGCAGGTCCGTCACGCGGCCCTCGCATGCAGCGTTCCACGGCAGTGGCGCGCTCGCGCCGATCGCGAGACGATCTGCCGATGCTGAAAGTGATGGTGGTCGTGGCGGCGATAGTCGCGGGATGTGATTCGACCAAACCCGCGCAGCCCGAGCCCAAACCCGTTGCGGCACCGACCGCGCGCGCACCGGCGCCGGTCGTTGCTGATGCCGCGCAACCTGTCGAGGCCTTCGAGGTCACCGCGAAACAGCTATTCGCCGACTACCAGGCGAACGAGGTCAGAGCCGATGACAGGTATAAGGGCAAGCTCTTGCGCGTGAGCGGTCGCGTCGCGAAGATCGCCAAAGACATCACCGGCGACCCATACGTCGGCCTCGCTACTGCTAACGAATTCGAAATCGTCCAGGCCGTGTTCGACGACAACAGCGGCCTCGCCGCTCTCGTCAAGGGGATGCCGCTCGCGCTCCGGTGCCAAGGAGCGGGCGACCAACTCACCGTGCTGATCAGCCACTGCGCGTTCGACCTCGAGCAGCCGCGAGACCCGGCCAACTTCATCCCGAATCCCGGGAAAGCCGCGATCTCGCTGATCGCGCTCGATACCGGTGGCAAAGAACTCGACGCGGCCGAGCACAAGCGATGGGTCGAAGCGGCGATCGCTGTCCGCAACTACTGCAGCATCCAGCCCGTGAAGGCCGACCCACTCGGCGACCTGTGGAATACCGTCGGCGAGCTGCACGTCCAGCGCCGCAGCGACAACTTCCTGGTGACCGTGAAGTTCGACGACCGACGGAAAGCAGTTCACCGAGGCCGCGTCCCGCTGGTCGAAGTCGACGCGAAACTGGCCCACATTCGAAGCGAGAACGACGACGCGCGCGCTCTCTGCGCGATGTAAATCGGATGTGCGGGGCTAGTGCGCCAGATGAAGACGGACGAGGAGCAAGCGACGTGACGGCGGTGACCATCATCGTCCGTGCAGCTAAAGGCCCATCGGGGCGCGACGTCATGGAGGAGCTGCTGGTGAGCCCCGAAGCGGATGCGTGGCGCCTGCTGAGGTCACCCGGTCTGGTGCTAGGGACCGCTGCCGACGACATCATCACCGTCGACGAGGCCCGTGATGTACACGTGCTACGACGAGGTGGGAACGTGGCCGTTCAACTGTTCTTCACGTCCGATGGCCCGGATGTGAAGAACGCTGCCCTTGCCGCGTTCGCGGACATCGACGGTCGACTCGATGGCGAGTCGAATCGCCAGGTCGTGTTCACGATCCCGTTCGCCGTTGGATTCGAGGCGATCGAGAAGCGTCTCGCCATCGTCATGA
>JBDTEH010000285.1:0-7015 GCA_039922635.1 Kofleriaceae bacterium | reverse complement strand
CAAGACTCGCTTCCGGCGTGGCGGTCTCCGTCGTCGCCGGTGGGATTCTCACCCCGGGTCACTCTTCGAAGTTTCGGCTGCTACATGGCTTCCTCTCCGACCAGGCTTGTCCTGGCGCACTGGCCGTTCTCGTGCACGGCCACGATCACGGGGCCGATCACGATCACGGCCACGGCCACGGCCCAATCAGGGACAGGCCCTAGCGTTTCTTGCGGCGCGCGCGCGCCGAGACCTCGGCGAGCTTACCGGAGGCGAGCAGCTTGCGGAGCTCGCCCTCCATCTCGCGCGCGAACAACAGCCGGACCGCCTCGACGCCGACCGTCCGGAACGCACCGAACAGCCTGCCGGCGTCGGCGATGCCGAGGTTGCCGTCCTTGACGCGACCCACGAACAGCTCGACCAGCTCGTTGACCGCGCGGCCCAGGTGCTTGCGCAAGATCGACGAGGCCTGCGCCGCCGTCTCGAGATCGATCCCGACGCCTTCGAGCTTGATCGCGATCGCGAGCAACGCCGGGCTGCCGACGAGGTAGACGTCACCCTTGCGCTCGACGATGCGTGCGCGCCCGAGGTCCGCGAGCAACCCCGGCCGGCGACTACCGACGAGCTCGTAGAGCTCGGTCTCGCTGACGGTGCGCGGCTGATCGGCGGCCCACGGTGCCTGCATCTCCTCCTCGACGCCGAGCCACTCGGCGAGGTCGACCTCGCCGCGATCGATCCGCTTCATCAGATCGCCGATGGCATCGATCCGCAACCCACGATCGGACAGCTGCGCGATCAACCTCAGACGCTCGACGTGGTGCTTGGTGTAGTGCGCGACCCGACCGCGGATCTCGGGGTGCTGCAGCGCGCCGCGCGACTGGTAGAATCGGATCGTCCGGCTCGGCACGCGCGATGCGGCCGCGAGCTCGTCGATCGTGAGCGTATCGTTCGCGGCGCCGGCGGCCATCTCGAGCGTCATCATGCCGCGAGTGCGCGCCTCCGCGCCGGCAACGCGAGGCGAAAGATCGTGCGGAGCGTCGTACCGAGCTGGCGCGCAAAGGAACCCTTGTTGTACGGCACGCCGTAGGCTGCGCAGATCTCCTCGACCTTCGGGGCGAGCTCCGGGTAGCGATTGCTCGGCAGGTCCGGGAACAGGTGGTGCTCGATCTGGTGGCTGAGGTTACCGCTCATCAGGTGGAACAACCTGCTGCCGGTGATGTTGCACGAGCCGAGGATCTGACGCAGGTACCAACCGCCGCGGGTCTCGCCCTCGATCTCGGCCTCGCTGAACGTCTGCGCACCATCGGGAAAGTGGCCGCAGAAGATGATCGCGTACGACCACAGGTTGCGCATGCCGTTCGCGACCAGGTTCGCGAGCACGACCGGCAGGAACCACGGACCCGCCAGCAGCGGCCACAGCACGTAGTCCTTCAGGAGCTGCTTGCCGGCCTTCTTGCCGATGCCGGCGAGCTGGCCCCGCACGTCGGCGAGCGCGAGATCGCCGCGGCGGAGGGCGCCGAGATCGATGTCGTGCATCGCGACCCCCCACTGGAACAGCAGCGCGAGCAGCGCGTTGTAGAGCGGCTGTGCGAGGTAGGCGGGCTTCCACGGCTGCTTCTCGGTGACGCGAAGGATCTCGTAGCCGACGTCACGGTCGCGCCCCATCACGTTCGTCCACGTGTGGTGGACAACGTTGTGGGAATGTTTCCACTGATCGGCCGGGCACACGTTGTCCCATTCCCAGGTCGACGAGTGGATGTCCGGATCGTTCATCCAGTCCCACTGGCCGTGGATCACGTTGTGCCCGATCTCCATGTTCTCGAGGATCTTCGAGAGCCCGAGTGCCGCGGTGCCCGCGCCGATCACGCCGAAGAACAGCGGTGGCAGCGGCAACAGCGGCAAGCTCGCGAAGATCAAGGCACGGCCACCGAGCGCCATCGCGCGCTGGGTGCGGATCACGCGCTGGATGTAGCGGCGATCGGCGGCGCCGAGGCTCGCCCGGGTGGTGCGCTGGAGCTCGTCTAGCTCGCGACCAAACGCTTCGTCATCGATCGTCATCATACGTTCCTCTCAGGGGTTCCGCACAGGGGTTCCGCACAGGGGTTCCGCACAGGGTTCCGCACAGGGTTCGTCACGAGCGCGAGCTCGACGTCGCCCGCGGCGGCGCACACGCAGATCTGGATGCGCGCGCCCGGTTCGTCGATCGCAGTGCCCGTCCGCAGGTCGCGCACGCAGCCAGCAACGAGCGTGCTATCGCAGGTGTGGCAGATGCCCATCCGGCAACCGTGGCGCGGCGCGAGGCCAGCCCGCTCGGCGACGTGGAGCAGCGGCGTCGTCGCGTCGGCGTCGACCTCGGTCGCTTGCGGCGCGTCTCCGGCGAACCGGACGCGGCCGCCGCTCGCGTTCGGCGGCAGCACGGCGAGCGCGGCGCGAAACCGCTCGACGTGGAGCCGCGGTCGCGGTGCCTCGACCGGCCCCGCCTGGGACCCATCCGGCGTCGCGTGAAGTGCGGCGCCTCCGTGGTCAGGGGCGCGATACGCCGCGCCGATCGCGTCGAGCAGGCTCTGCGGGCCGCACGCCCACGCCTCGCGCACCTGCCAGTCGGGCACCAGCGCCGCGAGCCGGGTCGCATCGAAGCGGCGCCGATCGGCCACCGTATGGATCTCGATCCATCGATAGCTCGGATGATCGACCGCGAGCGCGCGGAGCCCTTCGCCGAAGATCACGTCCGCGGCCGTGCGCGCGTAGTGGACGTGCACGACGTCGGGCATCGCGGCGCGCAGCGCGAGGCTGCGCAGCATCGCGACGACCGGCGTGACGCCGCTGCCGCCGGTCAGGAACAGCACGCGCGGCCGCATCCGCACGAGCTCGCCGTGCGGCATCGCCTCCTCGAGCGCCTGCGGCAGCACGAACTCGCCACTCGGCACGCCGAGCGTGACGAACGCGCCGAGGTCGAGCGCGTGCAGGGCGTTCGACACCCTGCCCTGCGCCTTGACCGTGAGGTCGATGCACCCGCCGCGGCGCTCCGGCGGCGAGCTGATCGAGTACGTGCGTGTCACCAGCCGGCCGTCGATCGCGACCCCGATGCGGACGTGCTGGCCGGCGCGATGCGCGCGCCAGCCGCGCCCCGGCCGCAGCACGAGCGTCTTGACGCCCGGAGCCTCGTCGCGGATCGCCTCGACCCTCGCCTGGCGCGCGTGCGTCGCCGCCAGCGGCCGCAACAGCTCGACGTAGTGCGACGGCAGCAGCGGCGTCGCCACGAGGCTCGCGACCTCGCCGAGCCTGGACCAGATCGATGCAACGCTCTTCATTGAGCCAATGATGACTGTTACAGTGTTCACTGTCAAGATGAACCTGCGCGAGCCCCATGGCGCCGCGACCGGACACGCGATCACGCGCGCCCGGGCCGTGCAGCACGTCGACCGGCCTCGGGCCCACCTCCAGGCACCGCACCCAACCGAACCGCGGCGCGCCGCGGACCTACGAGCTCAGCAGCTCTTCCGCGAGCTTCTTCGCCAGCTGTGCGTCGGCACGATCGCCGAACTCTTTCTTGATCGTGCCGATCACTCGCCCCGCCATCTTGGGATCCTTCGCCGGCAGCGCCGCGACGGCCTTCTCGACCGCGGCACGCAACTCGGCCTCGCTGAGGCCCTGCGGCAGCCACTTCGCGGACCACTGGATCTCGAACTCGAGCTCCGCGATCTGGTCCTTGCCGCGCTCGCCCGCGTTCGCGAACTCGAGCTTGGCCTTCTCCATCTGCTTCTTGTACGCGGCGATCACCTCGAGGATCAGCGCGTCGTCGACCTCACCGGTGAAGTCCTTCGCGGTCCGGCGCTCCATGACCTTGGTGTTGATCATGCGGATCAAGTTTGCGGTCCTGGAGTCCTTCGCCTTCATCGCCGCGGTCAGTTGCACGCGGAGCTCGGCTTCGACGTTGCTCGCCATCCCGACTGCTTACCACGCCGAGCGGATCGGCGATGCCGGTCAGCGCCGCCGGTCAGCGGCGATCGAACAGCCGCGCCTGTACCGGCACCATCATCGAGCGTGACCGGCGCTGCTTGCCGCGCCGAGTCCGGCGATGCTCGCGCGCGGCGCGCTCCGGCTGACCAGGGGTCAGCGCGAACAGCGCGCCCGAGGTCGACAGCACGACCGCCAGGGGATCGTCCATCATCGCGCCCACACCCGCCGCGCCGGTGAGCTCCGCGGCGCTGAAGCGGCCCGCGAGCGGGTCGCGCGCCGGATCGTGCTCGTTCGTGTTCGCGACCCGCGGTTGCAGCCCGGTCGCGTGCGCCGAGCGCGTGCGCCCTGCGGTCGCGTGCCGAACGGTGGCCAGTGCCTCGCCCGCGGTCGAAGCGGAGATCGAGACCGATAGCGCCGACGAGCCCGAGGCCGCCGTCAACGCCCCCGTGGCCGCCGCCACGGCTCCCGTGGCCGCCGCCAGCGCTCCCGTGGCCATCGCCACGCGTGCCACCGCCGGCGCGATCGAGATCGTATCGAAGGTCCGCACCGGCATCACGAGCTCGCTCGTCACCGCGACGTCGTGCTCGTTGATGACGGTCACCGCTTCGCCAACGACCGTCGCGCGCAACCGCCACGTGGTCGCCTCACCGGCTGCTTCGAGGATCGGCGCGAACGCCCGCGCGAGCTGCTCGGCCGAGGTGATCGCGGGAGTCGCGCGCGGTTCGATATGACCCGGGAGGTCCGCCTGCGCCGCCGCCGCGGCGAGGCCGACCTCCGCGACCGCGGCGAGGTCGGGCGTGATCGTTCGGCTCCCGCGCTCCGTGGCCGTGAACAGCTCGACGCGCGCGGCACCACGGCCACGACCCTCGAGCCGCAGCGCGAGCCGCTTCGCGACCAGCGCGATCGCGGTGGGTCCGCTCACGGCGCCGGCGGCGTCGAGTACGTTGCCCGCGGAGACCACCAGCTCCTCACGGATCGCCGCCTCCGGCGCGTACGGACGCAGGTGGCTGCCGCTCTCACCGCGGGCGAGCGCGCGATAGTCCGCCTCGAGTGGCCGCGCGACCGACGGCGCCGGCAGCGCCGCGAACTCGCCGAGCGTACGCACGCCGAGCGCCTCGAGCATGTGCTGGACCTCTGGCGAGATCGCGAGCAAGGACAGCGGGCGTGGTGCCAGGAACGCCGCCGAGCCCCCGCGTGGCACCATCGTGACGACGCCGTGATCCTGCGCGCGTGCCTCGGTCGAGTGCCGTGGCGCCTCGGCACCGTACGCGGCGGCCACCCACGCGGTGAAGCGATCATCCGCGATGCCGATCCGGCCGGTCAGGCCGAGCTCGGCGAGCCGCTCGAGCGCGCGCTCGCCGAACGACTGGCCCCGCACCTTCTGCGGAACCTCGGCGTACATCGCGAGGTGCGCCCCGCCCGCGCCGACGCGGCCGCCGACATCGACGACCGGGGTGAGCGCGAGCAGCGCATCCGCGATCGCGCGCACGGCCTCGCGCTCCACCGCGGCGTCGACCGGGACGACCGAGATGTCCGCTGCGAGCACGCGCGCCGCGGTCGCCGTCATCCCGAGCCGGACGCCGAGCGCCCACGCCGCGCGCGAGCACGCGACGACCACAGGCGCGTGTAGTGGTCCGGCCCCGAATCGCGGCTCGGGATCGGAGCTGCCCGTGCCCGCGGCGCCGATCCGCGGCGAAGCGCCCTGGACGTTGACCATCGCGATCGCCGCGCCAGCCCCCGCGGCCGAGCCGCGCAATGAGGGGTCGACGCGTGTCGCGCACTGGAGCGCGTACTGCGGAATGTGGATGCAAGCGATTCGCATGCTCTGTTCTTAGCTTACTGGTCTGATGTTCAGTATTCAATCCGGACCGTTCGGTGCGCCGATCCCGTAGCTAACCAGTCGAAATAACACATACAGTTTGTTGCATGGCACGTGCCCATCCCGAGCAGATCTCGCCGACCGCTCATTACACCGGCTACGTCTGGTATGCGCACGGCCAGTCACACGAGGCATTCGCGACGCGCAAAGGCCGGGTCATGTACCACGCGCTTCGTGGTGCGAACCTCGTGGCCCACGCGACCGGCTTGCCGTCCCTCGAGGGCATGCTGCTGGCCCGCCATCGCCTGATCGATCTGCGGCTCGCCCAGGCGATCGACGCGGGAGAGGTCTCGCAGATCATCGAGGTCGCGTGTGGCCTGTCGCCGCGTGGCTGGCGGTTTCGGTCGCGCTACGGCGATCGGATCACGTATGTCGAGGCCGATCTGCCCGACATGCTCGCGAACAAGCGGCACGTGCTCGCCGAGCTCGGCGGCGAGACCCCGTACCACTTCACGCGCGAGGTCGACGCGCTCGCGGACACCGGGGCGGCTTCGATCGCCGCGATCTGCGGCTCGCTCGATCCCACCCGCGGCACCGCGATCATCACCGAGGGCCTGATCAACTACTTCGATCGAGCCACCGTGATCGCGATGTGGGAGCGCTTCGCGCGCGCGCTCGCCCCGTTTCCCAAGGGGATCTACTTCAGCGACATCATCGTCGCAGAAGCGAACCACGGCGCGATGGTCCACGCATTCACGTGGCTGGTCTCCGCGTTCGTCCGCGGCCGCACGCACATCCATTTTCGCGATGCGATCGAGGTCGAGCGCGAGCTCGGGCGCGTGGGCTTCGACGCGGTCGCGCTCGATCCACGTGACTTCAGCGACGAGCTGCCCGATCTCGAGCTCGCCGGCGCTGCCCGCGTGAAGATCATCGAGGCGCTAGCCGGCGAGGCGGACCGGTAGCTCGTCACGCTGGTCGACGAGCCTGCCCAGCGCGCGGGCCAGCTCCGCCATCGTCGGACGCATCTCGGGCGCCTTCGCGAGCGCACGCATGACGAGCCGCTCGAGGTCGACCGGAATCGCCGCGCGCAGCCACGACGGTCGCGCCGGGCGTTGCTCGACGTGCGCCATCATCAGCTCCGGGAGCGAGCCATCGAACGGCACGTCGCCGGTGAGCAGCTCGTACATCACGCAGCCGAGCGAATAGACGTCCGAGGCGAGCTCGGGTGCGCCCTTCCACTGCTCCGGCGCCATGTAC
>JBDTEH010000284.1:0-19383 GCA_039922635.1 Kofleriaceae bacterium | reverse complement strand
GCGCTTACGCCGGCACAGTGCACTGTCATTGCCGCGGTGTTGCGCGCATTTGCTGCGAGGGATGTGTACGAGGGCGAGTATGGAGCGCCCGGTCGTGCCGCGATCGACGCTCTAGAGCGCTGCTGGGGAAGCTATTCGCCGGCGCATCGGGACGAGCCATCCGCTGCTGAGGAAAAGGGATAAAGGAGCATCTTGGGGAATGGGAAGCTGATCATCGTAGCGATTCTAGGATTGACCGAGACGGCCCCTAGAGGCATTTCAGCCGCAGGGCGGTGCCCTGTCACCCAGAGGGCCGAAGCGCAGCGGAGGAGGCGCCAAGCGCCTTGACCGGGTGTCGCCCGAGGCTAGGTGCGTGCTGGATCGGCGGTTCAGGTGTTCCCGTTCCGGTCGTCGCTGGGAGTACGCGGGAACGGAGGAACGGGGGAACGGGAAACCTCAAAAAGCGTGATCGCCACGTCCTCAGGAAGCTCGATCACTCATACCGATCCGCTTGCCACCGTCGGCATCCGGCCAGCTTGTCCCGAAGCGAGGGCTCTCGTTCGGTACGGTCGTGAACAGCCATCGAAGTGCGCGGCGGAGCAGTCTCTCCGTTCGCTCCTGCTCGACTCCGGCTCTTATGAACTGCGCGAGCATGCCGATGATCCCGGGCGACGAGTAGGGGCTGCCATTCCCGAGTGCTCACTTCGTGACCTTGCGCTCACCGGTCGGTGTCGGTGTCGAGTCGTGACCGGACTTGATCACGACGAGAGCATCGAACTCGGTGCTCACCGCACGAAGTGTCAACGAGTCCGTCTCACTGACATAGCTCGCGCCGACCTCGCGAACGTAGCGTGGCGATGCAAACCACGCCGTCAGCGTGTCGGGTAGTCCATGCATCGGAAGCCACGCAACGTCAGGGCCCTTCGTCACAGCCATAACCGCGCCCTCCACGCTATAGGCGGGCGCCCGCGGGAGGGGATGCGGGATCACGCCCACCTCGCCAGCGGCATCCCATGCGCGCACAGAGCCTTCGAAGACGTAGAAGCCGACCGGATAGTATCGATTGGCGGCGTCGGCCGCGAGGTAGTGTCCCATGTTCAGCGAATCTCCATCGCGTTCGCGCGCCACGTGGGCGGCGTGCGCCCACACACACGCCCGTGAAGCGCCCATTCTCGTGACGAGATAGCTCGCGAGCGCAGCCATGCCGGCATCGCGGCGCCTGCTGTACAGGCCTGCCGCGTCGCCTTCGAGGTAGCCGAGCTGCACGATTAATGATCGCGCCGCCACCGCGATGCGCAGGTCGGCGTCGCTGGCGCTGCGCGGGTTCGCTAGGCGCCCGAGCAAAGCATCGAGAGCTGCACGGCGTGCAGCAGGAAACTTCCTGACTGGCGCCGCGCGCTTCTCGGCGACCTCTTCGAGCATCGACTGATCCTCCGTGCCGAGCTTGAGCACCTTTGCGTTGTCGAGCAGCAACGCCACCGGATTCGCGGTGTTCTGGAGGTCGATACCAGAGACACGCACCTTCTGATGCGTGGTCTGATTGTACGCGCGCAGGTCTGCGAGGAACTGAAGGAATTCCCGCGTATCGGTGATCCAGAACCCGAGGCTCGCAACCGCCTTGTCGATGTCGACGTTGGCGCCCGAGACGTAGTCGTCGATCGCGGTGGCCGCGATCGCATCGACCTCGATCATCACCAGACGCAAGCCGGCGTGGCGGATCAGCTCGAACGTCAGAGCGCTCCTGGTCGTCGTCAACTCGGCAGTGCCGTGCGTCGCCTCGCCAAGGCCGATAAGACGGGCATCGCGAGCGACGATATCCGCGACGACGCCCTCGCTAGCCGACGCGACAGGTCCGACATCACCCGGCGGTTGCTTCACGACGCGCTCGAGGAACCCTTCGACCGGTAGCGCGGGGGCCGGAGCAGATGTTGCTGCGAGCTCGACGTGATACGGGAAGGAGATCATGGCACCACGGAGCTCGACGCCGTAAGTGCCGTCCGGGAGACATAGACCGAAGGTCCCATCACTCTTCACGTCCGCGACGAACAGGTCGCCGGTGTCGCGACTCTTTTTCCCGGCGCTGACTCGCGTGCCTGGGACGCTACCCTTGACAGTTCCGTTGAGCGGACGGCAGGTGCGCGTGAGCGACAGCTTCGCTTCGATATCGGGAATATTCGTCGTCTCGATCCAGCCAAAACCGCGCTCGGCGGCCACCGCGAGTGCGTACCGGCCCGCGTCGACGGTCGCCTCGAAGTGGCCGTTCGGTTCGGCCGTGACCACCGAAACTTCCTTGCCGGACGCGAGACTCGTGATCGTGATCAGCGCGCCGCTCGCAGGCGAGCCGTCATCGTAGCTCGCGACTCCTCGAAACGTCGGCGCCTGCTTGGGAGGCTGCGGCGGCGGTATCGCGGATGGACGCGGCTGCAGGACAGTAGGACCGCTGCAGCCGAGTACGAACATTGCCAGCACGATGAAGCGCGCGTCGCGACCGAGCCTGTCTCGGCCTCTCAGCACGTCGTCCTGGCGGCAATGTTGCCACCGGTGGTGTTGTTCCTGTTCAGCGGGGCCGGGACGATCGCCGACGGGTTCGAGCCATGCTGGCACACACCACCGATAACAAGGGTCAGATCCTGGCTCGTCAACGTGCGGATCGTCTGGACGTTGAGGGAGAGCTTCTTGCTGGATGCGTTTGCTGTTTTCTTCATGTTCTCTTTCCTATTCACCTAGTACGCGCGGCCGCCGCTGTCACAGCGCGAGAACTTACGTAGGGCGTACGGAGCCTTTGGTGCGTGTTCGACAGCGCCAGTTGCTGCCACGCCGCGAACTGACGAACCGGGATCGAGCCAAACGAACCGGGACCAATCGAGACCTAATCACGTGTGATCGCTGCAGGCCAGCGAAATGGTTAAGGTTAGTTCTCGGTCGTGGTCCTGGATGTAGTGGGTTCGATCCCCATCATTCGCCCCGAAGGCTACGCGTCGCAGCCAGCTGGTTCCGCTGCGCGGGCGACAGATGCTTCACGACTTCGTGCAGCGTCACGCCCGAGGCGCGGTGGGCGCGCGGCGCGATCCACGCGAACACGAGGTCGGGCCGCCTGCGCGACGTGTCGCGCAGGATCCAGCCGATCGCCTTGCGGATGAAGAACTCGGGCTCCTCGAGCATCGCGTCGGCGTAGCGGCCGAACCGCTCGAAGTCGCCGCCGCCCGCGCGCAGCGGGACGAGCAGCGCGAGCAGCGCGGCGCGCCGGAGCCAGAAGTCCTCGTCGGTCGCCCACCGATCGAGGGTCGCGGTCAACGCCGGCAACGGCACGACCAGCGGGCCCATCACGTGCGGCGCGAGACCATCGACGTACGCCCAGGTCTTCGACGCGCGCAGCAGTCGCTCGATCAACGGCACGTCGCGCGCGTCGAGTCGCTCGACGTGCGTGCGGAGCAGCTCGATCGCCGCGACCCGCAGCTCGTGGATCCCGCGCGCCCACAGCGCCTCGACGAGGCGGCGCAGCTCCACGCGGTCGAGCTCGGGCACCTCGGCCAGCTCGACGTCGAGCGTCGCGCGCACGAGCGGGACCTGCACGCCGAAGTGGACGAGTGCGCTCTTGAGGTACCGCTTGTCGTCCTCGGCGCGCTTCGGCGTCCCCTTCGCGGACAGCGCGCGCTCCAGCCGGGCCTCGAAGCTCATCCGGCGAGGCTATGCGATCTGGAGACCTTCGCCGGCCACCACGACCGCGTTCGCGCACCGCGCAACCTGCGCGTTGCAGGGTGGACCCGACACCCGTCGGTGATGCGCCTCGTCGCGTGGCGGACACGCGCGGAGCTGGCTGGCGCAGTCCTTGCTGTAGCGCGGGCCATGCGCTCCTCGATGTTGCTCGCCGTGCTCGCGATCCTCGTTGCCGGCTGTAGTGACAGCGAGGACGGCTCCGACGAGGTCGGCGTGACCACGGGCGACGTGACCGGGGCGGCGACCTTGCTGGTCGCGGGCGACTTCTCGGCGACGAGCTCGACCAAGACGATCGTGAACAACGAGCTCGCGCACGATTCGTCGCTCGAGTTGCTCGCGGTCGGCGACATGTCCTATACGGCGCCGTACGCGGACAACGATCCGTGGGCGAGCTGGGCGGGCCGCACCTACCCGGTGATGGGCAACCACGAGTTCAACAGCGTCGCGGGGCTCGGGGGCCGCGAGCCCTACGACATGTTCGACGGCAACAACGCGGCGAACGACCACACGTTCCCGGCGATCACGACCAACGGGCTCGCGACCTACGACTTCGCCTACTCGCACGAGCTCACCCCGGGATGGCTGCTGGTCGTGGTGAACACGGGGACCAACTGCAAGCAGCAGGCGTGTACGAGCCAGGCGACGCGCGTCACTAACTGGATCAAGAGCTGGCGCGCGAACCACGGCGGCCACGGCTGCGTCATCGTCGCGATGCACACCGCACGGTGGAGCACGATGTTCAGCGGCGATGCCGACAACCTGCCGTGGGCACCGGGCGTGGCGCCGCTGTGGAGCGCCGCGATCGCGCAACACGCGGACCTGATCTTTCAGGGCCACGTGCACGCCTACGAAGAGTTCGTGAAGCTCGACGCCTCCGGTCACGCCTCGGCGACCGGCGCGAAGCTGTTCACCGCGGGCTCGGGTGGGCGAGGGCAGGTCAAGCCGCTGAGCTCGAACATCGCGTCGTCGTTGCTCGTGGCGTCGCGCGAATCGCCGGTCAACGGCGTCGTCAAGCTCGCGCTCTATCCAGGCAAGTACGGCTACCGCTTCGAGACGGCCGCGAGCTCGACCCAGCCGGCCGCGACCGTCGCCTGCAACGTGCCATGACCCGGCTGTGGTTGCTCGCCGCGCTCGGCTTCGCGATCGGCGTGGTCGTCGCCAGCCGCGGCTCGTTCGAGCGCGCGCGCGCGGCCTGCGTGGCGACCGGGAAGCGTTGTGCGGAGGTGGCGACGAGGTTGGAGCACCACGACGCTAGGGTCCTGTTTCCCGAGGAGCCGGGGTTGTACCTGGCGCTCGCGTGCGAAGGTGGTGATCGCGAGGCCTGCGCGCGCGCGCAGCCGTGGGCCCAGCGGTACGGCGACTACGAGGTGTTCGAGCTCGATGCGGGCTGCATGATCGCGGGGAATCCGTTCGCGTGCGAAGAGGTCGCGACGGCGCTCCACGGCGATTCGGATGACCACGTGGCCAGCGCGGCGATCGCGGCGATCGTTCGCTCGAGGATGACCCGCGCCTTGAAGCTGTACCTCGCGCGCTGCGGTGCGGACGCGCAAGCGTGCCTCGGCGCGAGCCGGGTCTATGCGGCCGGTTACGGCGTCGAGTGGGATCTCCGAGCGGCGGAGCGCTTCGCGCAGCGCGCGTGCGCCCTGGGCTCGTGGGAGGCCTGCGAGCTCGCCGGCGACCGGGTCACCGGAGCCGTCGCGGTCGCGCTGTATCGCCGTGCCTGCGATCACCATGCACCGCATGCCTGCCGCAAGCTCGCGCGGCTCGAGACCGGCAGCGCGGCGATGATCGCCGATCAGCGCGCGTGCGAGCAGCTCTCGTTCGAGGGCTGCGCCGCGCTCGGCTTGACGACGTTACGCGGGCAGTCGGCCGCGGTCGTCGACGCGTTTCACCGGTGGTGTGACTCGGGTGAGGCCGCAGCATGTGCGTTACTCGAGGGCGCACGATGAGCCTCGCGCGGCGACGCCTGCTCGGCGGCTTCGGTGCGGCGGTCGCGGGGCTCGGGCTCGGGGTCGCCGCGACCCGGCTTCGTCCGGCTGCGGCGCGGCGCGACGATCTACTCGACGCCGGCGGCTTGCTCGACGCCGGCGGCTTGCTCGACGCCGGGGGCTTGATCGAAGTGACGCAGACGCCAATCGAAGACCTGCAGCAGGAACACGCGGTGCTCGAGCGCGTCCTGCTCGTCTACGCCGAAGCGCTCGACCGCACGGACCTCTCGCCGGCGCTGTTCGGTCGCGCGGCGCGGATCGTCCGGCGCTACATCGAGGACCACCACGAACGCGACGAGGAGCATCACGTGTTCCCGCGGCTCGAGCGCGTGGGGGTCTGCGTCGACCTCGTCGCGGTGCTGCGCCGGCAACACGAGGCAGGGCGCGCGCTGACGAGTCACATCCTCGCGACCTCGGCGGGCACGTCGGTCGATCGCGCGGCCGTGCACAGCTTCGCGCGGATGTACCGTCCCCACGCGGCACGCGAGACCACCGTGTTGTTCCCGGCGTTTCGCCGCGCGGTCGGCCAGCCCGAATACGATGACCTTCGAGCGACCCTCGAGGTCGAGGAACATCGGAGGTTCGGCGGCGATGCCTTCGCGATGATGCTCGCCGAGGTGGTGGAGCTCGAACGCGAGCTCGGCCTCGACGACCTCGCGAGCTTCACGCCGACCTAGCTGCACACATGCGTGTGCACGAGCTGTAGGGTGTCTCCGACACCTGGCCGGCAGCCTCGCTCTCGGCCGCGAAACCGAGGCCTGATCTTGGTCGCGAACTTGCTCGTGGGGGGAGCATGAAGCGAATGTTTTCGTTGGCCATCGGATGTGCGCTGGTTGCGGGCTGTGCGACTGACGCGGATTTTCTCGACGACACCGACGTCGATCTCGTGCAGGCCTCGACCGTCACCTCCGGGATGAGCGTCGTCGGCAATCACCTCCAGAAGGACGGGCAGACCTGGAAGGCCCACGGGTTCAACATGATCGGCGCGCTGTCGCCGGCGTGGTGCAAGCAGAACAATGGGGTCGCGGCGCGCGAGCACTTCGGCAGCCCCGAGCTCGAGACCGCGATCGATGGCTGGCACGCCAACGCGATCCGGTTGCAGATCAGCCAGCGCGGCCTCGAAGATCCGACGCTGACCGCGACGCAGCGCGCGGACTACCTCGCGATGGTGAAGACGGACGTCCAGCTCGCACGCAGCCTCGGGCTCGTCGTGATCCTGTCGATGCAGGATCAATCGGTGGGTTGCGGACCGGTGCACCCGCTGCCGTCGACCCAGACGGTCGCAGCGTGGAAAGTGCTCGCACCGGCGTTCAAGAACTGGCGCTACGTCATGTACGAGCTGTTCAACGAGCCGCAGAACGGGACCAGCGATGCGGCGTGGGCGCAGTGGCGCGATGGGGGTGCGTCGCCGCTCGCGAACCTCGGCGACACGACCGTCGGCTTCCAGACCCTGGTCTCGACCGTGCGGGCGACCGGCGCGAACAACGTGCTGCTCGCCGATGGCGCGCTCAAGGCCGAGCACCTCGATAACATCTCGAGCCACGTGCTCACCGACCCGGCCGGCGGCCACGGCATCGCGTACGCGATCCACCCGTACTACTTCACGCCCGATCAACCGTACTGGGAGAAGTCGTGGGGGTTCCTCGCGGCGTCGCACGCGCTGGTCGCGACCGAGTGGAACTACCTCGCCGAGGACTGCGGCACCGCCAAGCAGACGCTGGCGCCCAAGTTCTTGAACTGGCTCGATACGAATGGCATCGGCATCACGGCGCACGCCTTCGATTTTCAGAAGACGCTGGTCTCCGATTGGAGCTGGACCCCGACCCACTGCGGTGGCGCGGTCGGTGGCGCGGGGCAGGTGCTGAAGACCTGGTTCACGCAACACGCGCCCTGACGGACGAACCGCTCGAGCCCGCATCCTGGGACCGCGCGCGGCGACCGACAACGCGCGGTTCCAACGGTGCTATCGTCGTCGGGTGCGGGTGGTGTGCGCGAACTGTGACGCCGAAGGTTCGGTCGCGGGAACGCCGTGCCCGCGATGCGGCACGCTGCTCGTGCAGATCAAGGACGACGAAGACCTCGTCGGCACCACGATCGATGGTCGGTTCGAGCTGGTCGGCAAGCTCGGCAAGGGCGGCATGGGCACCGTCTACCGCGCGAAGCAGATCTCGATCGGTCGCGAGGTCGCGCTCAAGCTGATCGATCGTCGCTTCGAGGGCGATGTCGTCGCGGTCAAGCGGTTCCTGCGCGAGGCCCAGCTCGCGAGCAAGCTCGCCCACCCGAACACGGTCGGCGTGATCGACTTCGGTCAGACCGCCGGGGGCCGGCTCTACCTCGCGATGGAGCTCGTGCGCGGCAAGACCCTGTTCGAGGCCGGGGTCCAGTCGCTCGAGCACGTGGTGCGGATCGGGGTCCAGCTGTGTGATGCGCTCGAGGCCGCACACGCGATCGGCATCGTCCACCGCGACCTCAAGCTCGAGAACGTGATCCTCCTCGATGGTGACCGCGACCTCGTCAAGGTCCTGGATTTCGGCCTGGCGCGTTCGCTGCTCGATCCTGAAGGTCGTGCCACCGAGGCCGGCTTGATCGCCGGTACGCCGCGCTACCTCCCGCCCGAGGTCGCGCTCGAGGGTGCGCCGCCGGCACCCGCGCAGGATCTCTACGCGCTCGGGGTCCTGCTCGGCGAGCTCGCGGGTGCGGGCACGATGTGGGACGCGCCGACGCTCGAGTCGCTGTTCACCCAGAAGGCGCACGGCGCGCCGAACCTCGAGGGGTTGCCCGCCGCGCTGCGCGCCGTGATCGCGAAGCTGCTCGATCCGTCGCCGGCCGCGCGCCCCGATGCCGCGGCGACCCGGGCGATGCTGCAGAAGCTCGATCTCGCGCACGCACCGATCGCCTTTGGTGCGACGACGGCGGCGCTCGAGCTCCCCTCGGCCGCGTTCGCGCCGCCGCAGGGTGCGCCCGTCGTGCTCGAGGTCGACCAGGCCTGGGTCACCAAGAAGGCCGAAAAGGCGGCGCAGCACGCGGCGCGCCCGTCGGCGAAGCCACCGCTCAAGCCGTGGGGCGTGGTCGCGGCGGTCGTCGTGATCGCGGCGGTCGCCGTCGTTACCGTGAAGCTCGTGACGACCAAGCCGCCCGAGAAACCAGCGTCGATGGTAGAGAAGTCGATCGTGTCGCCCCACACCGTCTCGATCTCGGTGCGATCGGCGGTGCCTGCAAGGGTCACCCTCGACGGTAGAGCGGTCGGCGAGACGCCGTTGACGTTCTATGTTCCGAGGGGAACGCGCGCGATCGTGGTCGGCGCCGGCGTGGTCCAGCGCCAGATCATTCCGGATCGCGACCAGGCCGTCGACCTCGATCAAGGTGCGATCAAGCGGTAGCCGTTGCAGCTCGACCGCACGCCACCGCTCGCCGAACGGCTGGGGCGCGCGGAGCCGGCTGGGGCATTTTGCTGTAACGCGGGCCATGCGCTCCTCGATGTTGCTGGTGCTGAAGACCTGGTTCACGCAACACGCGACCTGCGGCGGTGGGATCGACGAGCTCCGCGAGGTTGGTCGATAGCCAGCTCACGGTCGGGCCGCAACAATGAGCGGCACGACGTCGAGACATCGTGGCGTGTGCAGAGGATGTTAAGGGCCCATGGAAGTGACGTACAAGGTGTTTTGGACCGCCCTCCATGGAATGGCGCTCGGGGCCGTGTTCCTCCTCTTGTTCTCCGGAGGTGTCGTCGCGATTTTGAATCTCGGGTCCGTCGGGCTCACGCCCGATGCCACTCGCCGACCGTTGCGCCGACTGGCGATCGCCAGTTGGTGCATGGCCATGTTCGCCTGGGGCGCCGTCATCCTCGGTACCTACTGTGTGTATCCGTGGTATCGGGCCACCCCCCCGGCAGGCAGCACCCTGACGAGTTACCCGAAATACCTCCTGCTCTCCAGGCCCCAGACCGCTGCCTGGCATGGCTTCGGGATGGAGTGGAAAGAACACATCGCCTGGTTGGCCCCGATGCTGATTACGGCGGTGGCGGCGGTAGTGACTTGTCACGGGCGGCTGCTGGTCCGCGATGCGCGGTTGCGTCGGGTCGTGCTCGTTCTGTTCACGGCCGCGTTTTTCTGTGCCTCGGTTGCGGGCGTCTGTGGTGCGTTGCTCAACAAGGCAGCCCCGACTCGCTAGGAATGACGCGATGAATTCGAGCGATGATGTTTCCGCGAGCGGCCCCGCCTGGGCGGCCATCCTGGCCGCCACGGTCGGCTGTGCGTGCTTCGGAGTCCTGGTCGATGTGAGCGAGGCCTTCAAGGGTTTCTCGCGCGCCCTTAGCTTTTATGAACCAACGGGCGACCTCTCCGGCAAGTCAACGCTCGCCGTGGCGGCGTGGCTGGCAACCTGGATCATTCTCCATTCGTGCTGGAAGGGTCGGAACATCGAGCGCCCAAGCCGAGTCGCGCTGGTCTCGGGCCTTCTTGTCTTGGTCGCGCTCGTGACAACGTTCCCACCGTTCTTTGGTCTGTTCACCAGCGGATCGTGATCGCGATGGTCACCGTCGACTTCTGACCACGGCGCGATCACGCGTAGCCGTTGCGGGCATCACCGATTTCATGCGACCGGGGCCCGATTCATCGCTCGTCCCCACGTGAACCGAGGCGAGCCACACGCTCTCGAGGACCTGGCGCGCTCGGTTCGCCGGTGGATCCCGCACCCGCTCAGGGTCGAGCTCGCGCGCGCCCGCCGGTGGCCGCGTTGGCTGATCGAGGCCCCTCGCTTCGCGCGGCCGCGCGGCGGCGATCCCTGGGACCACGTGCTCGCTCGCCATCGCTCGCCGTTGCGCCGGCCAGGGACGAGCGCCGAGCCACGACTTCAGGCCGGCAAGGAGCGCAACGTCGCGCTCGTCGCGGCCAGGCTCGATCGGCGCGTGATCGCGCCCGGGTGCGTGTTGTCGTATCACCATACGGTCGGCCGGCCGTCGCACGCGCGCGGCTTCGCCGCGGGGCTCGAGCTGCACGACGGGACGCTCGCCGAAGGGCTCGGCGGCGGTGCGTGTCAGGTGGCGAACTTGCTCTACTACCTGGCGCTGATCGGCGCGATGAACATCGTCGAGCGCCATCGCCACACGCTCGATCTGTTCCCCGATTCGGATCGCCGCGTACCGTTCGGATGTGGTGCGACCGTGTTCTACAACTGGGCCGATCTGAGGTTCTCCAACCCGCTCGACGTCCCCGTCGTGCTGCGCCTCGCGGTCGACGATCACGAGTTGATCGGCGAGCTGCGCACCGCGACCGCGCTGGATCTGCGCACAGACGTCTACGAGGTCGAGCACCGGTTCGTCGAACGCAGCGGGGCGATCTGGCGCGAGAACCGGATCCGGCGGCGAATCGCCCGAGCGAGCGACGGCGCGGTGCTCGTCGATCACGAGGTCGCGCGCAACGCCGGACAGATCGCCTACGAGCTGCCCGACGATGTGGTGGTGGAGCACCGCTCCGCCGTTCGAGGGACGGCGTGATCAAGGCGATCGCGAAGGGCGCGGTACAGCTCGGCTTCGGGCGCCTGCCCGGCGGACCCGGGCTGTATCGCGCGCTGACGCGAGGCGACCGAGGCCTGGGGACGGCCGCGAGCCACGCCGACAAGCTCGCGCGAGTGTGGCCCGGGTACGTGGCGACCTGGCGCCGCTTCGGCATCGAGCTCGAGGGCCGCGCGCTGTGGACCCACGACGCGGGTGCGACGCCGTTCATGCCGTTCGCCGCGTTCCTGCTGACCGGACGCGGCGCGGTCGTGACCGGCCACGAACCGATGCTGGCGCGGTATCTCGATCGCGCCCGGAGCCGCGTGCTGGACGCGACGTGGCCAGACGGTGCCGTCCCCGACGCGCGCCGCCGGGTCGTCGAAGGGCTCCGGTGGCGGCCCGCGATCGGCGACGCGCTCGCCGCGGTCGATGCGCAGGTCTGTGTGACGTCGAGCGCGATCGCGGATCGCTCGATCGAGCTGTGCCATTCGGGTGGAGCGCTCGAGCACGAGCGTCCACACGACCTCCACGCATGGCTGGCGGAGCAGGTCCGCGTGTTGCGGCCCGGCGGCGTGAGCTCGCACGTCTACGATCATCGCGACCACCTTCATCACACCGACAACGCCTTGCCGTTCCTGAGCCACCTGGCCTGGCCCGAGCCCGTCTACCGCGTGGCGATCGGACATCGGCTCGGTTACCACGCGAGACTGTCGCCGACCGAGGTGACGGCCGCGTTCGTCGCGTCCGGGCTCGAGCCGATCGCGGTGCGGCGGTTGATCTATGACGGGCGTACGCGCGAGCGCCGCTGGGTCGACGACGACGAGGCCGCGCTCGCGGGCAGCGCTGGGATCGAGCGAGCGCGGCTCGCGC
Organism: Kofleriaceae bacterium; assembly: GCA_039922635.1. Lineage (GTDB taxonomy): Bacteria > Myxococcota_A > Polyangia > Haliangiales > Haliangiaceae > JABFXX01. Next base: position 7,335 of record JBDTEH010000284.1, on the reverse strand, counting down.
GGCAGTTTCGCGCGTGGTCGGACGTCGATCTGCGCACTGCCGCGGGGCATTACCTATTTCGGCGACCGCCGTGACGACCGCCCGTCCGACACGGCCGTGAGGTTGGGACGGGTGCGACTGTCGCAGCGACCGTCGCGGATGAGGTTCAGCGGCGCTGGTCGGCCTGGAAACGCCCCCACCGGTGGCACTGACCTTGAAGTAGTGTGTCTTCAATGAGCTTCCACTCGATCTCGTACGCCGGCATGAAGATCTTCGATGCGCCGATCGAGTCGACGATCGGCGGCATCGAGGTCGACCTCGCGAGTGCGCCGATCACACCCGGCGAGCATCGCCTCGAGCTCGACGCGATGATCGGCGGCATCGAGATCTATCTGCCGAGCTACGTCACGTTCACGATCGAGGGCAGCGCCGCGATCGGCGGTCAGGACGTCCACGACGGCCTGCCGATCTGGACCCGGATGTGGCAGAAGTCGCGTTCGATGGTCGGGCTCGACAACAAGCTGCCCGCGAAGGCGGTGCCGCACCCCGATCCCGGCAAGCCGATCTCGATCCACTTCGTGATCGACGGTGGCATCGGCGGCCTCGATATCTACCGCCTGTGAAGCGGTGGACACCTACAGCTCGGCGCGGCGGCTGGGCGCTCGCGTTGTCGGCGCTGGCGGCCTCGGGCTGTAGTCACGCGGGCGTCGAGCACCGCTCGCACGCCCACGAACAGACGGTGCGCTTCGCGGTGCCCGGCGAAGCGGCCGACCAGCTCGAGAGGACGGTCGCGCAGCCCGCCGAGGTGGCCCTCGCGAGGGTGCACGCGATCACACATCGCCGGACCACGATCCGCGCGGGCATGGTGAGCATCGCCCTCGAGCTCGCCGAGGGCGCCGACCTCCTGACTGCACGCGGCGAGATCATGAGCCAGCTCACCGCGGGCCGGGCGACCCTTCCGGAGCTCGCGATCCCCGAGCTCGAACCACCGGTGGGCCCGGCGATCTTGAGGTACACGCTGCGCTCGCCGCAGATCAGCCAGACCGGCCTCCGCGAGCTCCAGGACTGGACCCTCCGCCCGAGGCTGCTCGCGACGGCCGGGCTCGCCGACATCACGACCTGCGGCGGGACGATCGACGAGGTCCACGTCGACGTCGACCCGCGGCGGCTGGCCGCCTCGGGGGTGGCGCTGGCGAGCGTTGCCGCGGCCATCCTCGCCGGATCCGTGGATCTCCCGGCGGGACACATCGATGCGGGCGCGACCACGATCGCCGTTCGTTCGGGGCAGCGCCGCGTGGCGAGCGAACTCGTGATCGCACAGCACGCCGGCTCGCCGGTCCGGCTCGGCGATGTCGCGTCGATCCGCGACGTCGCGGTCCCGGGGGACTGCAGGGCCGCGGATCGCCGTGGCGACGATGTCGTGACCGGAACGATCTACGCGCGCGATGGTCAGCCGCCGCTGGACGTTCGGCTGGCTGCCGAGCAGGCGATCTCGAAGCTCCGCCCGGAGCTCCCGGCGGGGGTCGAGCTCGTGGTCCTGCCGCGGACCCGACCGATCAGCCTCGACGTCGAGGCCCGCGCGACCGAGGTGCGCGAGGCGCTGGCCACGCTTCCCGACGACGTGACGTTCGTGGTCGAACACGACGGCGTCAGCCACGTCCACCTGGTCGGCGCCGCAGGTGACGACCAGCGCGCGCTCGCGAACCGGGCGGTCGCGGCGCTTCGCGGGCATGGCTACGCCGTGGACGATCGCGACGAGCTCCTCGTTCAGGTGCTCGGCGCGGACCTCGATCGTCTCGCCGCGCTCGTCGAGCTCGAGCGCCAGGCGCTCGCGGCCCGCGGCATCCGGGTCGAGGGCACGCGCGGGGTGGCGACCGACCCCGAAGAGCAGCTCGAGCTCGATCGCCCCATGATGGCGCGCCTCGGGATCGAGGTCGACGAGGTGCGCGAGACGCTGAGCGCGGCGAGTGCACGCGGGCTCGACGTGGGAACGCTGTGGAGCGGCTCGATCCAGCACGACGTGGTGTTGCACCTGCCCGAGGACCCCGATCTCGGCACGCTGCAGCTCCGCGCGCACGACGCGGGATGGATCCCGCTATCGACGCTGGTCAAGCGCGTGCGTGCGACCGTACCGCGCGAGATCCTGCGCGACGACGGCGAGCGCTGGGCCGGCCTACGGGTCTACGGCGATCCCGACGTCATCCGGCGTGCGATCGGTGAGCTCCCGTTGCCGGTGGGCTATCGAGCGCGGCTGATCTCCAACCACTGACCGCCGCACTGGCGGGATCGCGATCAGACCGGCGACCTCGATCACGGCGCGATCAAGTGGTAGCCCTTGCAGCTCGAGTCGACGGTGTCCTCGATGCCGGGCTCGTGGCCGAACGGCATCGGCCGATGCCTCTTGCAGGCGCGCTCGTCGTGCTTATGATGCCCCCACAGATGCGAGAGATCTCCGATCTCGAGCAAGCGGCCCCACCAGGATGCACGCGGCTCGACGAACGCACGATCGACGATCTCGATCTCGCCCAGGTCTTCACGTCGATCGATCGCACGCGGACCGCGGCCGGCGCGCAGGCGCTGTGGCGCTGGCTCGCCGCGCCCGCACACGATCTCGAGTTGCTCGCGCTGCGCGAGCGGGAGATCTCCGCGTTCACCGATCCGGAGCTGCGCGCGCGTACGTTCAGGTGCCTCGGGACGACGTCCTCGACCGACACGCAGCTCGTGCCGCGCTTGCTCTGGGAGGCGCCCGCGAAGCCGCTGCCCGATGGCCTGCTGCCGGCGCTCGCGTTCGGGATGATCGCGTTGTTCGCGCTCGCGTTCGTGTGGCCGCCCGCGTTCCTCGGCGTGATCGTGATGTTCGGCGTCAACCTCGTCGTCGATGACTGGTCGAAGCTCCGGCTCGCGCAGCAGGCGCGTGCGCTCGAGGTCCTCGACGATCTACTCGACCGCGCGGCCGCGGTCGCGCGGGTCGTCCCGTCCGAGCTCGCGGCGCGGATAGCCCCCGATCTCGCGGTCCGCGACGTGTTGCACCGCCGGATGCGCGTGCTCGCGTTGCGTGATCCGTTCGACGTGATGGATCTCGTGCGGGCCGGCCTGCTCGTGCGGCTCGCGATCACCCGGAGCGCGATGAAGCTGGTCGAGGTCGAGCGCGAGCGGCTACGTCGCGTAGTGCTCTGGTTCGGCGAGGTCGACGCGGTCGCGGCGATCGCGGCGTTGCGCGCGGAGCGCCGCGAGCTGCGCGTGCCCGAGCTCGTCCCGGGTGAGACGAGGTTGGTCGCGCAGGAGCTGGTCCATCCCACGGTCGCGAACGCGATCGGTAACGACCTCGAGCTCGCGGGCGGCCTGCTCGTCACGGGCAGCAACATGTCAGGCAAGTCGACCTTCCTCCGCACGGTCGCGGTCAACGCGATCCTCGCGCAGTCGATTCACACGACCTTCGGCGGCTGGCACGCGATGCCGCTGTGCGTGCGGACCGTGATGCGGATCGCCGATGATCCTGCGCGCGGGATGTCGACCTATGCGGTCGAGGTCGCGGCGATCGGAGAGCTCGTGGCGGCGGTGGAGGATCGCGCGGCGAGGCTGTTCGTCGTCGACGAGCCGTTCAACGGCACGAACCCGACGATCCGGGTGCCGATCGTGGTCGCGGTGCTCGAGTACCTGGTCGGCGCGGGGCTCGTGCTCGCCGCGACCCACGATCTCGACGTCGCGAACCGGCTCGACCAGCGGTTCGCGCGCGCGTACTTCGCCGAATACGAGGACGGTGCGTTCGATCGACATCTCCACACCGGCATCGCGCCGGCGACCAATGCCGTCGAGATCTTGCGCCGTGCGGGGTACCCGGACGCGATCCTGGCGCGTCTAGCGCCGGCGTGAAGGAGATGTCGGACTCGATCGCGGCGCTCTCGAGCTGACCCGGAATCGTGTTCGAGGTCACGTTCGCCGTCGTTTGCCATGCGTTCGAGGATCGCGTGCTGATAGGGTGTTCCGATGTTACGGCTCACGTTCGTCGCCGCGTCGATCCTCGGTTCGATCCTCATCGTCGCGTGCGGCGACGACGCCGAGCGGCACCTGTCCGATGCGTCGATCGATGGTGGAACAGATGGCGGTGGCGTTGGCAGTGGCAGTGGCAGTGGCCACGGCAGTGGCAGCGGCCACGGTAGCGGTAGCGGCAGCGACTCCCTCGCCTTTGCGGTTCACCCGCGCGATCACAACGTCGAGTTCATGGTTGGCTTCTCGTGCGTCTTCATCGTGGTGGGCCCCGCGGGAGCCGCACGTCTGCGCCGTCGTCGCGAGCAGATCTGAGCCCCTCGCGCGAGCGTAACGTCTTCATCGCCGCCGCCCTCCTGCTGTGGCTGGTGTTCCTCGTCCAGGCGATCCACACGCCGTTCCTGCTCGACGACTGGTTCCAGCTCCGCTACTGGCGAGATCACGAGTTCGGGATCGCGAACCTGTGGGCGTTCGCGCGCCACAACTACATCCACTACAACCCGCGGATCGGCGAGGTCTGGCTCGCGGTGGTGGATGGCTCGCGCGTGATCCACCTGATCGTGACTCCGCTCGTTCAGGTCGCCTTGCTGGTCTTCACCTTCGCCGTGGCGTTCGCGCGCTGGCCACGCAGGACGCTCGCGGACCTGCAACTCCTGTTGTTTCTCCAGACCATGATCTGGGTCGTGATCCCGATCCCGGGGCTCATGTATTTCTACCGGCCCTACGCGACGAACTACCTGTGGGGGTTCACGACCACCCTCGCGCTCTGCGTTCCGTATCGACTCGCGCCCGGTGACGCGACGCGTGACCGACCACGGACCTGGGCCGTGCCGTTGGTGTTCGTGCTGGGTTGGCTCGCCGGTATGTGCAACGAACACACGGGGCCGACCGCGATCGTCGTGGTTGCCGGCTTCGTGTTCGCGGCGCGGAGGTCGCGCAGCCTACGTGCGTGGATGATCGCCGGGCTCCTCGGTGTCATCGCGGGCTACGTGATGCTGTTCTTCGCGCCCGGTCAAACCGCGCGGTATGGAGGCATCGCGACCCACACGACGCCGTTCACGTTGCTCGCGCACCGTGGCGTCACCGGCTGCCTGTGGATCGTTCGAGAGTTTCTGTTCGAAGCTCGCCTCGGGATCCTGATGTTCCTCGCGGTCGCGGTCCGCTACGTGCTCAGCACCTATCGGCGCGTCGACCGACCTCCACGATCGACCTGGCTCGCCGCGGGAGGCCTGCTCGCGGTGAGTGGGGCGATCGTCGCGACGCTGTTCTTGTCGCCGACGACGATCGATCGTATGTACTTCGCCTCCGCCGTGCTGCTCGCGGCCGCGTTCACCGTGTTCGCCGAGCACATGTTTCGCGAGCCGGCGGTGCGCAAGGTGGTCGGATGGGCGTGCCTCGTCGTGTTCGGCTACCACGTCGAGCGCTTCGTCACGACGCTGAGTGAGGTCAAGGCCGAGAACGACGAGCGGATCGCGATCCTGCGAACCGCACGCCCCGGCTCGATCGCGGTCGTGCCCACGTACTCGCACCCCGATCGCACGCGCTGGCTGTTCGGCGACGATCTCGCGCATTTTCCGTGGTTCCGCGAGTACGTCGCTGGCGAGCTGTTCGGGCTCGCGCGCGTCGATCTGGATCGCCTGCAACCGGCGCCGCCGGTCGAGCTCACCACGACCGCCAGCTACATGCCGCCGCTGGCCGTGACGCCGCCGCTGGCCGTGACGCCGATCGTTCCCGCTCCGACCTATCGCCAGCTCCTCGACGCGACCGACCCGTGGTCGCTCGCGTCCCTGGGCGCGGTGCGCGCGGGGCACGCGCTCGTCCACCTCACGATCGAAGCGCACGGCGTGTTCGTCGATTCACGACGCCGACCCGTGATCGTGTTCGATGGAACACCGCGCGCCTACACGCTCGTCGATGGGCGCCCGTTCGACGATTCCCGCGGCCATTTCATTCGCGTTCATGACCGGAGCGTGCCCGAGCCGGTCGAAGCCTGGTACGTGCTCGGTTGTGGAGAGCGCCAGAGTGTCGAGCCGATCCCCGACGGTGGTGACTCGCTCCTGCACGTCGACGAGCGGACCTGCCGCGGTCCATTCACGGCGATCGCCTGCGGACGGGAGCGCTGCTGGATGGCCGGCTGGTACTGACAGGGTGCGAGAGATCCAATTGTCGTTTCGCATTCAGGACCACCGCGCGACGCGATGATAATCTGGGAAGGATGACCCGGGCGCCGGCCAAGGAACCAGAGCTGGCCGAAGATAGCGTCGCGACCGTCATCGATCGCCCTGCGCGTCCATCCGTCGCGGACGCGACCGCGACCTCCATCAACAGCCCGCTCGACGCCCTCGCGCACGCCGAGCTCCTCCGAACGCGTCGGTTCGCGTGGTTGAGCTTTCCGCTCGCGATTGCAGGGCTGATCTCGCTCGCGTTTTTGCCGGGCGAGCGCATCCCGACGATCATGATGTTGTCGGCAGTGATCCTCGCGATGGCCGGGCTGGTGTACTTCATCTACCGGACGCGCGATCCGTCGATCTACAAGATGGACTTCGGGCTGACGCTGGCGTGGTACGTGACGACGCTCGCCGTGTGCAGCGCGGTGCCGTACTACGGTCCGTACACGCCGGTGTCGGCGCTGCTCGTGTTCGGCGTCTACATCACCTCGATGGGCCAGCGCTTCAAGCTCGCGCTCGCGATCTACCTGACGTGCGCGGTCGTGCAGGGCGTGACCGGGAGCCTGGCGATCTTCGGTATCGCCGATCCAGGGTTCATCAAGGGAGCGTCGCTATCGCTCGATGTTCGGCTGATCTGCCAGGTGCTCGTGCAGGTGGTGTTGCTCGGCAGCTTCTTGACCGCACGTGGAGCTCGGCAGTCATCGTTGAGCTCGCTTGGCGAGCTCGAGCGGGCGATCCGTGGCGTCGCGCAGCGCCAGGCGTTGCTCGAGGAGGCGCGCGAGGAGCTGCGCCGCGCGCTCGGCACCGGGCGCGGCCGCTTCACCGGTCAGCAGATCGGACGGTACCAGCTCGGCGAGGTCATCGGCCGCGGCGCGATGGGCGAGGTCTACGCGTCCGTCGATCCAGCGGGCAAGCCCGTCGCGGTGAAGATGCTCGCGCACGCGTCGCTCGGAAACCCGCAGCACGTGCACCGATTCCTCCGCGAGTTGCGCACCGCGACGGCGATCGCCTCGCCGAACGTCGTGCGTGTCTTCGAGGTCGGCGAGGAACCGCTGCCGTTCCTCGTGATGGAGCGCCTGACCGGCAGCGACCTCGCGGCCATGTTGCGCGCCGTTCGCGTGTTGCCGCACGACGACGTCATCGATCTCGTGCGCCAGGTCGGCGCGGGGGTCGCGGCCGCGGGCGCGGCCGGCATCATCCA
>JBDTEH010000283.1:0-4954 GCA_039922635.1 Kofleriaceae bacterium | reverse complement strand
AATACCTCGCGCGTGGCACGTACATCTTCCCGCCCGAGCCCTCGCTCGACCTGATCGCGGAGACCTACGAGTACGGCGTCGCGCACCTGCCGCAGTGGAACCCGTCGAACGTGTGCAGCTATCACCTACAGGAGGCCGGCGCGACGCCGGTGCAGGAGCTCGCGTTCGCGCTCGCCGATGCGCTCGGGGTGCTCGATCGCGTGCGCGCGCGCGGCCGCGTCGATGCGGCGGCGTTCGCGCGGTGCGTGGGCCGGATGTCGTGGTTCGTCAACAGCGGCATGCGGTTCGTCGAGGAGATGTGCAAGATGCGCGCGTTCGGCGCGCTGTGGGACGAGCTCTGTCGCGAGCGTTATGGCATCACCGATCCGAAGTTGCGCCAGTTCCGCTACGGCGTGCAGGTCAACTCGCTCGGCCTCACCGAGCAACAGCCCGAGAACAACGCGTGGCGGATCCTGATCGAGGCGCTCGGCGTGACGCTCTCGAAGGACGCGCGGTGCCGCGCGCTGCAGCTGCCGACCTGGAACGAAGCGCTGTCGCTACCGCGACCGTGGGATCAGCAGTGGTCGCTGCGGCTCCAGCAGATCCTCGCGTACGAGACCGACCTGCTCGAGTACGGCGATCTGTTCACCGGTAACCCGGTGATCGAGGGCAAGGTGCAGTCGCTGATCGAGGCGGCCAAACGCGAGCTCGCGACGATCGAGGCCATGGGCGGCATCCGCGGCGCGATCGAGACCGGGTATTGCAAGCAGGAGCTCGTGCGCGCGATGACGGCGCGGATGGGCCGGATCGAGAGCGGCGAGCAGGTCGTCGTCGGCGTCAACAAGTGGACCGAGGGCCTGGCCTCGCCGCTGGTCGGTGGCGACGGTGGGATCTTCGAGGCCGATCCGCAGGCCGCCGAGCAGGCGCTCGGGTCGCTCGCGGCGACCCGCGCGAACCGCGATCGCGCGAAGGCCGAGGCGGCGCTCGCCGAGCTCGAGCGGCTCGCGCGGGCCGGTCAGCCGATCATGGAGGCCTCGATCGCGTGCGCGCTCGCGCGCGTGACCACCGGGGAGTGGGCCGGCACCTTGCGCGGCGTGTGGGGCGAGTACCGCGCCGAGACCGGGGTCGGCGGTGCGCACGTCGTCACCGACGGGGCCGCGGTCGATGACTGGGCTCGGCTGCGGGCGAAGGTCGAGGCCAAGGTCGCGGCGACCGGCCGGCGGCCGCGGCTGCTCGTCGGCAAGCCGGGGCTCGACGGTCACTCGAACGGCGCGGAGATCATCGCGGTCGCGGCGCGCGACGCCGGCTTCGAGGTGATCTACGCCGGGATCCGGCTCGAGCCCGCGGCGATCGCGGCGGTCGCGGTCCAGGAAGCCGTCGACGTGATCGGGCTCTCGGTGCTGTCGGGCTCGCACGTCGAGCTCGCGGCCGCGGTGCTGCGCGAGCTGGCCGCCCGGGGCGGCACCGACGTCGCGGTCGTGCTCGGCGGTACCGTGCCGGCGCGCGACCACGCGGCGCTCGCGGCGCTCGGAATCAAGCGGGTGTTCACCCCGAGCGACTTCAAGCTGGTCGACGTGGTCGACGAGCTGCTGTCGTTGGTCCGCGCCTGACCACGCCCGACCACGCCCGCCAGGACCGGGCCCGGCGACGCGTTCCGGTGGCCAATCGCGAGCTTGGCGCCAGGTGTGTAAGGCCGGGGGTTGTCGACGAGGGGCTAACCGCATAGATTCCGACCCCTCCCATGGGGATTGCCGACCTCTTTCGCCCCAAATACCGCCACAGCGATGTTCGCGTCCGCGCCGAAGCCGTTCGTGCGCTGACCCACGACGACGCTGCGATCCTCGTCCAAGTTGCTCGCACCGATCGCGACATCGGCGTGCGCCGGCTCGCGATCGGAAAGATCCACGAGGCCGCCGTGCTCGCCGACATCGCCGCCGGAGAGACCGAACGCAGCCTGCGCGACTTCGCGGGCGAGCGTGCCGCGGAGCTCTGGCAGGACACCGCCTCCGGCGACGACGCCGAGGCCGCGGGTGCGGCGCTGACCGGCATCATCAAGCTCGGTGATCAGCATCCGCTGGTCGAGGTCGCGGCCCACGCGACGCTGCCGGCGATCCGCAAGCGTGCGTTCGGCGAGCTGCGCGATCCACGCGCGCTTGCCGAGCTCGCGAAGGGCGATGCTCCGCAGGAGCTGCGGCTCGCGGCGGTCGCGCGGATCGACGACGGCGACGTGCTGCGCGCGCTCGCGATCGATACGACGCAGAAGGAAGTCGGGCTCGCGGCGGTCGACAAGCTCGACGACATCGATCGGCTCGAGAATGTCGCCCACAAGGCGAAGAACAAGGCGATCCGCCAGCGCGCGCGCAAGATCGCGACCGAGATGGCCGAGGCCGAGCGCAAGAAGCTCGCGCCGGTGGTCTCCGACGAGGTCAAGCGGCTGCGCGCCGAGCGCGTCCAGTTGATCCGCGAGGTCGAGAACGTCGCCGATAGCTTCGACTTCGAGCGCGCGACGCCGATCGTCGAGCGCGCCCAGGCCGCGTGGAAGGCGCTCGCCGCGAGCGACGAGGGCCACGCCGAGGCGACCGAGCGGTTCGACCGCAGCGCGGAGCGGTTCTTCCGCCGGCGCGAGCTCCATCAATCGCAGGCGCGCACCGCCGACGAGCTCCGCGCGGTCGAGCGTGAAGCGGTCCGCGAGCGCGCCCTGGCCGCCGAGCGGACCGCCGCCGCCAAGGCCGCGACGCCCGCGCCGATGCCCGCGGCGCCCGAGGAAGTAGATCCCGCGCGTCGCGCTGCCGAAGCCGCGGAGCGCGACCAGCGCCGGGCCGCGGCCGAGGTCGCCGAGGCCGCGGAGCGCGAGGTGCGCAAGCAAGAGGATGCCGAGCGCGGCGCCGCGATCGCGCAGAGCCTGACCGCGCTCGCCGACGATCTCGACAAGCTCGACAGCAAGGATCCCAAGCAGATCGAGCGCGCGCTGCAGCAGGCCGCGAAGGCGTTCGAGGCGATCGGGCGCGTGGCCGCGGACCAGCGCGAGGTGCTCTCGGATCGCTATGCCGCCGCGCGCGGCAAGCTGGTCGAGCGCGTCAACGAGCTGCACGAGGCCGAGGACTGGGCCCGGTTCCAGAACGTGCCGAAGGCCGAGGCGCTGATCGCGACCGCGAAGGTGATGGCCGCCGAGGAGCCGTCGCAAGATCTCGCGAACCGCCTGCGCCAGCTCCAGGCGCTGTGGAAAGAAGTCGGCCCGATGCCGCAGCGCCGCTCGAAGGAGCTGTGGGAACAATTCAAGCTCGGCTGTGACGCGGTCTACGAGCGCGTGCGAGGGCTCCGCGCGGTCGAGAACGAGAAGTTCGCCGAGGTCGTGAAGGCCAAGGAGGCGCTGATCGCCGAGGCCGATGCGCTCGCCGCACCGTTCGCGTCGGCAGATCCCAACGGCTCCGCCCCGGGCGATTGGGCCGCGACGGCGGACCAGCTCAAGGCGCTGCAGGGCCGATGGAAGGACTCCGGTCACCTGCCGCGCAAGCAAGGCGACGAGCTGTGGAAGCGGTTCCGCGCCGCCTGCGACACGTTCTTCGAGCGCCGCAAGCCGCTGCTCGACGCGCGCCACGCCGAGGAGGGCGAGAACCTCGCCAAGAAGCAGGCGCTGATCGCGCGCGCGCAACACGTCGCGCTCAAGGCCCCCGACGACGGCGGCTGGGGCAAGGCGATCGGTCAGATCAAGGATCTCCAGCGCGAGTGGAAGGACATCGGGTTCGTGCCACGGCGCGACGCCGACGCCGTCTACAAGGCGTTCCGCGCCGCGTGCGACTCGTTGTTCGCGAAGCGCGACGACGCCCGTGACTCGGAGGCCAACACCCACCGCGCCGAGCTCGACGCGCTCAAGGCCGAGCTCGACGCCGTGCGTGCGGCCGATCGCGAATCGCCCGATCGGATCGCACGCGCGATCGCCGTGCGCGCCAAGGTGCGTGAGCTCGACCGCCGCGAGCTGTCGGCCGCCGTCGAGGATATGGTGCGCGACGTGATCGCGTCGTCGCCCGACGCGGTCAAGGGCACCGAGCTCGATCCCGCCGCGCTGCGCGCCCGTCGCGACAAGCTGATCGCGCGCGCGCAGGAGCTGTTGCCCAAGACCGCCGCGGCGCCCGCCGGTGCGGATCTGGCAGCGCAGCTCAAGAACGCGATGCGCTCGAACGCGTTCGGCGATCTCCGGTTCTCCGGTCGCGATCCGATCGAGGTGATCGACGAGCTGCGTGCGCAGTGGGCCGATGCCGGCCCGTTGCTCGACGACGCCGATCGCGCCCAGGCCGCCGGGTTCGAGGCCGTCGCCAAGCAGGTGCTCGACGCCGCCGGACCGCGCGCCGAGGACCGCGCCGACCACGGCGATCGTCCCGAGCGCACCGATCGCAATGAACGCGGCGAGCGTGGCGAACGCCGCCGGCGGCGCGAGCGTAACTCCGCCGAGCTACCGATCGCGAACGCGCCGGCACCGGCGGTCGCCCCGGCGGTGGTCCCCGCGGTGGTGGCAGCACCGGCGGTGCCAGCCGTACCTCCGGCAGCTGCTGCGCCGGTCGCGCTGCAGACCGATACGCCGACCGCGCCCGCGAAGATCCCGTTCGCGCCGCTGCCGCCACCGCCCATCCCGGCGCCACCGGTGGTCGCGGAGCCGGCCGCGGAGGTCGCGTTGCCGCGCACCAAGTCGGTGTCGACCATGCCGCCGCTCGACGAGCTCGACACCGGCTGGGATCTCGGCGAGGACGACCCCACCGCGGGCAAGCCCGAGCCCGAAACCACGAACACGCCGTCGTCCTCCGAGATGGCCGGTGACGGCGCACCCGGTGGGGACGGCATCGACGAGCCCGGCTGGGATTAGGGCCTGTCCCTGAATCAAATCGGTTGGTTTCGATCGGTTGAGTCGTACGCACATCAAAACGTAGACGAGTGATCGCTGGCGTGATCGAACACCGGCATGGCTACACGAGCGTGGATC
>JBDTEH010000282.1:0-26909 GCA_039922635.1 Kofleriaceae bacterium | reverse complement strand
ACGTGAGCCCCCGCTCGTTCGTTGCAGAAGGATCAGGTCCAGGTCGCGGTGTCATCGGCCCTGATGGCGAGCGCTCCGCTCGGTTTCAAGTCTCAGTGAAGTCGATCCGGATCGACAGCGGGATCTGATCGTGATCCGCTCCCACGATGGCCATCAAGCGCTGGAGCCCGAGCGAGACCGTTAGCCTAGAACACTGATCAAGCCGTTACGTGCGCCATCCGACCTTCAACAACAGTCGAAGGTTCCCAAACCAGCGGTGCAACGAAGGTCGGCGGCTGGACGAATCGGCCCGCTTCGCCCTCGCACTCGTTCGGCCAAGCAGTTCCGGACCTGGCGTGGATTCTTCCGCTTTGGAACTCGGACTCGCGCCGCGATGCGTGCATTGGTGATGACCCATCAGCGCGTCTTTCCCCTACACTCCAATCGATGGTGAGTTGGGGGAGTTGGGGATGTTGGAGATCCGGGGCGCGTCGGCTTTGTGCCATTTGTGCGCTGGCACTGCTGGCGGTGACAGCAAGTGCGGATTCGCAGAAGCCGATCGTCACTCGACCGGCGAGGCCCGACGCAGACTCAGGCCGGACGAAGGCAAGCCCAGCTGGCGGCGCCCGTGGTGAGCGCCGCGGCCGCACTCTCAGCAGTGCCCCAAGGCGATGCCTCGACCTGACGCTGACCCAGACCAGACCGGGCCGGGTACCTGTAGGGCCGTCGCGGCTTGCGGCAGGTGGTTGCCAGTTGGCCGCGGGCGTGAGCGGCGCGCATTCGTTCAACGTGCGCAGAAGGCGCAGAGGAGGTCCGCGATGACCGAGACAAGTGCCGAATTCCGAGGGCTGGTGGTCACGGGCCTCCAAGGCGCCAACAAGCGCGGCGCGCTCGCGTGCGTCGCGCTCGCATTTCTGGCTGTTGTGGCCGATGTCTTCCAGCCTCGCGCGGCGACCGAGAGATGGCAGTGGCACTGGTACACGATCGTTATCGTGGTGGTGTTCGGGCTGCTCGCGTTGGTGTTCGCTCGTTCCGCTAGGTCGGTCGCAGCCAGGCCGGCGTTGACGGAGTTGCTCGACCAACCGGGAAGCGTCGTCCGGATCGTTACGTCGGGCAATGGTGCGCTTCGGCTCCTGATGCGCTCGAGCGATGAGCTTCGGTTGCCACCAAATCCCCGGCATGCTCGTTTGCTCGAGCTGCTACGAGAGCATTCGCCGAGCGCGGACCTCACGGCCGAGTGACGCCTGATAGCTGATCGCCGCAAGCGCGGTCGCGTCAGCGCGCGATCTGGCCGAACCGGACTGGAAGTCGCGGATCGCCTGGCGGATCTCGCCGGGCTCGAGGTCCAGTCCGTATAGAGGACCCGCACCGGCGGTCATCATTGGACATCGCCGGCGCCAGCGTGCCGCGGTGAACGGCGGAGTCCTCGTGCTGGCCTTCGCCCTCGAGGAAATAGGTCACGCGGTCTCGAACCCACGATGCGGATGATCAGATGTTCGATTCTTCGGCGCATGACGCGCCTGCTTTCGAGGTAGCTGTCTACTTGGCCTGCACGAGCGAGACCTCGATCGAGATCTTGACCTGCTCGCCGACGAGCACGCCACCCGCCTCGAGCGCCGTGTTCCAGTTGAGGCCAAAGTCCTTGCGGTTGATCTTCGCGGTCGCCGAGGTACCGATCCGGGTGTTGCCCCACGGATCCTTGTTCGGCGCCGACGGGGTCTCGACGTCGAGCGTGACCTCCTTGGTCACGCCGTGGATCGTGAGGTTGCCGGTCGCGAGGAGGCCGTCGCCGCCTGGCTTGACCGACGTGGACTTGAACGTCAGCGTCGGGAACTTCTCGGTATCGAAGAAGTCTGGGCTGCGCAGGTGGGTGTCGCGCTTCTCGTCGCGGGTATCGATCGAGGTGGCGTCGATCGTCACGTCGATCGTCGAAGCCTCCGGCTTCTCGACATCGTAGTCGACGGTGCCCGAGAGCGTGCCGAACCGGCCGCGGACGTTCGTGATCATGAGGTGACGGACCGTGAATTCCGCGGTCGAGTGGGTGCCATCGATGTTCCAGCGCATGGTCATTGCTCCTTGTGCGAGCAACATGGACCTCGCGACGGTTGTGGACAAGCCAGCAACAGAGCAACTCCCTGTTGCTAGGATGAGCCTAATGGACCTCAACGATCTCGCCTTGTTCGCGCGCGTCGTGGAGCACGGCAGCTTCACCGCCGCCGCGCGCGCGATGGCACTCCCGAAGTCGTCGGTCACGCGTGGCATCGCGCGGCTCGAGCGCGAGCTCGGGGTCCGGCTGATCCAGCGCACGACCCGGCAGCGCGGCGTCACCGATGCGGGTCGCGAGCTCTACGAACGCGTGCGTGGCGCGGTCGGTGCACTCGAGGAGGCCGCCGAGGCGGTCCGCGAGCAAGGCAAGGAGCCGCGCGGCATCGTGCGCGTCACCGCGAACCCCGACGCCGCGATGATGGGGATTCCCGCGCTGCTCGTCGAGCTGCGGACCAAGCTCCCGGCGATCCACGTCGAGCTGATCCTGACCAGCCGGATCGTCGATCTCGTCGCCGAGGGCATCGATCTCGGGATCCGCGCCGGCACCCTCCTCGACTCTTCGCTGATCGCGAAGAAGGTCGGCTCGGCGAACGCGGCGCTGTACGCGGCGAGGACCTACCTCAAGAAGCGCGACAAGCCGACCAAGCTCGCCGAGCTCGCCCAGCATGACTGCGTGGTGTTCCGCGGCCGCCACGGCCACGCGACCTGGCAGTTCGAGCAGCCGCGGGCCTCGCAGATCGCGGTCGAGGGGGTCGCGAGCGTCGACGACTACTGGTTCATGGCGCGCACGCTCGAGGCCGGCCTCGGCATCGGTCCGCTGCCGATGTTCATGGCGCACGGCCTCGCCCTCGAGCGCGTGCTGCCCGACCACCTGATGCGCGGCGCGCCGCTCCACGTCGTGATGCCCTCGGCGTCGTTCGTGCCGGCGCGCGTCGCCGCGGTCCGCGACGCGTTGCACGCGCATCTCGTCAAGGTCCTGGCCGCCTGTACCGTGCCGTGAGCTATCGTGCGCGGATGAAAGCGTTGATCCTGGGAATCGTCGCCGCGTGCTCTGCTCCAGCCGCGACCGCGCCGCCGCCACCGATCGCGCCACCGGCGGCCCCGCCGACCGTCGCACCGGCCATCGCATCGGCCGCCGATCCGACGCCGCCCGCGTTTCGGTTGCCCGGCGATGTCGTGCCGGTGCGCATCAAGCTCGATCTGACGATCGTGCCCGATCAGCCGAGCGCGCATGGCGAGATCACGATCGCCGCGAAGCTCGTGCGACCGACGCGCGTCGTGTGGTTGAACGCGCACGGGCTCACGATCGAGAAGGCGACCATCGCGGGTGCAGCGGCGCGCATCGTCCCCGGCGGCGACCAATTCGTCGGGCTCGCGGCCGATCGCGAGCTGCCGGCGAGCTTCGACATCGAGGTCGGCTATACCGCGCCGATCGATCACGACAAGAGCATCGGCATCTACGCCGCCGCCGAGGGTGGCAAGACCTTCGCGTACACGTTCTTCGAGCCGATCGACGCGCGCCGCGCGTTCCCGTGCTTCGACGAGCCCGGGTTCAAGGTGCCGTGGCAGCTCACGCTCCACGTCAAGCGCGACCAGCTCGCGCGCGGCAACACCGCCGTCGTCCAGGAGACCGACGAAGGCCGCGACATGAAGAAGGTCGAGCTCGCCGAGACCGTGCCGCTGCCGAGCTACCTGATCGCGTTCGTGGTCGGGCCGTTCGACGACGTCGACGACGGGGTCGCCGGCCGCGCGCACACGCCGATCCACTTCATCGTCCCGCCCGGCCACCGCGACGAGCTCGCGTTCGCGAAGCTGATCACGCCGAAGGTGGTCGCCGCGCTCGAGACCTACTTCGCCATGGACTACCCGTTCGGCAAGCTCGATGTCGCGGTCGTGCCGCGCTACTGGGGGACGATGGAGCACCCCGGCATCGTCGCGATGGGCCAGCCGCTCACGTTGATCCGGCCGGCCGAGCAGACCCGCGAGCGCGAGGAGCGCTATACGAACATCCTCGCGCACGAGCTCGGCCACTACTGGTTCGGCGACCTCGTCACGATGGCGTGGTTCGACGACACCTGGCTCAACGAGTCGTTCGGCCAATGGCTCGATCTGATCACGACCGACGCGGTGATGCCCGCGTGGCACGTGCTCGACGAGCGCGTCCCGATGGCGACGTGGGGGATGCGTGCGGACGAGACGCTGGCGGCGCAGCCGATCCGGCTGCCGGTCACGACCAGCGCCGCGCTCGAGGCCGCGTTCGATGGCCAGTTGACCTACTTGAAGGGCGCGACCGTGCTCCGCCAGTTCGAGGCATTTGTCGGCCGCGCCCCGTGGCAGGCGTTCATCCGCGGCTACATCCACCGCCACCGGTTCGGCAGCGCGACCGGCCCCGAGCTGTTCGCGGAGCTCCGCGAGGCGTTCGGCGCGCCGACCGCCGAGGCGTTCGAGCACGACTTCACGCGCCCGGGGGTCGGGCTGGTCCACCTCCACGCGGACTGCCAGGCCCACCAGCTGGTGCTCGACCCGATCGTGCGCGCGCTGCCCGCGGGCGTCGTCGAGGACGCCGGCGATCAGCGTACGTTCTCGGTGCCGGTGTGCGCGCGGTTCGGCGATGCGCACCACGCGGATCGCGCGTGCACGCTCGGTGCGCCGATCGCGGTCGCGTACTGCCCGACCTGGATCGTCCCGAACGCCGGCGCGACCGGCTACTACCGCTCGCGCATGGACCTCGCGATGGCGACCGCGCTGCTCGATCCGCACTCGGCGCTCGCGCACCAGGCCAAGCCGACCAGCGCGGAGCGCGGGATGATCACCGCGGATCTCGCGGCCATGGTCAAGCGCGGCGAGCTCCCGATCGACCAGGCGCTGCCGCTGGTCGCGAAGCTCGTGCGCGATCCCGATCCGAGGCTCGCCAGGGAGGCCGACTTCGTGAACCTCCACACCGGCGGGCTGCCCGACGACCTCTACGCGGCGGTCCAGCGCTGGCAGATCGCGACGTTCGCGCCACTCGCGCACTCGCTCGGCTGGCACCGCGCGAAGGGCGACAGCGACGATCGCGAGAAGCTGCGGAGCACCGCGCTCGCGCACGTCGTGTACTTCGATCCTGCGAGCCGCGCGCAGGCCGAGAAGCTCGCCGACCAGTGGATGGCCGATCGCGGCGCGCTGCCCGACGACCTCGTCGACCTCGCGCTGTCCGCCGCGGCGTTCAAGGGCGACGCGGCGCGCTACGAGCGCTACCTCGCGGCCGCGAAGGCGACCCACGACGGCAACGAGCGCCGGCGCTGGCTCGCCGCGCTCGGCGGATTCTCCGATCCCGCGCTCGCGGCACGCGCGCGCGAGCTCGTGCTCGGCCACGACTTCGATACCCGCGATGCGATCGGGATCCTCGAGGGCCAGCTGTCTCGCCGCGAGCTCCGAGACGGCGCACTCCAATGGGTCCAGGCACACCTCGACGAGCTGATCGCGCGCCAGCGCGACGACGAGAATTCGTGGACGTTCGGCCAGCTCGCGGGCGTGTTCTGCGACGCGGCGCATCGCGACGCCGTGGCGGCGCTGCTCGCGCCACGCGCCGACAAGATCTCCGGTGCACGAGTCGCGATGACACGCGGCCTCGAACAAACCTCTCAGTGCATCGCCGAGGTCGCACGCGAGATGCCCGCGCTACAGCACTTCTTCATGAAGAGACAGTGATGTCGCACGTGTCGCACCGGTGTCGCGCCGTAGATCGATCGTCGAGCGCGTGCTATCGCAGCGGCCATGCGAAGTGCTCTCCCGTTGATCTTGTTCGCCGCCGCGTGCGGTTCCGGAACACAAACGCCCGTGGCACCGGCGACGCTGCCCACGACGACGCCGTCGACCGCGACCGCCGCGGCCCCCGCGCCGGCCGACGAGCCGCCCGTGGCCGGCCCCACCAAGCCGGTGACCGTGCAGTCGCTCGTCGCGGTCGGCCTCGATCCCGACTCGCTCGATCGCACCGCCGACCCGTGCGAAGACTTCTATCAGTTCGCGTGCGGTGGCTACATCGCGAAGACCGAGATCCCGGCCGACAAGCCGATCGCGATGCGCAGCTTCGTCACGATCGGCGATCGCAACCTCGAGTACGAGAAGTCGATCCTCGAGACCGCCTCGACCAAGCCCGGCGAAGATCCGATCATGAAGCAGCTCGGCGCGTTCTACGGCTCGTGCATGAACGAGCCCGCGATCGAGAAGGCCGGGCTGACCCCGATCAAGCCGCTGCTCGCGCAGATCGATCGGATCCACGACGCGAAGTCGCTGTCGGCGGCGGTGACCCAGCTCCACGTCTACGGGATCAACGCGCTGTTCGCGATGGGCCCGACCCAGGACTCCGCGGACGCGACCAAGATGATCGCGGACGTCGACCAAGGCGGCCTCGGGTTGCGCGATCGCGACTACTACCTCAAGGACGACGACCAGACCAAGAAGGTGCGCGGCGGATACCACGACCTGCTCGTCAACCTCCTGGTCGACGCGGGCAAGAAGCCCGACGCCGCCGCGAAGTCGGCCGACGCGATCATGGCGCTCGAGACCGAGATCGCGAAGGTCAGCAAGGACAAGGTCGCGCGCCGCGATCCGAAGGGCATGTACAATAAGATCGACCGCGCCGGCGTCACCAAGGCGATGCCGCACTTCGCGTGGGACGCGTTCTGGAAGGGTGTCGGCCTCGCCACCGTCAAGGACGTCAACGCCGACGCGCCCGACTTTCTCTCCGGGGTCGACCAGCTGATCCAGAAGGTCCCGATGGCGACCTGGCGCGACTACCTCACGGCGTGGACCGTGCGGAGCCAGGCGAACCTCCTGCCCAAGAACATCGAGGATCAGGTGTTCGCGTTCCGTCAGGTGGTCTCCGGCGTCAAGGCGCAGGAGCCACGCTGGAAGCGCTGCACCCGTTACACCGACGGCGCGCTCGGCGATCTGCTCGGCCAGGCGTTCGTCCGCGACAAGTTCGGCGGCCAGTCCAAGCAAGCGGCCGAGGAGCAGGTCCACGCGATCGTGACCGCGATGACCGCGAACCTCGCCGCGCTGCCGTGGATGGACGCGACGACCAAGGGGCTCGCCGCGGCGAAGCTGAGCGCGATGTTCTATCAGATCGGCTATCCCAAGAAGTGGCGCACCTATCCGTTCAAGCTCGATCCGAAGACCTGGGGCGCGAACTCGCTGGTGGCCGACAAGGCCGAGACCGCGCGCCAGCTCGCGAAGGTCGGTAAGCCCGTCGACAAGGACGACTGGGGCATGACCGCGCCGACCGTCAACGCGTACTACAACCCGCAGCTCAACGGCATGGTGTTCCCGGCCGGCATCCTGCAACCGCCGTTCTACAGCGTCGATGCGGCGATCGCGGTCAACATGGGCGGCATGGGCGTCGTCGTCGGTCACGAGCTCACCCACGGGTTCGACGATCAGGGCGCGCAGTACGACAAGGACGGCAACCTCAAGGACTGGTGGCAGCCCGAGACCGAGAAGCAGTTCAAGCAGCGCACGCAGTGCGTGATCGATCAGTACTCGAAGTACAAGATCAGCGGCGTCAACGTGAACGGCGCGACCACGGTCGGCGAGAACATCGCCGACATCGGCGGCGTCAAGCTGGCGCTCGCCGGCTATCGCGCGCTGCGCGCGAGCGCGGCCGACACCGTCGTCGCTGACGGCTTCACCGAGGACCAGCAGTTCTTCCTCGGCTTCGGCCAGGCGTGGTGCGCGAAGGCTCGCCCGGACTACGAGAAGCTGCTCGCGAACCTCGATGTCCACTCGCCGGCGCACTGGCGCGTCGACGGCGCCCTCTCGGCGACGCCCGACTTCGCGAAGGCGTTCCGCTGCAAGGTGGGCTCGAAGATGCGGCCGAAGAACGCCTGCGTCGTGTGGTAGCCGCTACGCGAGCGCGGTCTTGACGATCGCCTCGGCGAGCTTGACCGCCGCGATCCGCTGCGCGACCGGCGCGCCGGCGACGACAGCGGTCACGAGCTCGCCGAGCGGTCGCCGCTGCTGCTTGTTATCGACGCAGCGCTGCGCGAGCTGCTTGACCAGCGGTTCCGCGGTCAGCTCGAGCGGCCCGGGCTTGAGGTAGGGCGCGTCACCCCAGCGGGCGAGCGCGTGCATCACGCTCGCTTGCTCGGACCACACCGTGGTCAGCTCCTGCAGCCCGAGCGCGCGCTGCGCGAGCTCCGCGCCGAGCCGCGCGAAGCCGAGCCACGCGAGCCACATCCGCGCGAGCACCGGCTGCATCTTGCCGCGCGGGCGGTACTGGCGCGGCCCGTAGAGCTCGTTGAACCGCAGCGAAGGGGTGAGCGCGAGCGCGTTCGCGAGCGTCGCGCCCTCGGGCAGCCGCCACGGCAGCCCGGTGAGGGTCTCGAACCCGGCGACCTCCAGCTCGCCCTCGCTCTGCGCGCGCCACGCGGCGGCGGCACCTCCGGCATCGCCAGGGCCGGCGAAGATCGCCGCCGCGATCGCGCGCTCGCGGTCGAGATCGCCGTCGGCCGGCAACGACGTGCCGGTGATCGCGGGATCCTGGATCGTCATGATCTCGGCGACGATGTCGGCGTGCGCGACGCCGTCACCGCCGGGCGCGACCTGGAGCGGGCAGATCACGCTGTTGAAGTCGACGACCATCGTCGTGCCGACGTGGAACACGCGGTTGAACGGGAACAACCGGCACGACGCCGGCTTCGCCGCGCGGCCGTCCTCGGTCTCGATCCGGCACAGCCCGTCGTCGGCGAGGAACCAGCAGCGATCGCGCGGGTTGAACGCGGTGATCGCGTCGCCGCGCCGGCGCACGAACGCGGCGAGCTCGGGCCGCTTCGTCACGAGCTGGACGAGCTGGCCCGCGGCGACATCGAGGCCGATGCCGAGACCCTTGCAACACGCACCGCAGCCGCGGCACTCGTAGCGCATCCGGCGATCGGGCCACGTGAAGTAGACGTCCATGCGAGGCCGGAGCGCTACTCGTCGTCGTCGGCGTCTTTGCCCCGCCGCGCGACGTTCGCGGCGCGACCGAGCTCCTTGTAGATCCGACCGACGCGCTCGACCTGGCCCTTCGCGGGGAACCGCTCGTAGAAGCCCTCGCTGCGGAACGACCGCGCGATCTCGGTCCACGGCGCGAGCCGGCGCGCCCAGCGCTTGACCCGCTCGTCCTTCGGCTCGGCGTCATCGGCCGCGAGGTCCGCGCACACCCGCAGCATCGCCTTGAGCGTCACCGGGCGCGTCACCATGTAGCTCGGGTGGCCCCACGCCTCGCCCCACGCCTTCTCGGCGGCGCGCAGGAAGTCGCGCACCATCTCGTAGTACTTCTCGGCCTCGCGCGGCAGGTTCTGCTTCTTGCCGAGCTTCTTCCACTCCGAGGTCGCCCACTTGTGCAGCTCGTTGAACAGCTCGGCCTGCAGGATCCACTTCTCCTGCTTGCTGCGGCCGCCGAGCCGGTTGATCTTGTAGCGCAGCGGCGAGTCGCCCTCGCGATACAGGTGATCGACGATCCGGGCCGCGAACTTCTTGTCGGGCTCGGCCCACGACACCTTCTCGTACAGGTCGATCAAGTGCGACTTGTTGATCCGGGTCGGCGTCGAGTTGATGATCACGAACATCTCGGTCGCGAAGTCTTCGCTCTTGCCGTCGAAGATCACGCACGGGACGTTGACCGTGCGCGCGTCATCGGGGCGCTCGCGGTTGAAGAAGTGCAGCGCGGCGAGCCGGTGCTGGCCGTCGATGATCAGGTACTTGCCGCGCGGCTCGGTCAGGTTGCCGACGTTCGTGAACGGCTTGACCGCGTCGAACTTGAGCTTCTCGTCGGTGAACAGCAGCACCGTGCCGGGGATCGGCGGCTGGCTGACCGCGGTCTCGTAGAAGTTCTTGATCGCGGTGACCTTCGCCTTGCCGAGCTCGCGCTGGAACGCGGCGTCGGTCGACTCGATCTTCTGGATGAACTGGGCGACTTCGTCGTCGTCCGCCGCGGCTTCCCCCGGGAGGCTGGGCGCACCCTCGGCATAGAACCGATGGATGAACTGCACCTTGTCGAGCAGGTCTTCCGCGGGATATGCGCAGAAATAGAACACGCTGTCCTTTTGACGGATCTGGGTGGCCAGCATTACCGCATCCTAACCTCAGTCGCAGGTCCAACGCCGGATGTCGGTGCCGTCAGTGCCGTCCGTGCCTCGATCCCGACGATCCCGACGATCCCGAAAGGCCAGCTCCCTGCTACCGCCTAGTCGATGTCCCAGTCGATGTCGGACATGCTGGGATCGTTGCGAATATCGACCGCACGGGTGCGCTCGTCCCGAGCCGGCGCGATCACGCGACCGGGCATGCTGCCGTCGATGTTCGAGAGCCGGGTCGCTTCGTCGTTGTCGTCGACCACACTGCCGAGGCCGCCCAGACTGCCCAGACCTCCCTGTCGACCGGCAGGGTGGTCGAACAACATCGCCTGCGGCTCGGTCGTCGCCGGGATGAACTTGTCAGCCTGCATCGTCGACATCGTCGACAGGGCCGCTTCGACCGCACCGTCGTCGAGAAGGCGCGCATCGATGTCGCCGAGCTTGGTCGGTTGATCATCGAACGGCGCGCCGCCAATCCTGCCCGGACCGGGCGCGCTGCGCACCTGTGCGAGCAACTCGGCGTCCTTGACCGCGCGGGTCGGCTCCTCGAACGGCTTGGGCAGCGCGGCGCGGCGGCCGTTCTTGCTCGGGGTCTGCGGAGGCGCCGAACGCTTCGCCGGAGCGGCCGCGACCGGTGGCGGCGGAGGCGAGGCGCTCTGCCGCTTCTGGCGGCGCGCCTGCGCGAGGCCGACCACGACCGCGGGCTTTGCCGGGACATCGGGGCGAGTCGCGACCGGAGGCGCGGCCGGCGCGTTGTCCTCGAAGTCGAAGTCGTAGTCACGCTGCGGCGACGGCGGCGCGCCCACGAACACCTGCGAATCCTCGTCGGCCATGCGACCGCCCTCGTCGCGCAGCATGCGCAGGATGCGGGTGCGCTCGCCCGCGGTCAGCTGATCGCGGCGGCCGTGTCCGGTATGGGTGTGGTGCGTGCTCGCCCGGCCGCCGGCTTCGCGACCACGCTTCGCGAACTCGCTGAGCGGCACCGGAGCATCGAACTTCTTGCTCGGCTTGCCCGGGCGGCTGGTATCACCGCGCGGCAGTGGTGGCGCGTTGAGCTGATGGATCCCGGACTTGCCCGACAGCGAGAAGATGCTGGTCGCCGAGCGCAGCCACTTGCGCGGGCCCGAGACCGGCTCGCCCATCGGCATCGGGAGCTCGCGGCCGCGCGGCGCGGTAAACGCCGGCTCGCGGCCGGTCGAGCCACCGAGGATCTGGGCCGCCGCGCGCGAGGCATCTTCGGGGCACTCGACCGAACGGGCGACCATCCGGCGGACGAGGTCGTCGGTCTTGCCCATCTGGTGCTGGTGCGGGCGCTGCACGAAGTGGATGCCCATCTTCTCGAGCCACTGCACCGGCGGATCGGCACCGATCAGCACGAACGTGCCGTCGTTCGGATAGCGCTTCTGCGCGCCATCGCCGAGCGCGAGCGTCACTGTCTCGGGCTCGAACTGCAGCACCTGCGAACCGAGCTTGGCCTTGATCCGGCCCTCGGATGCGTACTGCTCGATGGCCTGCTTGTTCTTCGGTGCGGCGCGATTGAAGCCCTTGCCGCGGTACGAGATCATCACCCGCGCACCGGCATCCGAGAGCGCGAGCGCGGCCTCGCACGCCGAGTCACCGCCGCCGACCACGAGCACGTTCTTGCCGCGCCAGTCATCGGGATCGTCGAGCAGGTTGAAGATCTTCGGCAGGTTCTCGCCCGGCACCTGCAGCGTGCGCGGCTT
This sequence comes from Kofleriaceae bacterium, assembly GCA_039922635.1. GTDB lineage: Bacteria > Myxococcota_A > Polyangia > Haliangiales > Haliangiaceae > JABFXX01. The sequence continues at coordinate 15,064 of JBDTEH010000282.1, read as the reverse complement.
GCCGCGCGTGCCGATCGACAACACGACGCGCTGCGCGCGATAGCCGGCGACGGTCGTGCGGACGTCGAACGTGCCGTCGCTGCCCTTGGCGACCTGCTCGACCGACTCGCCCTGGTTGATCGCCATGCCGACGCGATCGATCAGCTCCTTCCAGATCGGGATCAGCTCCTCTTTCGAGGAGTCGAACACCGGCAGCAGCGACAGGTTGAGCGTGTCGTACGGCTCCGACATCACCAGCTTCCCTTTCGGGTAGCGCGCGATCGTCGACGCGATCAGCTGCTCTTTCTCGAGCACGACGTACGACAGCCCGCGCTGGATGCACGACAGCGCGGCCGACAAGCCACCCGGACCCGAACCGACGATCGCGACATCGACCGCGCCACCGCCGCGGCCGAGCGCACCGGGGCGCAGCCCCCCGACCAGCATGTGCTCGATCACCGCACGGCCGAGGTTCGCGGCGCTCTTGACGAGCGGTTTGCCGGCGACCTCGCCGATCAGGTACTGCCCCGGCACGGCGGTCTGGAAGTTGTCGTCGATCTCGGGGACCTGGAGCGGTGGCGGCACCCCACCCTCGGGAAACATCACGAGCGCTTCGGTCGGGCACGCGAACATGCACGCCTCGCACTGGATGCAGTCCTCGAAGCGCAGCACGCGGCTCTTGTTCGAGACCAGATCGAGCACGTTGGTCGGGCACACCGCGACGCAGGCATCGCAGCCGGTGCAGCGGTCGTCGTTGATGTCATGAATGAGCACCCGCGGCCCGACAGCCACCGCCGGCGCCGCATGGGCTTGATGGCGCTTGCGAGCGGACAACATCGTGAACGTCACCATCAACAGGATGGCGAAGCCCCCGAGCGCCAACGGCACGACCCAGGTCACGGCCTCTAAGATAGCGCAGATCAGGCCGCGCGCGTCGGATCGTGACGCGTCGCTGCATGGCGCCGAAAACCCGGTAGGAACCGCTACCTTTCAACGGGGTCGCTCAGAAACCCACGGACCTCTCGATCGCGACATCCGCGCGCTTGCCTTTCGGGATCGAGCGCGTGCCGCGCGGCAGGATCTCGATCATCTCGCGGATCGCATCGCACCTGCGCGCCGGAGCGCAGCCCGCTCACGTTGTCACCATCCTGCTCCGAGGTGGGATACGCGACGCATGGATGTGTCGTGAGCGTCGCGTGTTAGATTCGTCGTGATGTCGCGCGCGCACGCGGTGCTCACCGCATGCTCCGTTGCCGTCTGGGTGCTGTGCAGCCCCACGGTGAGCCGCGCCGATGCGATCGGTCAGAACGTCCACGAGCTCGCGGACAGCAACACCACCTACAAGGTCCGGCTCGCCGCCGCGCTCGCGCTGTCGAAGAGCAAAGACGCGCGCGCGGTGCTCGCGATCGCGGACGCGCTCGACAAGGACGAGGACGCGACCGTACGCCGGGTCTCGGCGCTCGCCCTCGAGAAGATGATCGATGCGCGAACCCCGGAGGACGCGCTCGAGCTCGGTCTCGCCGCGCTCGACAAGGCGGTACGCACCGACGGCAATGCGAAGGTGCGCGACACCGCGCGGAAGGCGCTGCGCGCGATCGGCCCGTTCAGGAAGGCGCACGTGGAGCTCGCGCCGGCGCACGTCGACCGCGGCAACAAGCCGGCGGTGCTCGTCCACATCGACCTCGCGATCGATCAATCGCGGAGGGCCCCGAGCGACGGGCCCGAACGAGTGACGAAGATCGTGCAGCGGCAAGTCGAGCGCACCGGCTACGCCACGATCTGGCCGGGTGGACTACCGACCGAGCACGACCTCGCGACCTCGAGGTCGCGGGCCTTCATCATCGCGTCGACCGTGAAGAAGGTCGACATCTCGCGCGCCGGCCATCAGACGCTGATCGCGTGCACGGTCGCGATCCGCGTCGCGCCGTGGGCCGGCAAGGACGGCGGCGAGAAGTGGGAGGCGAACAAGGCCGCCTCGGCGTCGGGCTCGGCCAAGGCGATGACCGGCAACAGCGAGCGCGATATCCAGGGCGGCGTCCGCGATTGCCTCGAGGCGGTCTCCGAGGACGTGACGTCCCGGCAGGTCGTGCCATTCCTCAAGCACCTGACCGCGCTCTAGGCTCGACCATGCACTAGAGTGTGGGGATGGAGCCGTCGTCGATCGCCGCGCAGCTGCGCGAGATCGCGATCTACTTCGACCTCGACGGCGACCGCCATCGCGCGCTCGCCTATGACCGGGCCGCGAAGTCGATCGAGGCCGCGACTGGCCTGGCCCACCTGCTCGAGGAAGGCCGGCTCGAGGAGCTGCCCGGGATCGGACCCTCGATCGCGCGCACCGTCGGAGACCTCGCCCGCCGCGGCAGCGCGACCGTGCTCGACAACCTGCGCGCGAAGTGGCCGATGGTGATCGTCGAGCTCGCGCAGCTGCCGTACGTCGGCGTGATCAAGGCGCGCAAGATCCACGACGCCCTCGCGCCCCACGATCTCGACGCGGTCGCGGCCGCGTGCCGCGCCGGCGCGCTGCGCGGGCTCAAGGGGTTCGGCGAGACCAGCGAGGCCAAGATCTTGGCCGCGATCGAGGCGCGCCGGCAGGCCGGCGTACGCGCGCTTCACGTCGATGCGGAGCAGCACGCGGGGTCGCTCGCCCAGCACCTGCGCGCGGATCCGGCCGCGCTGCGCGTCGAGATCGCGGGACCGGTACGGCGCTGGCTCGAGATCGTCGATCACCTGGCGTTCGCGGTCGCGACCGAGCGCCCCGATGCGATCGTCGAGCGGTTCCACAGCTACGCGCTGGTCACGAGCGTCGACGCGCCGGGGCTCGCCGACCACGGTCCCGAGAAGGTCGTCGCCCGCCTCGCGGACGGCATGACCTGCGCGGTCTATCTCGCGCCGCCCGCGCGGTTCGGCTGGGCGCTGATCGTCGCGACCGGATCGCCCGCGCACGTCGAGTCGCTACGCGCGCGCGGGGCCGAAGCGCTCCTCGGAGAGGAGGCCGAGATCTATGCCCAGCTCGGCGTCCCGTTCGTCCCGCCGGAGGTCCGCGATGGGGACGGCGAGCTCGGCACCGACTGGAGCGACCTCGTCGCGGAGCACGACGTCACGACCGCCTCCCACTGCCACACCACCTATAGCGACGGCCGCCACACCATCCTCGAGATGGCCGAGGCCGCCGCCGCGCGCGGCTTCGCCGCGATCACGATCACCGATCACTCGGCCGCGGCGAGCTACGCCGGCGGTCTCGATGCCGACAAGCTGCGCGCGCAGCAGGCCGAGATCTCGGCGCTCACCTCGCCGATCCGGATCCTGCGGGGCACCGAGGCCGACATCCTCGCCGACGGCACGATCGACGTGCCGCCCGAGCTCGTGCCCGACCTCGACCTCGTGATCGCGAGCGTCCACCAGCGCTACAAGCTCGACGAGGACGGCATGACGCGCCGGCTGGTGACCGCGATGCGCCAGCCGTTCTTCAAGATCTGGGGCCACGCGCTCGGCCGGCTCGTGTTGCGCCGCGATCCGATCCAGGTCCGGATCGACGAGGTGTTCGACGCGATCTCCGAGTCGCGCGCGGCGATCGAGATCAACGGCGATCCACACCGCCTCGATCTCGATCCGATCCACGCCCGCGCCGCGGCCGAGCGCGGCATCCCGTTCGTGCTGTCGACCGACGCGCACTCGATCGGGAACCTCGAGTACCTGCGGTGGGCGGTGGCGATGGCGCGGCGCGCCCGGATCCGCCGGCGTCAGGTGCTGAATACGCTGCCGCCCGCCGAGCTCGCCGCGCTGATCCGGCCCGTGCGGTCTGCGTAGCCCTCCGGAATTCGTTCATGTGCTTGCGATAGCCCTCGACGGGCTCGAGGGGCGCGACGGGCGCGTCGGGCGCGTCGCCCGATTGCCCAACCAGCGACCACCGATCAGAAGGCCCGGCAGAGCGACCCAGCGATCGGGCTCGAACAGAGCATCGAGCCGGGGCCGCGGACAAGCTCGCCGTCGCGAAACAACTCGTCGATCTAGCGCGCGCGATGGACGCGTGCGGTGTGGCCGGTCCCGCCGAGCCGCGCCATCGCACAGTCGTAGCGGAGCGTGTCGACCTCGATCGTCGATAGCGTCGTCGGCGCGTCGGTCGTGCCCGAGCGATACGTCTCGGAGGCCACGTCGTCGCCGTTCCACGCGAACGTGTAGTCACCCGCGATCGCCGATGGATCGCTGCCACCCCATACCTGGGTTAGCTCGCGACCGGTGCTGTCATAGGTCGTGACATCGGTCCACGCGCCGTTGCCGGTGTCGGCGGTGATCGTCAGCGCGGTGTCGTCGTACGCGTACGTCGTCGGGTCGCCGCTGTCGGGCGTCGCGGTCGTGAGGCGGCCCCACGTATCGTACGCGAGCGCGTAACCGAAGGGCGTGCCGCCGGTCTCGGTGACCGTCTCGCGCGCCGGCTGCCACGGGCCCTGGTAGTCGCTGAACGCGTACGTCCACGCGTCGTTGTAGTCGGCGCTCCGTGACGACCACGCGTACGTCGCGAGATTAGCGCCTGCGTAGGTCTCGGTCAGCTCGTAGCGCGTATCGCCATAACCGCGCGTCTCGAGCATATGCGCGAGGTTGTCGCCGCTCCACTCGTACGACACCTCGTCGTTCGCACCGCCGGCAGTGTACGCGCCGGTCGCATGGGTGAGATGGCTGCCGGCATCCCACGTGTAGAGGTAGCGCAGGTCCGGCGAGGTCGCGCCGTAGAACGCGACGTCGTCGCCGCACGCGAGTCCGGCTTCGCGCATCGAGACGTGCGGGGTCAGCGAGGCGCCTGGGACCACCGGGGCGGGCGAGGACGTGCACGCGGTCAGCGCCGCTCCGAGGAAGCAATACTTGAAGTTGATCATCGAGCGTTAGGACCGCGAGCTCGATCGCGCGGCATGACAAGCGCTCACGGATCGCATCGGTAACGCGGCGTCTCGACCTCGACCGTGGCCAACGGCGCGCCCTGCATGAACGTGATCGAGCTCAGCTGCACGCCGCTCCACACATAGGTCGTCTGCTGTTGCTGCGCCTGCGGATCGCTCCCGCCCCAGGCCTCGGAGAGCTCGCGGCTGTGATCGTCGTACGTGATCACTCCGAGGAACGCGCCGTGATCGGTGTCGATCGTGACCGACCGCGTGGCGTCGTCGTCGTAGGTGTACGTCGTCGTCGAGCCACCCTCGAGCACGGCCGCGATGATCCGATCGGTCGCGTCGTAGGCGAGCTGGTAGTTCGCGTCGGGAGAGCCGATGACGCTGACCGACTCGGTCGACGGCTGCCCGCTCGGCGTGAGGTCGCGATACAGGTAGCGCATCGTGCTGGCGTAGCCGGGGCCGCGCTGGTCGAGCGTGTAGGCGACCAGATCCCCGAGCGTGTCGTAGTCCTCGGTCTCCTCGGTCCGGTCGTACCCGGCGCCGCGCGTCTCGAGCGAGTGCGTCAGGTGATCGAGGTGGTCGTACGTGTAATCGATGATGTCGTCGGGGCCGAGGTCCGCGTAGCGGCCGGCGACCCGGATGACCCGGCCGAGCTCGTCGTACATGTTCGAATAGCGCACGGACGTTGTCGGCGAACCGTTGAACGCGATGTCGAACCCGCACGCCTCGGCCGCGCGCTGCGTGCGCCCGAGCTTCGGAACGATCGTCGCGCCCGGCAGCTTGCGCGCGGGTGCGGGGCTGCACGCGACGAGCGCGCAGAGCGTGGCGACGACGAGCGACCTCACAGGTGCATCCCCACGGCGAGCACGCCGCCGATCGCGAGCACGGGCGCCCAGCGCGACGCCGTCATCTCGTCGCGACGCAGCACGAAGCTGTCGACCTCGGCGGCGAGGCTCGCGTAGAAGTCGTGCGCGAGTGCGAGCTCGATGCTGCCGCCGCCGCCGAACAGCGCTCCCGCGCTCGTCCGCGCCGGTGCGTTGCCATCGGTCGTGAAGTGCTGGTGCAGGACGGCGCCACCGGCTTCGACCTGCACGGCGAACGTCCACGCGGCGGCGCGCCACGCATGAGAGACCCGCACGTCGGCGACGACGTCGTCGGTCGCGGTCGTGACGAATGCGTTCGCGATGTGCTCGCGACATGCGGAGAACCGCGGCGTCAGCGTCAGCCACGCGTGCGCGACCGCGTAGCCCGCGATCGCGCCGACGCACGGATCGCCGCCGTCGATCAGCGCCGTGCGCACGAGGGCACCGGCTTCGACAGCGTCGGCCACGTGCGGCACGAGGAGCGCGCCCTTCGCGGCGACCTCGACATAATCGACGCGCACGAGCTCGTGGTCGGCGACGACGTGCTCGGCGCCGGCGGCGACGTCGATCGTGCCCTCGAGCAGATGGGTGTCGCCGCGTGCCCGGATGAAGTACTTGCCGGCGCGCACGTTGAGCCGGCGCGTGCGGTCGTGGATGCCGACCTCGGCGACGACCGGGCCCTCGGCGCTGCCGGCGAGCACGATCATGTCGCGATCGGCGGGGACACGGATCGCCGCGCGGTGCGGATCGGCGGCGCCCGGGCGCGTCAGCACGATCGCGTCGCGGCCGGCGAGCTCGTCGCGGAACGTCGGGTGCTGCGTGCCAGCGAGCGTGCGGCTCGATGCGCGCAACGTCGCGGCGCGCGCGTACTCGTAGGCTTCGGCGGTGGTGACAGCGCCGTCGTTGTCGGTGTCGGCGGGACCGGCGAGGCCGCTGACCAGGAAGTGGCTGAAGAACGAGCCCTTGATCGAATCCGATTCCTGCGCTTCCTCGGAAGCGGCGCTCGCGGTCCAGAACACGACGCCGTCGGCAGCGAGCGTATCGCCGAGCGCGATCGGGAATGTGGTCGCGGGCTTGCCGCCCTTGACGCGGGTCAGCGCGCCGGACCGGCACGCGTCGACGACAAGCAAGCGAAACGCGGCCGGCGAGCCGCGCACGAGCTGCTCGAGCTGCGCGAGCGCGAAGTTGGTCGCGCCCAGGTGGAGCGCCTCGGCGTCGGCATGCCCCGAGTAGTAGACCACGAGCATCGTGTCAGCCGGGCCGGCGGTGCGGATCCGATCATTGAGCGCGATCAACGCGGCGCGCGCCGCATCGGCGTCGCCGCCGCGCAGCACGACGACATCACCGGTCGCAAAGCCGCCGAGCTCGACCAGCGTCGCCGCGAAGTGTTCGGCGTCGTGCTCTGCGTAGCGCAGCGTGGCTTCGTCGCGGTCACCCGAATCGTTGCCGATCACGAGTGCGTAGCGCGCGACGGCACCCGCCGATCCAGCGAACGCGCACACGAGGAGCACCGCGAGCTTGATCACCGTGAGACCTTCATCAGCTCGAAGTGATCGGTGGTGCACCCAGCCGGTGGATGTGTGGGGTCGATCGTCTTGGCGTCGAAGGGGAGCTCGCAGAACACGCCGGTGACGACCTCGCGGCCGAGCGTCGCGTCGAGCTCGATCGCCGCAGGTGCGATCTGATCGCGCGACGGCGCCACGAACGTCGCGGGCACGTAGACGCTGCGCACGCCGGCCGCGTCGTCGCTGATCGCCGCGAACCACACCGGATCCGTCGTCGAGGTCACGAGCTCGATCCGATCGCCGGGCATCACGGTCTCGCGCAGCGCGCCGCGCCGGACCGCGTCGCCGTGCGCGACGTAGCAGCCGACGATCGCGGTCCCCTTCGCCCGGGTCGCGTCCACGGGCGGACGCGGCCACGCGATCACGAGCGCGAGCGCCGCGGCGAGCGCGACCGGTGCCACGTAGATCACGCGCACGCGCCGCCACCGTGGCGTTGCCGGGACAACGAACGTCGCCTTGACCGCGAGCGCGTCCTCGAGCGCATCGCTGCAGCGCGCGCACTCCGCGGCGTGGGCGCGCAGCGACGCCACCGCATCGCGGCCGAGCTCCCCGGCGAGGCACTTGTCGACCGTCAATTCGGAGAAGTGAGTCATGCCGCACGCTCCATGATCCGCCGGCGCAGCCGCATCGCGAGGTCGCCGACGTGGCGCCGCGAGCAGCCAAACAGCTCGGCGATCTCGTCGTGAGTGAGCTCGTCGCAATACAGGTAGACCGCGAGCGCGGCATCGTCCGCGTCGAGGTTGTTCAAGATCTCGAGAGCGAGCGCGTGCGGTTCGGCCTGCGCCGAGGTCGAGTGCACGCCGGCGGCGGTGCGAATCTCGAGCAGCCGCCTGCGATTCTTGCCGTCGCGCAGGCGGTTGAGACAGGCGTGGGTCGCTGCCGCGTACAGGTACGTCGCGATCGAGCTGCGCGCGTCGAAGCAATCCGGGTTGCGGAACAGCTCGAGGTAGACGTCGTGGACGACATCGCGCGCGTCCTCGTCGTCGCGCAACATGCGGCGCGCGCGGCGCAACACGGCATGCCCGTGCTCGCGATACAGCTTGTCGAGCTCAGCCGGCGTCACGGTGGAGCCACCGTGATCGCGAGGCGGTCCTGGTCCGACGCGCTCGCGAGCTGATACGCACGCCGCGCCTCGCACGCGTGCCGCGCACCGCCGTCGCCCACGCAGCGCTCGATCAGCGTGCGCTGGCCCGTGCCCGCGGTCGCGACCGGCGTGAACCTACGCAGGTGATAGCCCGCCGCGAGCGGGCCGCCGAGGTAGTCCGCGGCCTGCGTGCCGCCGGCCACATCCGCGCTCGCCCACACGACCGCGTGGACGCGCTCGCCACCGCGCGGCGTGATCTTCGCGCCGCTGATCTCGACGACGAATACGTACGCCTCCGCGACCTGAACCTCGCTCTCGGGGAACGTGAACCTCGCCGCATCCGGCGGCGGCACGGGCACGTCGACGCGAAAGCCCGCGGGAAATTGGATCGCGACCGGCACGACCGTGGTCGCGACGCCGGGCCCGTCCGCGCTGCGCGTGTCCTGCCAGAGCAGCGCGACCCCGCCCAGGGGATCGTCGGGTGCGTTCGCGATGGTCGCGAACGTACCCTGCAGCGTGAACAGCGGCTCGCCGACGTAGTCGCTCGCGGCCAGGGAATCGCATCCCGTAACCAAGCCACCGACGACGAGACCGACCAACGCAACCCGGAGCACGTCGCATTAGGACCGTAGCTCGCGGAATCCGGCACGATAGGGGCTTAACGCGCCGTGACCGGCCGATGCCCGCCGGCCTCACGTGGGACCGCCACGAACGCATCGGCGGGCGGCTTCGGTGGCCGCCCGCCGAGCTTGCCGTACTGATCCGGCCGTGCTGACTACGGCGCGGCCGGCTTCTTGAACAGATCCGGCGCGACCGCGTGGTCGAGGTCGACCTTGTCGAGCGTCAGCGCTGTCTTGCGACCCGCGGTCGTGCTCGTCCGCTTGAACGCGATCTTGATGCCCTTGACGTCGCGATAGTCCGAGAAGTCATCGGTCTCGGTCTGGCCCGCGTCGGTGTATGCCATCCGCGTGATCAGCTTGGTCTTCTTGTCGATGAACAGGGTCACGGCGAGCGCGCCGAACGGCGACGCGAGCTGGACGACCGACTGCGGCTTGCCGTCGATGGTGTCGTCGGCCAGCGGCGTGACCTTCGCGCCCGGAGCGTTCGCCTTGACGAGGATCAGCTCGGGCTCGCGCCACGCCTCGAACTGCGCCGCGGCCATGTCGTTGCCACCGAGATCGACGAGGCCGGGCTTGCCGGTCTTCTGATCGGGCGCGACCTCCCAGCCGGTCTTGCCAGCGACGGCGACCGTGACCTTCAACTGCTTCGCGATCGTCGCGTCGATCCGCATCTTGTCGGGGAGCACGAGCTGGCGCTCGATCTCGACCGGCAGCGACTGGCCCTGGATCGTGGTCGTGCCGGCCGCGGTCGTGTGCATCGACTTGAACGCGCCGACCTTCTTGCCACCCTTGGCCGCGAGCGCCTCGGCCACGACCTTCCTGGCGGCGGCGATCGCCTTCGCGTCGGCCGGCGGCGCGACATCTTTCGGCTCGGGCGTGATCGCATCGGTGAACGACACCTTCTCGTAGCGCCAGCCCTCTCGCTTGAGCTGCGGCTCGAGATCCTTGGCATCGCCGACCATCACGATCACGTAGTCCTTGGGATCGAGGATCTCGGCGGCCGCGCGCTTGGCCGACGCGACATCGACCTTGCCGACCGCGAGTGGATAGTTCGCGAGGTACTCGTTGCCGAAGCCGTGGAGCTCGGCCGCGATCAGGGCGTTCGCGAAGTCGCTCGCGCTCTGGTAGCGCAGCGCGTAGCCACCGGCGAGGTTCGCGACCGCCGCCGAGACCTCCTCCGCCGAGGGGCCTTGCTGCTGCATCTTGTCGATCTCCTTGAGCAGCAGCTTCGTGGTCGCGATCGCCTCGGCGTTGCGCGTGAACGTCTGGGTCACGAACGAGCCCTTGTCGAGGTTGCGATCGAACGCCGAGCTCGCGCCGTAGGTCTTGCCACCTTGCACGCGTACGACCTTCATCAGGCGCGAGCTGAACGCACCACCACCGAGCGCGTAGTTCCACACCAGCGTGTCGAAGAAGCGCGGATCGTCGTGCTTGATGCCGAACTGCGCGATCCGGATATGGGTCTGGGTCTGGCCCGGCTTGTCGACGAGCCGGATCCGGATCCCCGACAGCCCCGGCTCCTTGTACGAGGGGGTCGGCGGGACCTCCGCCTTCTTCCAGCCACCGAACGCGCGCTCGAGCTCGCCCTTGATCGCCTTGCCGTCGACCGCGCCGGCCACGACCAGGATCGAGTTGTTCGGCACGTACCAGGTCTTTGCCCAGCTCATGACCTCGTCCCGGCGTAGCGCGTTGACCGAGGACTCGCTGTTGATCCAGCCGCGCACGTGGTCGTTGCCCCACAGCAGATTTTGGACGTGCACCGCGGCGAGCTGCTCGGCGTTGTCGCGGCGCCCGCGCACCCCGGCGACCATCTGTTCCTTGACCTTGGTCAGCTCCTGGTCGGGGAACGTCGACTGCGTGATCATCTCGGGCAACAGCTCGAGGCACGTCTTCGTGTTGCGCGCGAGCACGCTGCACGACACCAGCGTCGCTTCGAACGTCGCATCCGCGCCGATCGTGCCGCCGACGAAGTCGATCGCCTTGGCGAGCCCGATCGCGTCGTGCTTGCGGGTGCCCTTGACGAGCATGTCGGCGGTCGCCTCCGACACGCCGAGCCGCGCGCGCGGCTCCTGCTGGCGGCCGGCCTTGATCGCGAGATCGAAGCTGACCACCGGGAGACGATCGTTCTTGATCACGTAGACGTCGAGCCCGTTCGACAGCTTGAAGTTGTCGATGTGCGGGAGCACGACCGCGGCGGGTGACGCCGCGGGTGGCGCGGAGATCATGTCGGTGCGGCCGGTCCACGGATCCTTGGCCTGCTTGGCCTCGGCGACCGGCTGCACGACATGCGCGGTGCCGTCGCTCGGCAACATGGGCACGACGACCGGCGTCGGTTTCGGACCACAGGCGGCGACGAGCGCGGCGACAGCCAGGCTTCGCACCAGGTTCGTGCGGGAGCTACGCATCTACTTGTTCTCCTTGGAGGCCGCGGGCGCCGCGTGCGAGGCCGCGGGCGGGGTCGCGTGCGAGGCCGCGGGCGCCGCGTGCGAGGCCGCTGGCGCCGCGTGTGAGGCCGCGGGCGCCGCGGGCGCGCTCGGGGGAGGGATCACCACGATGGTCGCGCGATCCCGCGGCATGTATTGCTTGATCACGCGCTGCACGTCGGCGGCGCTGACCTTCTCGACGTGATCGACGTCGTGCAGGAACGAGCTCGGATCGCCGGTGTTGATCCACGACCTCCCGATCGCCTCGGCGAGGCCCTGGGCGTGCTCGAGCGAGAACACGAACGCCGACTGGACCTGGTTCTTCGCCTTGCGCAGCTCGTTGGCGGTCGGGCCCTTCGCACCGAGGCGCTCGACCTCCTCGAACAGCGCGGCCTCGACCGGCGCGGCCTGATCCGGCGAGAGGTACGCGCCGAGGCCGATCACCATCCCCGGATCCTCGTGGATCAGCGCCTCCATCCCGCCGTCGAGTGCGAGCGGACGCTTGAGCTTGGGATCGATCGACTTGAGCCGCACCTTCAAGCGCGACGAGTCGCCGGCGCCGAGGATGATCGACGCGACCTGGATCGCGTAGACGTCGTTGTCCTTGGCGGCGGGCACGTGCCAGCCGACGATCGTGATCCCGATCTGGCCCGGGGCGACGATCTGGCGGCGCTGCTCGGTCTGGAGCGGCTCCTGCTCGGATTTCGAGGGGCGCGGCGGCTCGCCGCCCTTGGCGACCTGGCCGAACCACTTCTCGGCGCTGTTCTTGACCGCCGCGGCGGTGGTCTTGCCGACGACCACGAGCATCGCGTTGTTGGGCTCGTAGTACGCGTCGTAGAACTTCTTCAGGTCCGCAGGGGTCGTCGCATCGAGATCCTTCAGGTTGCCGCCGGCGGTCCACGCGTAGGGATGCTTCGTGAACGCGACGTCGAGAAACTTGAGGAAGCCCTTCGCGATCGGCGAGTTCTCCTGCTGGCGGATCTCCTCCTTCACGACCTCCTTCTCGGTCGCGATCATGTCGGGCCGGAACAGCAGGTGCCGCATGCGCTCGGCTTCGAGCTGGACCGCAAAGTCGAGGTAGGCGGCCGGCACCGTGTCGATAAAGTGGGTGGCGTCCTCGTCGGTCTGGGCGTTGACGTAGCCGCCGACCCCGTTGAGCATCTGCGCGTGCGCCTCGGCCCGCACGTGCTCGGTGCCCTTGAACATGATGTGCTCGAACATGTGGGCCGAGCCGCGCCGGTCGCGAGGCTCGTCCTTGCTGCCGGCGTGGTACCAGACCTGAACCGCGACGACCGGGGCGGTGTCGAGCTCGAGCACCGCGACCTGGAGGCCGTTCGGGAGCGTGAAGGTCTCGACTGTGGGGAGATGAACGATGGCGGGCGGCTCGGGCGCGGCCGAGACCGCGATGCCGAACAGTCCGACCAGCAAGATCGAACCGAAGGTGCGCTTCATGAGTCGCGGACATTAGCGGAACAGCTCGACAATGCCAGGACTTAGCGTACGGTTTGGCGGCTATCCCACAAAACCCCGACTGTTCACCGATAACGGAATTATATGAGTTGACTGGAAACCGGCAGGACGGCACAGTGCCCCTGAACGCAGACCGAACTCAGGAGAATGCCGTGGCACGAGTGCAGTCAATTTCAGAGGAAGGGCGGAGCAGCACCATGATCGATGTAACTGGCGTGAAGGTCTTTTCCGCTACCAAAGCGAAAGAGCGGGAGCTCCTGGGCGAGCTGATCACGGACTGGATTCGCAGCCACCCCGAGCACGAGATCGTGGACAAGATCGTGACCCAGAGCTCGGACTCCGAGTTCCACTGCCTGACGATCACGTTGTTTTACAAGCACAACGCCAAGGCCTGAACTTGGCTTGATCTCCCCGCCGGGATCAGGTACGTACCGTCCTCCCCATGGAGAACACGTTCGGAAGGCCCGTCGAGGTCGAAGTTCGCGACAGCCTCGAGAAGGCGATGAAGATCCTCAAGCAGAAGATGTCCAAAGAGGGCATCCTGCAAGAGCTGAAGCGTCGCCGGTTCTACGAGAAGCCGTCAGTCAAGAAGAAGCGGAAGACGCGTGAGGCACGCAAGCGCCTGCGCCGCGAGATGAAGCGCCGGGTCACCCCGGCTCCGACTCGCTAGCCGTTCACCTCTCGTTCGAACTGGGGTGGAGTGGCCGCCTTGGCTGAGTGGGTCGAGATCATCGTTCCCGTCGGTGCCGCAGATGTCGATGACATCGCGGCGCTGATCGCATCCGACGTGGCCGCGGCCGCCGCCGGCACCGAGCAGCGCGGCGACGAGATCGTGTTCTGGGTCGACGCGGCTCAGGTCGCGGGCGCGCTCGCCGAGACCCGCGATGCGGTCGCACGGTGGGCGGCGGGTGGCGCCGCGCTGGATCCGGCGCGGGTGCGCACGGCCGCGGCGATGCCCGAGCTCGAGTGGCGCGATGCCTGGAAGCGCTACTTCAAGGTCAGCCGGCTGACTCGCCAGTTCGTCGTCGTACCGAGCTGGGAGCCGTACACCGCGCAGGCGGGCGATGTCGTCCTCGATCTCGATCCTGGCATGGCGTTCGGCACCGGAACCCACGCGAGCACGCAGCTTGTCCTCGAAGAACTGCAGATGCTCGCCGACGGCGGGCCCGCACCGGATCGCGTGCTCGATGTCGGTTGCGGCTCGGGCATCTTGTCGATCGCGGCGGTCAAGATGTGGCCGAGCGCGCGCTGCATCGCCGTCGATACCGATCCGATCGCGGTCGCAGCGACGCTCGAGAACGCGGCGCACAATCACATCCCGCTCGAGACCCTGAACGCGTTCGGCACCCCGCTCGGCGAGATCGCCGGCACGTTCGCGCTCGTGCTCGCGAACATCCAGGCGCACATCCTGCGCGCGCTCAAGGCCGAGCTGATCTCTCGCACCACGGGCACGCTGATCCTCTCGGGCTTGCTCACGCCGCAAGCCCAGGCGCTCGCCGACGAGTTCGTCGCCGCGGGCATGCGCCTCGTCCACGTTCGACCGAGCTCGACCGACCCGCAGTGGTCGACGGTGGTCCTCGCGACCGTTCCTCGTACATGAGGATCTTCGTCGAGCCGGACGCGTTGCGCACCGGCGAGATCTCGATCACCGGCGAGGAGCATCACTACCTCGGCCGCGTCCGCCGCGTGCGGGTCGGCCAGGCGATCGAGCTCGTCGATGGTGCCGGCAAGCACGCGACCGCGAAGATCGTCCGGATGACCGAGACCGAGACCCTGGTCGAGGTCACCGAGGTCGTCGAAGTGGTCGAAGCCGCGCCGCACGTCCGCGTGCTCCTGCCGCTGATCAAAGGCGACCGGATGGATGGCTGTCTCGAGAAGCTGACCGAGGTTGGAGCGAGCGAGCTGATCGTCTGGCAGGCCGAGCGCTCGGTCGTCCGGCTCGATGCCGGGAAGCGCGAGGCCCGGGTCGCGCACTACGCCGGCGTGGTCGAAGCAGCGGCCCGCCAGTGCGGTCGAGCGCGGATCCCGCAGGTTCGGTTCACCACGACCCTGCGCGAGGTCCTGCGGACGCTCCCAGAGGGTGACCGGTTCGTGCTCGACCCCACCGCGGAGCGCGGCTCGCCCTCGGGAGCGGCGGAGGTCACCGTGGTCAGCGGTCCTGAAGGTGGGTTCAGCTGGAT
>JBDTEH010000281.1:0-48544 GCA_039922635.1 Kofleriaceae bacterium | reverse complement strand
CTCGGGCGGCTCGGCGGGCAAGATGAACGTGGTCTCCGAGAGGTTGAGCTGGCGGGCGAGCGCCTGCATCTGCGCGGGCGCGAGGTCGCGGCCGTCCTCGAACACGCACAGCGGGTTGCCCGAGAGCCGGTCGCCGTCGACGGTGAACACGTTGAGGATCCGGTAGGGCAGGCGCATGCCGGCATCAGAGCGCACCGTGCACGTCGTCGCAACCCACACATCGGCGACGTGGCGGCCGGTACACCCGGCACACCATCGGGTCGGCCAGCATCCGGAACGGCCCACCCGTACCCGACCCACCGCAGCGCGCGGCCGAGTCAAGGCTAGTGCTGCGCTGGGTATTGCTGGTGTTCGTGGTCGGGTGTCACCCGTACCTCTCCGGTGGCCTCGAGATGTCGTCGAAGCTCGCGGGTCCGATCGCGACCATGATGCAGCAGCCGGTCGCCTCCGCGCGCGGGGCGACCGCGTTCGCCGACGCACCGACCGTGCTCGATACGACGCAGGCACCGGCCCGCACGTACTCGGTCGCGGTCGGCAGCGCACCGGCGCGCGACTTTCACATCGAGCTCGGCCTCCACGCGCACGACATCTCGAGCGACAGCCTCGAGATGTCACCGAGCTCGTCGGCGTACCTGGCCTCGCCGCGCTTTCTGACCGCGACGACCTCGCTCGACTTCCAGTGGTTCTTCCTGCGCACGCATCACGTCGCGACGTACATCCACGTCGGCCCCGCGGCCGGCGCGATCATCGACAAGAGCGATGGCTCGCGCTCGTTCGGCCAGGCCGTCCGGTTCGGCGGCGGCATCCAGATCGATCTGCCGGTCGTCCGCGTGTTCCTCGATGCCTCGCAGACCGAGTTGATGATGACCAGCGGCCCGGCCGCCGGTGTCAACGAGCTCGCTGGAATCACGCTCGGCGTCGGGCTGCACTAGCAGCGCGCGACGAGTCACCGACACCGACCACGATCTTCGCCCCGGCGATCCGTACGGGAAAGTCTGGTTCCGCACGATGGTCGGTTACGACCTATAATCCACCGGTGCCGGCCAGCGTCGTCGATGCGGTGAAGTCTCCCTATCCGTGCGCGTGCCAGTGTCACGAGCGGCTCTCGCTCGACGAGCGCGTCAAGGGGATCGAGGCGCTGTACCGGTTCGACGATGCGATGCGCGGCTGGGGCCAGACGGTGATCTGGGATCTCGCCGCGCCGACCTTGTGGCAGCTCCAGAAGCAGCTCGGCGAGGTCAAGTGGGTCGCGGTGCGCGAGAGCGGCTGCATCCACACCCGCTTGCTCGGGTTCTGCATCCACGAGCTGATCCACGCGGTCAACGGCGACCCGACGTTGCCGAACTACGGCACGCCGGTCGGCCTGCCCTACGGCGTCCCCGAGGCGGTCAAGCCCGAGGACGAAGCGGCGTTCTTGCATCCGTTCAACCAGCACGAGGCACGCGCGTGGGTCGGCCTCGGCGCGGTCGCGTACCGGCTGTTCGACATCGAATGGGAGCTGTTGCCCGCGCGCGAGGTCGGCACCTACGGGTTTGCGGGCGGCAACGCGCTGGTCGAGGTGCCGCCGGGCTACCGCCAGGTCGCGCACTTCGACAGCGAGCATCACCAGCGCCGCTACCACGCGCTCGCGAACCAGCTCCAGGAACAAGCGCTCGCGTGGTTCACGATGGAGCGGCTCGAGGACATCGCCGCGAAGTTCGGGGAGGCCGAGACCAAGGGCAAGGCGCTGCGCCCGGCGAAGTATCCATCGCCGCGTGAGATGGCGCGGCTGCGGCCCAAGCAGCCGGGCCGCAACGATCTGTGCATCTGCGGATCGATGCGCAAGTGGAAGCAGTGTTGCGGCGCGACGCTCGCGACCTGACGCGCTACTGTGCGCCCCATGAGGTTGCTGCTCGCATCGTGCGTCGTGCTCGCGGCGTGTCCCGCACCTGCACCGGTCACCCCGGCGCCACGATCTCCCGCGCCGCCGGTCGTCGTGGTGGCGCCGCCGGCGCCGGTGTCGCCCGCGGCGCCCGTAACCGGTGACGAAGCGCCGAAGCTGCGGTTGCCGCGCCTGTTCGTGCCGGCGAGCTACGCGGCGCGGCTGACGATCGATCCGGCCAGGCCGGGGTTCGAGGGCTCGATCACGATCACCGGCGACATCCCGGTCGCGACCTCGGTGATCTGGTTGCACGGCCGCCACCTGACCGTGAAGCAGGCAACCGCCACCGGCGCGAGCGCTCCGAGCGGCGCGCCAGGCCCGGTCGCGCTCCACGTCACGCCGCGCGGCGAAGACCTGTTGGAGCTCCGCGCCGACGCGGCGCTCGCGCCCGGCACGTGGCAGCTCGCGCTCGCCTACACCGGCGAGATCGACCGGATCAACACGACCGGTGCGTTCGTCGAGACCGCCGGCGGCGCGCCGTACGTGTTCAGCCAGTTCGAGGCGATCTACGCGCGCCGCGTGTTCCCCTGCCTCGACGAGCCCGACTCGAAGGTGCCGTGGCAACTCACGCTCGAGGTGCCCAAGGGCCTGGTCGCGGTCTCGAACACGCCGATCGTGAAGGACCGCGCGGCCGGCGCGTCGCACGTCGTCGAGTTCGCGCAGACCAAGCCGCTGCCCGCCTATCTCGTCGCGTTCGGGGTCGGTCCGTTCGACATCGTGCCCGCGGGCGCGACCAAGAGCGGAGTACCGGTGCGGATCATCACCGCCAAGGGCCACGCCGCCGAGGCCGCGTATGCCGCGAAGGTCACCGCGCACGTGCTCGACCTGCTCGAGGCGTGGTTCCAGATCCCGTATCCGTATCCCAAGCTCGACATCCTGACGATCCCTCTCACCGCGGGGTTCGGGGCGATGGAGAACGCGGGGCTCGTGACCGCCTCGCAGGGCTACGTGCTGATGGAGCCCAAGCCATCGTGGCAGCACCGCGTCTCGTGGATCACCGGGGCCGCTCACGAGCTCGCGCAC
This sequence comes from Kofleriaceae bacterium, assembly GCA_039922635.1. Lineage (GTDB taxonomy): Bacteria > Myxococcota_A > Polyangia > Haliangiales > Haliangiaceae > JABFXX01. Next base: position 45,600 of record JBDTEH010000281.1, on the reverse strand, counting down.
CAGTGGTTCGGCGACTACGTCACGACCGCGTGGTGGGACGACATCTGGTTGAACGAGGGCTTCGCGAACTGGATGGAGAACAAGATCACCGCCGAGTTCGACCCGGCGTGGCACTACGAGCTCCACGAGCTGACCATGCGCGACGACGCGCTGCGCGCCGACGCGTTGACCAAGGCCCGCCAGATCCGCCAGCCGATCGAGGTCCCGGGCGACATCCTCAACGTGTTCGACGGCATCACCTACGACAAGGGTGGCTCGGTGCTGAACATGTTCGAGCGCTACGTCGGCCGCGACGTGTTCGCGCGCGGCGTGCGCGCGTACCTCAAGGCGCGCGCGTTTGGTAACGCGACCTCGGCGGACTTCATCGCGGCGATCGAGCAGGCCTCCGGCAAGCAGCTCGCGCCCGCGTTCGCGACCTTCCTCGATCAGCCGGGCGAGCCCGAGCTCGAGGCGACGCTGAGCTGCGCGGGCGGCCCCAAGCTCGAGCTCGCCCAGCGCCGCTATGTCCCGGCCGGCGCGGCGCCGGCGCACGCGACCAAGCCGTGGATCGTCCCGGTGTGCGTCGCGTTCGATCGGGACGGCAAGCGCGGCGAGGTGTGTACGTTGCTCGACGCCCCGACCGGGACGCTCGCGCTGCCCGCGAAGGCATGCCCGCGCTGGGTGATGCCGAACGTCGACGCGCGCGGCTACTACCGCGTGCTCTACACCCCGCAGCAGGTGACCGCGCTGCGCGACGAGGCGTGGCCGCTGCTGTCGTGGAGCGAGCGGCGCGCGCTGTTCGGCGATGTCGGCGCCGCCGCCCGGTCGCCGCGGCCGGGCTTTCACGACGCCACGCCGCACCTGCTCCCGCTCGTGCTCGCGCTCTCGCTCGAGCCCAAGCTGTTGACCAGCGGCGAGCGCTTCACGATCGAGGATGCGGTCGAGTTCCCCGCCGACCTCGACCGGTTCGTCGCCGACGATCAGCGCGGCAAGCTCGAGGCCTGGTACCGCATGACGTTCGGGCCGGGCGCGCAGCAGCTCGGCCTCGCGCCGAAGCCGGGCGACGACTTCGATGCCGAGGGCGCCCGGATCTCGCTCGTGCTCGCGGCAGGGTGGCACGGCCGTGATCCCGAGCTCGTCAAGCAGGCGATCGCCGCGGCGGCGCACTGGCGCGATCTCCCCGAGGCGATGCGCGAGCCGGCGCTGCAGATCGCGGTCGACGGCAACCCCGAGCTGGTCGCGCGGCTCGTCGCCGAGCTCCGCACCGAGAAGCGCCGCGACCTGCGCGCCGTCCTGATCACCGCGCTCGCCTCGCAGCGCGATCCGAAGGCCTTCCCGGCGGCCCTCGAGGTCCTGCTCGATCGCGCGCTCGATCTGCGCGAGACCATCCGGATCGTGACCCGCACCCGCAGCGAGGCCACCCGCGCGCTCGCCGAGGCGTTCTTTCGCGCGCACAGCGCCGAGCTGATCGAGCGGCTGCCCCAGGACGAGGTCGCCGGCACGCTGAGCGGCGTGATCCGGCTGTTCACGGCCGCGTGCGATCCGGCGCGGCGCGACGCGATCGTCCAGGAGATCACGACCCGGTTCGGCGCTCACCCGGGCGCGCCCCACGTGATCGCGGAGGCGACCGAGCAGCTCGATCAGTGCATCGCGACCCGCCGCGTGCTCGAGCCCGAGCTCCGCGGCTGGCTCGGCGGCCTCAAGCTTCCCCGCCCGCCGGCCGACAAGCCGAAGGCCCAGCCGCGGAAGAAATCGAAGCACCGCTAGCTTCGCCGGAGCCCTCGCGGCGCTACAAGCTCGACGTGGTAACGATCCGTCCCATCGCTTCGTACTCCGCGCGCGTGGCTCGGCGCAGGTGGGCCATGGTGATCGGACTAGCGCTCGCTGCGGCAAAGTAAGCCGCCCGCAGCACGGCGTTCTTGATGTGGCCGCCGCTCATCTCGAATTCCCGAGCGAGCTGTCGCAGATCGATATTGCCGCTGAGCTTCGCGTTTGGCGGGAACATCGCCCGCCACAGTCGGATGCGCTCGTCCTCTTCCGGCATGGGGAACTTGATGTGGACTGCAAGACGGCGACGGAACGCGTCGTCGAGTGCCGCTTCATTGTTCGTCGTGAGGATCGAGATCCCTCCGAACGATTCGAGGCGCTGTAGCAGGTAGTTCGTCTCCAGGTTCGCGTAGCGGTCGTTCGAGGATTTGACCTCCGACCGCTTCGCGAAGAGGGCGTCAGCTTCGTCGAAGAGCAGCACGACGTGTCCCGATTCCGCCGCGTCGAAGAGCTTCGCAAGTCCTTTCTCCGTCTCGCCGATGTACTTCGACACGACCACGGAGAGATCGACCTGATAGAGATCGAGCCCGAGCTCGGACGCAATCAGCCCGGCAACCATCGTCTTCCCGGTTCCTGGTTCACCTGACATGAGCGCGACGACGCCGTGCCCCTTCGCCACCTTGACGCCAAAGCCCTGATCCTCCAGGACCTCTCGGCGGTGGCGAACCCGTGCGATTAGCTCGTTGACCTGTTCGCGTTGAGTCTCCGGCAGGACGAGGTCATTCCATGTCTGCTTCCACTCGATACGGCGTGCGAGCTTTCCGAGCTTCTGACCGAGATGGTCGCGCAAGCCGCTGTGAATATCGTCGATCGTAATGTGGGTGACCGCGCCCCGCGCCTTGACGTTCTCTGCTGCAGCGACGATTGCGCCCGGAGAGACCGGATATCGAGCAGCAGCCTCGCTCGCGAGGGACTCCGACGTGTCTGCAAAGAGCGAGCGCCAAAGGTGCTTGCGTGCCTCGGCGTCGAGCGGCTCCATCTTGTGGATCACGAGCGGCCGCGACTCGATCCAGGAGGGCGCGTCTTCGGCCGTGGCCATCACGAGCCCAGGAAACGTACGAAGTAGTTCGGCGTCGATCGTGCCGCAGCGCGCGTCGGCTCCTTCGAGCCCGCGCAGCAACGGGATCACGTCGAAGAGCTGCGCCTCGCGCGCGACCGCACGCAGTTGTCGCGCGAGTGCTTCGCCGTCTCCGGCGAGCGCACTCACTCGGATCTCGAGCACGCCACGGCGGGAGCTCGAGGCGATCCGGCGCAGGAACGTCGCTCGGCCCGAGCCTTCGATCCCAGTCGCCACGACCAAGGCGGACGCGCTGGGTACGACCATCGATTCGGAGGCCGATGGTCGCGGAGGTACGAGCGTCGAAATGCGTTCGACGTCGCGATCGAGGCGCAGCTCGCCCGAGGCTAGCTCGATCACTCGATCGACGCTTCGCACGTATCGGCGATGGCTGGGCAAGCGCGCGGACGTAGCCATTTCGATCAAGGCGAGCCGGGCGAGGCGATCGAGATCCTCTGCGTTCAGCGGGAGGAGTTGCCGCAGTACCTGAACACTCAAGTCGGGACACTCGGGAACAGCAAACGCTTGCGCGAGCCGTGCGACGCCTGGATCGATCTCGACGCATGCCAGGAGCCACAGGGCATCAACTTCGAGCCCAGTGAGATCGAGCCTTCCACGAAGCCACTCGAACGGCACGACCTGCACGTCAAGCGGAGTGCGTGCACCGCGTTCGTCGATCCGTGCGCGCAATCGAGTCGTCACGAGCTGGCCTCGCGGATCGCGCCGCGCATCTGCGACAAGCCATCCCTTGCGGCCCGCTTCTTCGATCAGGCTTGCAAGACTTTCGCTCGCCCATGCCACGCGGTCAGAGAGCACTTCGACGGCACTCGTGTATCTCGTGTATGGCTCGGTCATCCGCTCGACCTCACCCATTCGTGGCCGTTCCAGTTCTCGTGGTGTTCGTCTTCTCGAAGTTCTCGTAGAGTCACCGAGGCACAGATCGCGAGCGCATCGGCCACTCGTGCCGGTGACGGACGTCCGTGGTCGCTGGCTGCATTCGGATCACGGTCATCCGACCTCCAGAAGTCGTAATCGGTGAACGTGATCACACATTGCAATTCGTTGCCGACGTCGCGGAGGTCTCGTACGACGAACGTGATCGGCATGTGGCGAGTCTCTCCCGTGCATACGACCGACCATCCATCCGCGTTGGTATCGAGTTGAGTCCGCCGTCCATTCGGAACGCCCTCGCATGCCTGGCCAAGAAAGCGCAATGGGGGGCGCTCTGACGATCCGGGCTCCGCTTCCACGGTCGCGAGCGACCGCAGCGAGATCTCCGGGTCGCCAGTGTGACGTTGGAACGTCACTTCATTGTCCCACATTTGCATGTAGTAGCCGTTGGGCACCGATAGCTCCGCGACGACGACGTCTGTGCCCTTGTTCAAGTCCGGCACCCAGATGCGCGCCTTCATACGAGATGTGGGCGCTATCGATGCGAGAGGACGCTCCTTCAATGCGAAGGGCCCCCACTTTGCGAGGTAGGCAGTAATCCCAGATGCGAGGCCGACGAGCAAGGTGACCACCACGATCCACTTAAGCATCGGAGTCGTCCTCTACCTGCTGAGGTAGACGCGTGCTAACCATTTCCTCCATCAGTTCTCGAGCGCCGCGGATCTGTGCGTCGGGGCCTCCCGCTGGTTCGCCGATCCTGCTGGCGAACCAATGACCGGGCATCCCGGGTGCACCAGTGTCATCGGTGAACTCGACATTTCCGGCCTCGTCGCGGATGGCTTCGAGCCCTACCACCGCATCTGTGCCGTTCGGGATCGCGTAGGCCCGCACGGGGACATGCGCCTCGCGCAGCGGAATGCGTCTGAGGTGATCGTAGGTATCTTTACTCACGCCGTGCACGCGTCCCGACAAGATCGTGACGGGCTCCGTCGGATGCGATCGATTCGCCACGAACTTCAAGTCCACCAAGCCGTCGTGCGCGCTCGGAGCGCCCCTCACGGTCGGAGCGGCATTCGCAGACGTGATCGATGTCGTTGATTCACCCTCGTCGCCGACCCGCTTGTGATCGCGACGTGCTTCGTCGCTGGAAACAACGCCAAGGCTCGCCTGTGCGACGTACTCGATCCAGTGCGTTGCGGATGCTAGCGCCTGCTTGTTTGCTGGGATTTCCTGGCCTGTCACGTCACGAATTCCTGCTGCGATTTCCACCATCGCGGCGATTGCCTGCCTGGGAGCGTCGTCGAGCATCGGCTCCAGCGCGTACCGGGCGTGCTGCGCTACCGTAGTCGCCTTCCCGCGGTGTTGATCGATCAAGCCTATCTTTTCAGTTTGAAAGAAGGCCAACAGCGGGTCTGCAGACGGCCCCGGATCCTCCACCTGAGGCTCGGTAGGTAGCCCAGGATTTCCATGCGCTGTATGCGTCGCTGCAGCGTGCTTCGTAGCGGCGGTGCCCGCTCCAGCGCCGCGCTTCACAACGTCTTTCATGCTGTCCGTGAAGAACGCAACGACCGACTTGCTAGGCGAGAACTCCTTCGCGGCCGCGCGCCCTCCGTTCGGCAGCGCGTGCTCGGCAACGCCGACGGTTTTCAGCAATGCGCCCTCGATCTTCTTGCCGAGCGCACCGGCGATGCCCGCGGTCGCGACATCAAGCGCGGCCCAGGCGAGCGACTCCAGCACGCTCTCTTCGTAGGCCGGCGTGCGCCTGTGAAACTTGGCGGCCTCGTCTTTTGCGGTCTCGATGCCGACGCGCCGGTTATCGAAGAGGTCCGAAAGCGCATCGCCCGCGGCCGTCTCCGCGTCTTGGAATCGCTGCCGCGCTGCCGCGGTGCCAGGCAGCTTGTTCGCGAGCTTCGGGTCATCGAGCCGGGCGTCCGCGGCCTCCGTGGCGTGCTGCATTTGGGCCTGGTCGTCGGCCTCCGCCTTCTCCTTCGCAGCTTGCTCGCGTTGGTCCGTCTCTTCCTCGGCGATCGACGGCTGGCCCTCTTCGTGTGCAGCCGCTTCGATCGGAATGCGAAGAACTTGAGGGACGTGGATGGCGTTCTGCCAACCGGCCTGCACTACGAGAGTGCCGTGTACTCGACCCTTCGCAGTCGGCGAGAACGCAAGACGGATCGCAGCGGCCGGATCAACGCCGTCGCGCGAAGGAGTCAAACGTTCGGGGGCGCTGACGAGCACGATCGCGGGCGAACCTTCGACGTGGACACGAACATACGCGTCGAGGTTCTGATTGTTGAACAGCTGAAGTTCCTCGAAATGCGTCCGACCGACCACATCATCGCCGAGGTCCACTGTTGGCGGTCCAGAGATGCCAGGTGACAGATCGGCCGGCACACCTGCGGAGCGAACGATCTGTTGCGCCTGATCCGTCGGCGTTGGCACGACCTTTCCACCGCGCTGGAGGTCGGACGTATCCGCAGGTTTCGTGTCGACGTTATCGGCTTGCTTGTCGCTGTGCTGCTGCTTTGAGTCCCCGCCCACTACGTTCTCCCGTCTGCGGCATTCGAGCGCCTGCTCTGCCTTTGCTTACGATACCTCTTTCATGTTCCAGGTGTCGTCCTTCTTGTCGTATGGGAGTGGTTCGAGCCGGGTACGAAGCCAACCCAACGGCGAGCGCCGCGCGCGCGATGTAACCGGCGCGCGCGCGTCGGACACAGTCCTGGCAGAACGTTTTCCTCGTCGAGCGTGATCGAGATCGCGCCGCGAAAGGACCGCCATGCCACGCCTGGTCATCGCTCTGCCGTGTCTGCTGTTCACCGCCGTCGCGTCCGCGCAATCCGCCGCGCAGCTCGACGAGTTTCGTCCCGCGGTCGACTCGCGCGGCTACCTGTCGCTGAACGGCAGCTCGGTGCTCGGGCACGAGGAGCTGTCGTTCGGGCTGGGCTCGCTCGAGTGGGGCCGGCACTTGAGCGGCACGGTCGACAACGTCGTGTCGGCGACGCTCGTCGCGGCGATGGGGCTCGAGCTCGGGCCCGTGCCGCTCGAGCTCGGCGCGTCGATGCCGTTCGTGATCTCCTCGGGTGCGACCGATACCCAGAGCGTCGGCGATGCCGGGCTCCACCTCAAGATCCACGCGGCGCCGCACCTCGCCGCGATCGCGAGCCTCTACGTGCCGACCGGTCCCGGCGCCCACGGCGTCACGCCGCAGCTCCTCGCGGTCGCCGACACCAGCCTCGGCCGGTTCCGGTTCGCGGCGAACGCCGGCGTGCGGCTCGCGGCCGGGATGGACGAGATGGCGAGCACGACGCAGCTACCGGTCGGCGTCGCCGTCGCGTTCGGGCTCGTCCCGGAGAAATTCGAGCTCGTCGGCGAGGTGTTCGGCGCGCTGCAGCCGAGCGACACCAGGTTTCACCAGCTCGAAGCGCTCGCCGGCGTGAAGCTCTACCTCGCGAAGAACTCGTACATGTCGCTCGGCGCCGGCCGCGGCCTGGTCGACGACACCGGCAACCCGGATTTTCGCGCGCTGATCGGCATCGTGTTCGAGCCCAAGGCCGGTGTGCGCACGGCGACGTACGTGCCCGAACCGGACTGGACGCCGCCGGTCGCGGCGCGCGTCGCCCACGACGACTTCCCCGACCGCGACAACGACGGCATCCGCGACGACCTCGACAAGTGCCCCGACGATCCCGAGACCTATAATGGCTTCCAGGACGAGGATGGTTGCCCCGACGATCCCGGCGACGGCGCGTTCGTCGCGGATCACGACGACGGTTGCACCAAGGCCGGCCCGGTCGACGGCACCGACTGCCCCGACCGCGTGATCGTCACGAAGTCGACGATCGTGACGTTGAAGTCGATCGAGTTCGAGTTCGACAAGGCGGTGATCCAGCACCGCTCGTATCCGATCCTCGACCACGTCGCGCAGGCGCTGAAGGACAACCCCGACATCGAGCTGGTCGAGGTCCAGGGCCACACCGACGAGCGCGGCGACGATGCCTATAACCTGGACCTCTCCGATCGCCGCGCCGCCGCGGTCGTGACGTACTTGAACGGGCAGGGCATCGCCGTCGATCGCCTGACCTCGCAGGGCTACGGCGAGACGGTGCCCCTCGACCGCGGGCACGACGAGGCCGCGTGGGCGAAGAACCGGCGGGTCGAGTTCCACATCCGCAAGCGCAACGGCGAGATCCTCGCGGAGTAGCAGCCGCGCCGAGTTATGACAGCGTTGTAACGAATGACCGCGCGCGGCCCTGTAACAAACGCGGTTACGATGGAGCCATGAAGCCCCTCGCGCTCGCGCTCGTGCTCGCCTCGGTCTACTTCGCCGCGTGCGGCGGAGACGACACCCCGACCCAGATGGACGCGGCGGCCGGCAGCGGCAGCGGTAGCGGCAGCGGCAGCGGCAGCGGCAGCGGCGTGTTCGGCGCGATGTGCACGACGGTCACCGATACCGGCAGCCACGAGTGCGCGAGCGGTGTGTGCACCGACTCGTTCAACATGACGACGCCGGAGTGCTCGCAGAAGTGCACGATGCTGATGGCGACGGACCCGTCGTGCCCGACGGGCTCGATGGGACAGAAGTGCAACGCGAAGGGCTACTGTCGCCCGTAGCCGGGTCCCACCTCTAGCGATTGACCGCGCGCAGCGCCGCGTTCGACGCGGCGGTGTTGAGCTGCACGCGCACCTGCACGGGCTGGCCGCCGGCGTCGCGGTCGAGATAGATCGGGAACACGCCGTCGCCCCAGCTCGTGAAGAACAGCAGCGCCTGCGCGCCGCCGACCGCGACCGAGCCGGCGCCTAGCTTGCTGGCGCGCGCCGCGGCGAGCGCGTGGAAGTGATGCGAGTGCGGGCGCAGGTCACTCGCGAGCAGCCAGTGGTGCTCGGCCTTGACCCGCTCGAGTTGCTCCCACTTCGCGGTCGCGGCGGCGACGGTCAGGTTGGTCCAGCCATAGCCCTCCTGCGTCGGCGGCGCGGTGATCCGGCGCGCGGCGAGCGCGGCGTCGCGGCCCCAGAACATGACATCTGCGTGACCGTCGAGGCTGTCGTCGTGGACCCAGGCGTCGAGCGCCGCGTGGTCGATGATCATCAGCCGCGCGAAGTCGACGCCGGCTTCGCCGAGCTTCTCCGACCTCGCGACGGGCTCGGGCGATAGCCGCACCGCGACGAAGTCCCAGCTAGCGGAGAACCGGCCGGCGCCGACGCGGCGCCCGATCACCGGCAGCGTCGCGTTCGCGGGGACCTCGCACGTCACGAGCGCCGGCTCGAGCGTATCGCGCGGCAGGAACGGGAACAGCCCGACGTCGAAGATCGCGAGCCTGCCCGACGGCGCGGTGACCTCGCCGAGCTTCTGGTCGCGGACGCGGACCGGGAGGGTATCGCTGCGTTCCTGAGAGCGCTCCGGCTTCGCGGCGGTGGGCCTCGCGGGCCTTGCCGGCTTGGCCTTCGTGCTCGGCTTCGCCGTCGGCTTCGTGTTCGGCTTGGCCTTCGTGCTCAGCTTGGCCTTCGTGCTTGGCTTGGCCTTCGTGCTCGGCTTCAGCTTCAGCTTCGGCTTCGCCTTCACCGACAACCGCGGTGCCGCTTTCACGCCACTGCGCTTCGCCACCGCGGTTACCTGCTTGCCACCGGCTTTGCCGCCCACGCGCCCAGCTTACTGCAACGCGCCCTTCACCATCACGTAACCGTCCGCGCCGGTGACCGACAGATCCTTGATCTGAAGACCGGCCATCGAGGGCAGCGGGATCCCGGCGAGCAGCGCGGTGATCGATGCGATCTGGTTGTCGAGGCCGAGCTGGACCGAGGTCGCCAGGTCGTCGTTGGTGTAGTGGGTCTCGTTCGCGATGTCGGGCAGCACGTCGACGTAGATGGTCGGCGTGCCGAGCTGGATCGCGACGCCGTAGCCGTTGTTCGCGGGCTGGATCTGGAGGTCGACGGTCGCGTTGATCGCGGCCTTCGCGACCGGTGTGCCGGCGGTGGTGAACGTCGCGACCATGTCGGGCAGCACGAGGCGCATCTTGCCGTCGGCCGGGTCGGCGCTGATCATCGGCGGCGAGGTCATCGCCATCTGGGCGCCGTCGAACGTGCCGCCCTCCTCGGGGACGCTGAGGTTCAGCATGCCGATCGCGACGAACTGCGACAGCATCTCGTTCGCGAGGTCGTCCGCGATGCCGAGCTGCATGCCGGTGCCCGGATCCATGTTCGGCTGACCGTTATCGGTGAACACGTAGCCGCTGCTGTGCTCGGCGCCGCCGATCAGCATCTGCATGTCGAGCGTGACCAGCGCGCTGGTCGCGCTGAACTGGATGTCGGCCGGTTGGACCTGCACGGTCAGGGTCTTGCCGAGCACGTCGATCGTCTTGGGACCGGCGAGCGCGCCGAGCGCCTGGTTCATCATCGGCTTCATCACGAGGCCCGCGACCTTCGGCAGGATGAGCTCGATCGCGCTGTCGAGCGGGATGATGTTGAGGATCGCGCCCGGGACGCCGCCCGAGGTGATGTCGAGGCCGGTGAGCTGGACGTTCGGGCTCGCGAGGTTGGTCGCGAACCCGTTCATGCCATCGGGCGAAACCTGGAGGATGCCGGTGATCACGACCTTGGTCGCCTTGATCTCGGTGTTGTCGGTGCCGCCGAGGCACGCGACCGCGTACTTCATGTGACCGGGGACGTCGAGGCCGTCGATCTCGGCCGAGAACTGCAAGCCGCCGGCGACCGGCACGAGGCCGATGACCACGTTCTGCATCTTGACGTCGTCGACGAACAGCTGACCGTAGAGGCAGTCGGGGCCGCCCTCGTCGCCGGAGTGCACCATCGGCTGCATCGGCGCGAGCATCGGCTTGAGATCGAGGCCCTTGATCAGCGGACCCGCGGCGGCGCTGATCTTCTGGAACGCTTCCTTCGACAGCGCGGTCGTGACGGCGCTCTCGATGTTCTGGCCGGGCTTGCGGAGCTCGCCGGCCTCGACCGAGCGGGTGTCCTGCGCCTTGCCGCCGTCGGCGTCGAGCGCCTCGGTGTGGAGCAACATCGCGCCGGGCTTGACGTCGAGGTCGATCGAGAATGTCCCGTCCGCGTTCACGTTCGCGACGATGTGGTTGACGCTGACCTTCGTCACCGGCGTGCCCGCGGCGTTGGGCGCCACGGTGCCGGTGACCGTGACCTTCGCGGTCCCGCTCTGGATCAAGCTGCGCGCGGGCGACGTGATCGTGAGCACCGGAGGATCCGGGATCTGGGTGGCGCCGCTGCTACAAGCCGACAGGAGAAGCGCAGTCCAGGAGGCGACGACGAGGAGGTTCCGCATGGCTGACGACCCATTCAGCAAGGGTCCTGCCAAGCCGGACAACCCGGCTCGGTCGCCGGACGCGCTCGTAGATCAAGCCGGTTAGGAGCGGTCAGCGCACGACGCGACGCGTCGAAGTACCGCAAACTGCAACTGGATCTTCCGGCCCAGCCGGCTCTTCGAGCCCCATGGCTAGCCCGCTAGCCAGAGACCGTGACGTTACGAACGCCGAGCTTGGTCAGCACCTCGGGCAAGCGCGCGCGGAGATCGCCCTGCAACACGATCGCGTCGCCTTCGATCGTGCCGCCGCAGCCCATCGCCTGCTTGAGCTGCTTGCACCACGCCTCGAGCACGGCCGGCGCGAGCCCGAGCTTGTCGACCACCGTGACCTCTTTGCCGCGGCGCTGCTTGCGCTCGAGCCGCACGACCGCCCGCGCGGGCCCCTTCGGCTCGGGAGCAGCGGGAGCAGGAGCGGCCGGGGTTCCTGCGGGAAGCTGATCGCGCAGTTCTTCGAGCGCCTCGAACGGTGATCTCGACGAGCCAGGCTGCGCCGGTCGGCGCGGTGTTGTCGTCGAGGACATCGGTCGGCGCGCAGCATACATCGTCGTCGGAAAACCACAGCGAGATTGTCGACTGTTCGCTTGTGCAGATCGCCATGCGTGGTCACGATGGGGGACCATGGGTGGAGCTTCGCGCGAGCCGGTCGTGAAGACGGGGGATGTGGTCGAGGGACGCTACCGGATCATCCGCACGCTCGGTGAAGGCGGCATGGGCTCGGTGTTCCTGGCGGAGCACACGCTGATCAAGCGGCGCGTCGCGATCAAGATCCTGCACCCCGAGCTCGCGACCGATGCGGACGTGATCGAGCGGTTCATGAACGAGGCGCGCGCGGCCGGCACGCTGGGCCATCCCAACATCGTCGAGTCGACCGACATGGGCTTCATGCACAGCCACGTGCCGTACATCGTGTTCGAGTTCCTCGAGGGCGCGCTGTTGACCGACGAGATCTATCGGCTCGGTGGGCTGCCGGTGCGGCGCGCGGTGCGGATCGCGACGCAGATCACCTCGGCGCTACACGCGGCGCACAACGCAGGCGTGGTCCACCGCGATCTCAAGTCGGACAACGTGTTCCTGACCGACAAGGACGACGCGTTCGATCACGTCAAGGTCCTCGACTTCGGCATCTCGCGGTTCCTGGCGGTCGACGACAAGCAGAAGGGCATGGTGATGGGCACGCCGGAGTTCATGGCGCCCGAGCAGATCACCGATCCCGAGCACGTCGATCGCCGCGCCGATATCTACGCGCTCGGCGTGATCCTCTACGAGATGCTGACCGCGCGGCGACCGTTCGCGGCCGACGAAGATCCGCGCCAGCTCATGCACCGCATCATCCGCGATGCGCCGCCGCCGCTGTTGCGGCCGGAGGTGCCGGCCGGCCTCGCGGACATGATCATGACGAGGCTGCTCGCGAAGCACCCCGACGATCGCTTCCAGACCATGAGCGACGTCGAGGCGGCGCTCGAGTCGTTCATCACGCGCAGCGATGGCACGCCGATGCCGGCACGGCGCAGCCAGCCGAACATGATGATCGACGACGCCGACGGCGACCTCGACGACGCGCGGCAAGCGCAGACGATGCCGCGGACTCGCACGGTGCCGGGCCGCACGCCGACCCCGGCGGCGATCGATCACGTCCGGTTGCCCGCGCCGCCCCAGGCCCGCAAGATCTACGCGCTGTACGCGATCGCCGGGCTCGGGCTCGCGACCGGTGCGCTCGGGGTCGCGTACGGCCTCCACCACACGCACCCGATCGCGCCGGCGCCGGTCGCGCGCGATCCGCAGCCCGTGGTGGCGCAGGCGGTCGCCAAGCAGGTCGACAAGATCGCGGTCCAGCTCGACGCCGATGTCGCGAACGCGCGCATCACGTTTCGCCGCCATCACCTGATCGCTCCCGCGACGATGCAGATCCACGCGACCGGCGTGATGGAGATCGTCGAGGTCACCGCGCCGGGCTACAAGACCGCGCGCTACTGGTTGACGTTCGATCGTCCGATCCATTTGCACGCGCACCTCGAGAAGGGCAGCGGCCTCGCGGAGGCAACCGAGGCAGCTACGCGGGTCGCGCTCGGCGAGGCCGAGGCCGGGACGCCGCCGATCGTTCACCCGAGCGCGGTGCAGGGGAGGGTGTCCGACAAGGCGGTCCAGCGCGCGAAGCCCACGGTCGCTCGTGTCGCCGCGACTGCGAAGGCGACGCGCGAGACCGGCAAGCCCGCCGCCGATGACGGCCAGGTCGCGGCGACGGTCGACGCTCCCGCCGAGCCCACCCCCGAGCCCGCCGCGCGCCAACCCGCGCCCGAGGCGTCCGAGCCCGCGGCGCTCCGCCCGGAGCGCTGACGTGACGGCGGTCTCGTCTCCGTCCGCGGTGAACTAGCGTTACAGTCCGCGGGTGAAGCCCGCGGGCACGATCTGGATCGCAGTCCTCGGGCTCGCGGCGTGCGGCGCCGATTCGCCACCGCAGCTACCCGAGGTCACCCAGGCGACCGCGTGGGTCGATCCGCGGATCGGGACCGGTGGCCTCGGCTACGCGTACGGCAGCTGCTTCGTCGGCGCGGCCGCTCCGCACGGCCTCGCCAAGCCCGGCCCGGATACCAACGGCGTCGACTTCGGCACGGTCAGCTTCCAGCACTTTTCGGGCTACTTCGCCCAGGACGACCGGATCCAGGGGTTCTCGTCGACGCACCTCCACGGCACCGGCGCGACCGACTACGGCGTGCTGTCCGTGATGCCGACGCTCGCGTTCGACCCGGCCAAGACCAGCGTCGTGGACTACGAGGCGCACTTCGCGAAGGCCGACGAGCACGCCGCCGCCGGCTACTACGCGGTCACGCTCGACAGCGGCATCGAGGCCGAGCTCACCGCGACCCAGCGCGTCGCGGTCGAGCGCTATACGCTGCCACGCGACGGCACGATCGTGATCGATCTCGCGAAGACGCTGTCGGGCGGCATGGTCGACGCGCGCACGATCTCCGTCGACGACGCGGCCGGCGAGATCACGGGCTCGTTGCATCACCTCGGCGCGATGTCGGCCGGGTTCGGCGGCTATACGCTGTACTTCGTGATCCACGGCGCGTGGACCGCGTCGCAGACCTGGCTGACCGGCGCCGCGTTGTCCGTTCCCGCCGGCGCGACGACGATCGCGATCGGGCTGTCGTTGGTCTCGCTCGACGGCGCGCGCGCGAACCTCGACGCCGAGGTGCCGAGCGTCGACTTCGAGGCGGTGCGCGACACGACCACCGCGGCGTGGGAGGACACGCTCGGCGTCGTCAAGCTGACCGCCGAGACCGAGGGCCAGCTCCGCACGTTCTACACCAGCCTGTATCACGCGTTCCTGATGCCGAGCGTGATCGGCGACGTCGACGGGACCTACGTGCTCGCGCACCAGGCACCGGTCGTCGCGCAGGGCTACGATCAGGTCTCGGATCTCTCGCTGTGGGACACCTACCGCGACGTCGCGCCGCTCTACGCGTGGCTCGCGCCGGACAGCGCGCGCGACGTCGCCCGCTCGTTGTTCGGCTTCGCCAGCGGCCTCGGTGCATACCCGAAGTGGCCGCTCGCGATCGGGGAGACCGGCACGATGCTCGGTGCGAGCGCCGAGATCGTGATCGCGGACGCGCAGCTGCGCGGCGTGCCCGACTCGGGCGCTGCCGAGGCGTGGCCGACGCTGCGCGCCGCCGCGATGGATCCGATCGCGCCGCCGGGTGGCCGCGGTGGCCGCAGCGACGTCGAGGCCTACATGCAGCTCGGCTACGTGCCCGACAGCGTCGGTCGTTCGGTCTCGGAGACCACCGAATACGCGCACGATGACTTCGCGCTCGCGAACCTCGCCGGCGCGCTCGGCAACCCCGTCGATCACGACGCGCTGCTCGCGCGCAGCCACGGCTGGCAGCAGCTCTACGACCCGAGCACCGGCTTCTTGCGCGGCCGCGGCAGCGACGGCACGGTGACGGCGGTGCCGTTCGACCCGCTCGCCTGGGCCGACGACTATGCCGAGGCCGATGCGTGGCAAGCGCTGTGGATGCCCGGCGTCCACGATCCCGACGGTCTCGCCACGATGCTCGGTGGCCGCGACGCCGCGATCGCGAAGCTGACCGAGCTGTTCACCCAGGCCAAGACCGACCTGGAGACCGGCGATCCCTCGGCCGCGAACTTCCCGCGCACGTGGTACTGGGCCGGCAACGAGCCCGATCTCAACGCGCCGTTCTTGTTCGGACAGCTCGGTCATCCCGAGCTCACCGATCAGTGGGTGCGCTGGATCGAGGACACGATCTACACCGATCAACCCGATGGCGTGCCCGGCAACGACGACGGCGGTGCGATGGGCTCGTGGTACGTGCTGTCGACGCTCGGCCTGTATCCGGTCGCGGGCAGCGATCGCTGGCTGATCGGCGCGCCGAGGTTCCCCCGCGCGCGCATCACGGTCGGCGATCACGAGCTGGTGATCGTGCGCGAGGGCACCGGCACGCGGGTCGAGAGCGTGATGCTCGACGGCACCGACGTCTCCGCCGGGCTGACCCAGGCGCAGCTCGCGACCGGATCGAAGCTGACCTTCACGATGCGCTGACGCGCGGGAGTCGACACCTCCGAGACCGCGCACGTCGAAGTAACGACCGGTGTAGGGTGGTGGTATGGAGGTCTTCTATCTACCGGGCTTCGCCTCGGGACCGTCGTCGACCAAGGCCCAGGCGTTCGCCGCGCACCTCGCGTCGCGCGGCGTCACCGTCGAATGCCTGGATCTGCGCAAGCCCTCGTTCGAGCACTTGCGGTTGAGCGCGATGATCGATCACGTCCGCGCGTCGCTGCGCGGAGACACCATACTGATCGGCTCGAGCCTCGGCGGGCTGACCGCCGCGCGGGTCGCCGAGCGGGACGAGCGGGTCAAGGCGCTCGTGTTGCTCGCCCCGGCGTTTCGGCTCGTCCACCGCTGGCAGGAGCAACTCGGTACCGAGTGGGACGACTGGAAGCGGACCGGCTGGCGCGAGGTGTTCGACTACTCGAAGAACGGCCCGTCGAAGATCTCGTTCGGCTTCATCGACGACGCGCTCGCGCTCGGGACCGATCTGCCGAACGTCATGGCGCGCTCGCTGGTCATCCACGGCACGCGCGACGAGATCGTGCCGATCGAGTATTCACGCGAGCTCGCTCAGCTCCATCCCGACAACGTCACGCTGATCGAGGTCGACGACGGCCACCAGCTGCTCGGCTCGATCCCGCGCCTGCTCGCCGAGTCCGACCGGTTCCTTGCGCCGCTCCTGGAATAGTGTCACGATGACACTATGAGTCTCGAGCAGGCAATGCTGGCTCTCGAAGGGCTGTCGACCGGCGACGCGTTCGGCGAACAGCTGCTCCACGCGGGGCCGGCGACGCGCCAGCTCGCGCTCGGCGAGCGCACGGCGGCCTTGCCCGGCGCGCGGCGCTGGATGTGGACGGACGACACCGCGATGGCGGTCTCGATCGTCGAGACCCTCGCGCTGCACGACGGCATCGACGTCGACGACCTCGCACGCCGTTTCGCGAACCGCTACGTGGCGGAACCGGCGCGCGGCTACGGGCGCGGCGCTCACCACGTGCTCGCGGAGCTCGCGCAGGGCGTGCCGTGGGAGATCGCCGCCAGGAGCGTGTTCGACGGCCAGGGTTCGTGCGGCAACGGTGGCGGCATGCGCTCGGCGCCGGTCGGCGCGTACTTCTGCACCGATCTCGTGGCCGCGGCCGAGCACGCCGCGCGATCGGCCGCGCCGACCCACGCCCATCCCGACGGCGTCGCCGGTGCGGTCGCGGTCGCGATCGCCGCGGCGCGCGTGTTCGCCGGTGAACGCGATCCGCGCGCGCTGCTCGAGGCCGTGGTCGCGCACACCCCGAGCGGGCCGACCCGCGATGGCGTGCGCCGCGCGATCGCGCTGGTCGGCGCCGAGCCGATCACGGCCGCGGCCGAGCTCGGCAACGGCAGCCGCGTGCTCGCCGCCGATACCATCCCGTTCGCGATCTGGTGCGCCGCGACGAACCTCGAAAACAAGTCGGGCGAAGGCCCGACGCGTAGCGCCGCCGAAGGTGGTGCGAAGGTAGACAAGTCGGGCGAAGGCCCGACGCGTAGCGCCGCCGAAGGCGGTGCGAAGGTAGACAAGTCGGGCGAAGGCCCGCCGCGTAGCGCCGCCGAAGGCGGTGCGAAGGTAAACGCCTACGCCTACGCGAACGCGCTGTGGAGCTGCGCGAGCGTCGGCGGCGATATCGACACCACCTGCGCGATGGCCGGCGGCATCATCGTCGGCGCCGTCGGGCTCGCCGGCATCCCGGCCGCCTGGCGAGCGGCGCGCGAGCCGCTCCCGTGATACCACCGCGCGCGTGACTCACGAGGACGCCAAGTTCGCCATCGTGGCGTTGAGCGCGATCTTCTTCGTGATCGATCCGCTCGCGACCGTGCCGGTGTTCCTGTCGATCACCGGCGCGCTGTCGACCGAACAGCGCAAGAGCGTCGCGCTGCGCGCCTCGTTCGCGACCTGGGTGATCCTGATCCTGTTCGCGATCACCGGTGGCCTCGTGTTCAAGGCGTTCGGGATCTCGCTCGGCGCGTTCAAGGTCGCCGGCGGGCTGATGCTGCTGCTGATGTCGATCGACATGATGCGCGCCCAGACCTCACCGACGCGTTCGACCAAGGAAGAGCGCGACGAGAGCCGCACCCAGGGCGACGACATCGCGATCTTTCCGATCGCGATCCCGATGCTCGCCGGTCCCGGCGCGATCGCCACCGTGATGGTGTTGATGTCGCGCGCCGACTATCATCCGCTGCGGATGTCCGCGGTGTTCGTCGCGGTCACGCTCACCTGCCTCGTGACCTGGCTGCTGATGCGCAGCGCCGCGAATGCCGAGCGGTTCTTGCCCAAGACGCTGCTCCGCGCGTTCGAGCGCGTGATGGGCCTGTTGCTCGCCGCCGTTGCCGTCGAGTTCATCGCCGGTGGTGTGCGCGACCTCGTCGTGCTCGCCCAGTAGGCCCGATCGGCCCCGGCGCGCGGGCGCCGTGTCATAATTCCACGCATGCACCGCCTCGCGATCGCGATCCTCGGGGCGGCATTGGCCGCCTGTAGCAGCAGTCCCAAGTCCGCCGAGTCCACGATGCCCGCGTCCGGCAGCGCGGCGGCTGCACCTGCCGCCGCGGGGGCGAGCTGCGCCGAGGCCGCCGATCACACGATCGATCTGCTCTCGAAGGCACAGCCCGATGCGCCACCCGACGTCATCAAGAAGATCCGCGACACGCTCGCCGGCCACTGCGATCAGGACCACTGGTCTGCCGCATCGCGCGACTGCTTCGCCCACATGCAGACCAAGGAACAGGGCGACCACTGCGAGGACGGCCTCAGCCAGGCCCAGAAGGACTCGCTGATGAAGGAGGCGCCGTCCGAAGCGGGCAGCAGCCGCGGCCCTCACAAGGGTGGCGACCCCGAAGACGGCGGCGAATAGTTAGCTCGTAACTAACTGAACTTGTTAGCCGACCTGCGGACGGCTACAAAATCGCGGGCGCCGCGACCAGACGTGGTAACCGATGCACCCGTGACCGCGTCCCCACTGTTCTCGCACCGACCGTACTGGGCGCATCGCTTCGGGATCGCGCCCTATCTGCCGACCACGCGCGCCGAGATGGACGAGCTCGGCTGGGATAGCTGCGACGTCGTCCTGGTCACCGGCGATGCGTACATCGATCACCCGAGCTTCGGCATGGCGCTGATCGGCCGGCTGCTCGAGGCGCACGGGTTTCGGGTCGGCATCCTCGATCAGCCCGACTGGCGCGACCCGCAGGCGTTCGCCGCGCTCGGCCGCCCGAACGTGATGTGGGCCGTGACCGCCGGGAACATGGACTCGATGGTCAATCGCTACACCTCCGACCGGAAGGTCCGTAGCGACGACGCCTACTCGCCCGACGGCGCCGGTGGTCTGCGCCCCGATCGCTCCGTGATCGTGTACACGCAGAAGTGTCGCGAGGCGTTCTCCGACGTGCCACTCGTGATCGGCGGGATCGAGGCGAGCCTGCGCCGGATCGCGCACTACGACTACTGGAGCGACAAGGTCCGCCGCTCGATCCTCGCCGACACGCGCGCCGACCTGCTCGTCTACGGCAACGCCGAGCGCGCGATCGTCGAGATCGCGCATCGCCTCGCCGCCGGTACGCCCGCGCGCGAGATCCAGGACCTGCGCGGCACCGCGTTCCTCGGCACGCGTGACGGCTTCGCGACGCTCGACTCGACGACGCTCGACAAGCCCGGCCGCGTCGAGCCGAAGCCGGATCCGTACGCGATGGAGGAGCGCGCCCAGGCCGCGGGCGCCGCGTGCGCGACGGGAGACGCCGCCGCGCCGGCGAACCTCGTCCAGCTCAAGCCCAAGCGGGTGTCGCGCGAGCTTCAGGTCATCCGGATGCCGAGCTTCGAGCAGGTCTCGGCCGATCCGATCCTGTATGCGCACGCCTCCCGCGTGCTTCACCTCGAGCAGAACCCCGGCAACGCGCGCGCGCTCGTCCAGCGCCACGGCCACGCCGACGTGTGGATCAACCCGCCGCCGATCCCGCTGACCACGGCCGAGATGGACGCGATGTACGAGCTGCCGTTCTCGCGCCTGCCGCATCCGCGCCACCAGCCCACGAAGCTGCCCGCGTACGAGATGATCAAGTACTCGGTGACGATCCTGCGCGGCTGTTTCGGCGGTTGCAGCTTCTGCTCGATCACCGAGCACGAGGGCCGGGTCATCCAGAGCCGGAGCGAAGCCTCGATCCTCCACGAGATCGAGCGCATTCGCGACGCCACGCCGGGCTTCACCGGCAACATCTCCGATCTCGGCGGCCCGACCGCGAACATGTATCGGATGAGCTGCAAGAGCCCCGAGATCGCGGGCGCGTGCCGCAAGCCGTCGTGCGTGTACCCCGGCATCTGCGACAACCTCGGGACCGATCACAGCGCGCTCGTCGCGCTGTATCGCAAGGCACGCGCGATCAAGGGCGTGAAGCGAATCTTCATCGCCTCGGGTGTGCGCTACGACCTCGCGGTGCGCTCGCCCGAATGGATCAAGGAGCTCGCGCAGCACCACACCGGCGGCTACCTCAAGATCGCGCCCGAGCACACCGAGCAGGGTCCGCTCGAGCACATGATGAAGCCCGGGATCGGCGCGTACGACCGGTTCAAGGAGCTGTTCGATCGCTACTCGGCGGAGGCGGGCAAGGAGCAGTACTTGATCCCGTACTTCATCGCCGCGCATCCCGGCACCACCGACGAGGACATGCTGAACCTCGCGCTGTGGCTCAAGCGCAACGGCTTTCGCCCCGATCAGGTGCAGGCGTTCTTGCCCTCGCCGATGGCGAGCGCGACCGCGATGTATCACACGGGCTATTCGCCGCTGCGCTCGCTGGTCGCGCGCAGCAAGGTCCACGTCGTCAAGGGCCTCGAGCGCCGCCGCCTCCACAAGGCATTCCTCCGCTACCACGATCCGCACAACTGGCCGGTGTTGCGCGAGGCGCTGCAGCGGATGGGGCGCACCGATCTGATCGGCGGCGGCAAGCAGTGCCTCGTGCCGTCGTGGCAGCCGGCACACCACGCGAGATCCGGAAAGCGCTTGCAGCCGGGAGTCGCGCTCACGCAACACACGGGATTGCCTCCCATGCCGGGTTCCGCCCCGCGGCGCAAGCGTTAGCGCACATCGGCGCCTTTGTAGACCAGGTGGCGCGCGGTAAGCTCGTCGGCGCTCGATGGGACCCTCACCTGACGATTCGGGCGTCGTTCCGATCGGAGCGATGCTCGATGGCCGCTACCGCGTCGACTCCGTGCTCGGCAAGGGCGGCATGGGCCGGGTCTACCGGGGCGAGCACACCGGCATCGGTCGCGCGGTCGCGATCAAGGTGCTGCACGCCGACCTCGGCAGGAACAAGGAAGCGGCCGCGCGGTTCCATCGCGAAGCGCTCGCCTCCGGCCGGCTCGATCATCCGAACATCGTCGGCGTCAGCGACTCCGGCGTGCTCGAAGATGGCTGCCCGTACCTCGTCATGGAGGTGCTCGAGGGCGAGGAGCTCGGCAAGCGGCTCGAGCGCGACAAGCGGATCCCCTGGCCCGAGGCGATCGAGATCTTGCGCGGCGTACTGTCGGGCCTGCGCCACGCGCACGATCGCGGCGTCGTGCATCGCGACATCAAGCCGGACAACGTGTTCCTCGCGATCAAGGACGGCGAGGTCATCGTCAAGCTGCTCGATTTCGGGATCGCGAAGCTCTACCAGGGCAGCCCCGACGATCCGGCGACGACCCGCGCGGGGCTCACCGTCGGAACCCCAGCCTACTTGTCGCCCGAACAAGCGGTCGGCGGCGAGATCAAGCCCGCGACCGACCTCTATTCGACGAGCGTCGTGTTCTACGAGATGCTCGCCGGCCGGCCGCCGTTCGAAGATACCGATCCGCTCTCGATCATGACCGCGCACGTCTCGCGCGAACCACCGACGTTCGCGGAGGTCGCGCCCGATCTGCAGCTGCCGCCGGGGCTCGAGCGCATCGTTCGCCACGGGCTCGAGAAGATGCGCAACGATCGGATCCAGACCGCGAACGAGTACCTCGACGCGCTCGACGCGGTGCTGCATGCGGCCGGCTACGCGGTGGTGCCGCGCGCCTCGGGACACCTCCGGATCCCGACGCCAGCTCCGGGCCTGGGGGCGATCACGCTGCCACCCGCGAACGTCACGCCGGCGTCGGTGATGCGCGCTGGCACGGCACCGACCGCGGCGTTCACGCCGATGCCGTTCGCGGCGAAGTCGACCTACGTCGGAGATCACGAGCCGATCCCACGCAAGTGGCTCGTGCTCGTAGGGATCATCCTGTTCGGTGCGATCGTGATCGCGATCACGCTCAAGCTCTCGGGCCGGAGCTCGAGCGCGCCGGCGCACAAGCCCGACGACAAACACGACGACAAACACGACGACAACAAGCCCGACAACAAGCCCGACAAGAAGAAGGACAAGCGCCACGCCGAGGCCGATGACGACCCGACGTCGCGGCCGGCGATGTTGCCGACCCCGATGGCGATCGTCGATCGGGACACCACCTACAAGGCCGCCATGCTCGATCTCCAGGACGGCAAGACCTGCACCGACCGCAAGGCCGCGATCGCCAAGCTGGTCGAGCTCGGCGATCCGCGCGCGATCGAGCCGCTCAAGCGCGCGCGCTATCGCATGCGCGGCGGCGTGCTCGGCATCGGCGACAGCAACACGAACGCGTGCCTCAAGACCGAGGCCGACGAGGCGATCAAGGCCCTCGGCGGCACCGTCCGGTAGTGCCGGTCGAGACCGTTCGCCGCGGGGCGGCCGTCAGCGCAACCCGGCGCGGCCGAGCAGGCGGTGGAGGTGGACGCGATCCACGCCCGCCGCGCGCGCCGCCGCGCTGACGTTGTTCGCGTGTGCGGCGAGCAGCTGGACCAGGTAGCGGCGCTCGACGTGGCGAACCCAGCGTTCGCGGACCACGCGCAGCGGCTCGGTGACGTCGATCGCGGGCTCGTCGTCATCGTGCGCGAGCCCGTAGTCCTGGCGCACGAGCGCGGCCTCGATGTAGTTGCGGAGCTCGCGCACGTTGCCCGGCCAGGTATGGCGGAGCAGCTCGGGCACGAGCTCGCCGGACCGCAGCGGTACCGCCGCGGCCGAGCTGGTCGCGCCGAGGTCGGCGAGCAGCACCTCGATCAATTCGGGGAGATCCTCGGGGCGCTCGCGCAGCGGTGGCAGCGTGATCGGCACGACCGCGAGCCGGAAGTAGAGGTCGGAGCGAAACCGGTGGGCGTTGACCTCCTCGCGCAGGTTGCGGTTGGTCGCGGCGATCACGCGGACATCGGTCGCGATCCGCTCGTTCGAGCCCACCCGCTGGATCTCGTGCCGGTCGAGCGCGCGCAGCAGCTTGGGCTGGAGCTCGAGCGCTAGCTCGCCGAGCTCGTCGAGCAGCAGCGTGCCACCCGAGGCGGCCTCGAACGCGCCGATCCGCCGCGTGGTCGCACCGGTGAACGCGCCGGCCTCGTGGCCGAACAGCTCGACCTCGAGCAGGTTCGCGGGAATCGCGCCGCAGTCGACGACCACGAACGGGCCGTCGCGGCGCGGGCTCTCGGTGTGGAGCGCCTCGGCGGCGAGCTCCTTGCCGGTGCCGCTCTCGCCCTGGAGCAGCACGGTCGCGGTGCTCGCGGCGACCGCTTCGAGGTGCGCGAACGCGGCGCGCATCGCGACCGACGTGCCGACCAGCCGGCCGAACCGCGTGCGTGGCGAGAGCGAGAGCTCGACGTCGCGGGTGCCGAGATCGAAGCGGAGCGTGGTGCGCCCGAGCTGGACCACGGCGCCGTCACGCAGCGGCGCCTCGATCACGCGCACGTGATCGACGAGCGTGCCGTTGCGGCTGCCGAGATCGCGCAGCGAGGCGGCCCCGCCGGCGATCCGGATCTCGCAGTGAAACTTGGACATCGCGGGATCGGCGATCACGAGATCGGCGCGCGGATCGGCGCCGATCACGAGGCGCGGCACCGCGAAGGTCTGGAGGCGACCATCGAGCGTCAAGCGATACTCGCGGACGAACGCGCGGCGCGGTGCCTCGCCGAGGAGCTCCGTGGTGCGTGGATCGAGCGGCATCAATCGAGGGTCTCCCCGGCGCGACGCGATGCCGGTGGCTGCGGTGAGGTCACGGGTGCGTGCCGGGCATGGTCGAGGTGACGCGACGCAGCCGGCGCAGGCGCGATGAGTCGCGATGACGAAGAATGCACGGCCTGTTGCGCCGCCGCCGGTGGCGCCGCAGCCGGTGGCGCCGCAGCCGGTGGCGCCGGTAGCAGCACCGCCTGTGGCATCGCGGGACCGGGCTCGGGGCGCCGTGCATACGCGATCACGATCGCCACGCACGCCGCGAGCGCGAGCCCCGCGGCGAGCGGCCACCGCCGCCGGCGCACCACGATCTCTCTCACCTCTCCCACCGCCTGCGTCACGCGCTCGTCCTCGCGCAGCATCGCGGCGAGCGCGAGCATCGACGGACGGCGCGCCGGATCGCGCTCGAGGCACGCGGCGATCGCGCGATCGAGGACGGGCGACGAGCGCGCGGGAGGCGCGACCTCCGTGAGTTGCGGGCACCGGCCGTGCTCGAAGCCTTCGAACGGCAGCGACCCGGTCGCGGCCTCGAACAAGATCACGCCGAGCGCCCAGACATCGCTGGCAGGTGTGACCAGGCCGCTCGTCCATTGCTCGGGCGCCATGTACGCCGGCGTGCCGAGCCGCGTGGTCGTCGCGAGCGCATCGCACGCGAGCGAGCGAGCGATCCCGAAGTCGACGATCTTCGGCGTCGCACCGGCGAGCATCACGTTCGCGGGCTTGAGATCGCGGTGGACGATGCCGCGCGCGTGGACCGCCGCCATGCCATCGGCGATCGCCGCCCCGAGCCGGCGAAGCTCGTCCTCGTCGACCACCTCGCGCGCGAGCCGCTCCGCGAAGGTCTCGCCGTGGACGCGCTCGAGCACGAGAAAGCCGTCGCCGATCGCGTGGACGCGCGCGACGTTCGGATGGTCGACCGTGCGGGTCCGCTCGAGCTCGGCGGCGAGCTGCGCGACCACCCGCGGGTCACCGAGCAGGTGCGGGTGCAGGCGCTTGATCGCGAGATCGTCGTGCCCGGCGACCGCGAAGACCTCGCTGGTCGCGCCACGGCCAAGCACTGCGCCGAGCACGTACATCCCGTGACATCCTCGCACGCGAGCCCCGCGATCGGTCACCCGATCGACCGAGGACAAGCGTGTGCGGTCTCGAGCCCCAGTGGTATGTGGGCCGGCCCGGCGGCATCATCCATGCTCGATGTGCCCGATGTGGAGGCTCGCTGCGTTCGCGCTGCTGGTACCCGCGCTCGCCCACGCGGATCGCCTCGACACCGAGGCGCTCGGCCACCTCGATCGTGGCGTCGCCGCGTACCGGCTCGGCGACTATCCGACCGCGCGGCGCGAGCTCGACGCGGCGATCGAGCTGGTCCCCGATCGCGCGAACCCGTACCGCTGGCGCGCGTTGACCGAGCTCGCCCAGCACGATTGCACGAACGCCGTCGTCGATATCGAATCGTTCCTGTCGCGCGTCCCCGCCGGCGACGCGCGGGCCGGCGAGCTCGCGGCCGCGCGCGATCGTTGCGTCGCGACCGCGCAGGTCGCGGCACCGCTGTCCCCACCGGCGCCAATGCCGCGTCACGATCCGGCCCTCTACGAGCAATGGTGGTTCTGGACCGCGATCAGCGCGGTCGTGCTGACAGGTGCCGGCGTCGCCTACGGCGTCACGCGCCACGACGAAACCACCACGCTACCGATCGTGCATTGCACCACCGCGGGCTGTACGTGAGATCGACGGCAAGAAGATCGATTCGGCGATCACGAGGCGCGAGGCGGAGGTCGCTTGCGCTCATGTGATCGGCATGGCCGCTAGCTCGGCCTCACTCGCCAGTCCTTCTGGGTGATCGCTTCGAGGTCGATGACGAGGCAGATCGGCTTGTCTTGCGCATCGACCGCCCAGTACGCGGTGAGCTCGCCTTTGCCGGTCGGGATCGCGAGCGCACGCCGCCCGTCGGTGAGCGCGACCTCGATCGGTTGCGTGCCCTTTGCCTCGGGTAGTGCGAGCACACCGGGCGAGCCGGCGCTGGCGTCGATCAGCGCGAGCCAGCCCGTGCTCGACGCGATCCGCGGCAGCGGCTCGGCCGCGGGCTTGGTCTTGGTCTTCCACTGCGCGACCGTCCAGCGCGCGATCGGCGGTCGCCCGGTGTGGATCACGATCGCGGCGAGCTCGTCCTTCGTCGCGTCGACCGCGGTCGCGGGACGCAGGATCGAGAGCATGATGCGGAACTGGCCGGCGCCGGCCGGGCGGTCGAGCACCTTCCAGCTGTGCTTGTCGGCCGGATCGAAGATCGCGAGCGTACCCGAGGCGACCGCTAGCTGGGCCGGCGCGAGCGTGCCCGGCGCGCTCCACATCTGGACGTCGATCTTGTTCGCACCGAACCGCTCGCCGTAACGGATCAACCGGCCGATATCGCGTGCGGCGATCGGCTCGTCGCGTGGCGGCGGTGGCGCGGGCGGCGCGGCCACGACCGGCACCGGGCGCGTGACGCGCGTCGACTTCGGAATGAGAGGTCTTCTTGTGGCCGGTTTCGACTTCGCGGCCTTGGCGTGCGGCTTCGCCGGCTTGGCCTTGGCCTTGGCCTTGGTCTTGGTCTTGGTTAGCGGCTTCGCCACGGACGAAACCTACGCTGCCTAACAGCTAGAGTGAAATACTACCCAAGCCTGGGTAATTCAAGACCCAGAAAGCATACATAACCATTTGGAATTGCTAACTCTTGAACCTGGATCGGTACGTGTAATTACGCTCGTTCGTGCAGAACTTCGCCGCCCCGTCGCGTCCCGCTCGTGACCGTTTGATTTGCGAGTACACCGACGCTGCGCGCCGGATCGCGCTCCGGATGGCGCGCCGCTGTCCCGACTGGATCGCGCGTGAAGACATCGTCGCGGCGGGTCTGCTCGGCCTGATCGAGGCGGCGGATCGCTACGACGATACCCGCCAGGAACCGTTCCTCGCGTTCGCGGAGCATCGGATCCGTGGCGCCGTGCTCGACGAGCTCCGCCGTGGCGACATCATGCCGCGCCGGGTCCGCCAGCTCGCGCGCAAGATCGCCACCGCGATCCGCGAGCTCGAGAAGGACGGCACGACCCCGAGCGATCAACGCATCGCCGACGCGCTCGGCGTGTCGGTCGAGACCTACCGCTCCGGGCTCGCGGAGCTCGTGCACGTCGAGGTCGGTCCGATCGACAGCGAGACCACGCGCCTCGCGTCCGACTCGGTCGCGCCCGACATCGAAGCCGATCACCGGCTCACACTCGCGCGCGTGCGCGCCGCGCTCGCTTATCTCGAGCAGCGCGACGTCACGATCCTCGGCCTGCACTACGTCGAAGACCTCACGTATCAAGAGATCGCCGAGACGCTGCGGATCACGCCCTCGCGCGTATGCCAGCTACTGTGGCGCGCGGTCGAGCGGCTGCGCGCTCAGCTCGGTACCGAAGTCGAACGGAGCGCGGCATGACCATTCGCGTGATGATCGCCGACGACGATCCGATGGTCCGCCGCACGCTGTCGAACGCCCTGGGTCGGGTCGGCTTCGATGTCTGTACCTCGGCCGACGGCATCGCCGCGATCAGGCTCGCAGAGGTCGCGCCACCCGACATCGTGCTCGTCGACTTGAACATGCCGATGGGTGGCACGGAGCTGGTCGCGCGGCTCAAGGCGATGTACGGGCGGGAGGTGTGGGTCGCGGTGCTGTCGGGGGAGGATCCGGACGAGATTCGTGCCGAGTGCCTCGCGGCGGGCGCCGATGACGTCCTCGTGAAGCCGATCTCGCCGGTCGAGCTTCGCCGCCGGCTCCTCGCTGCTGCTCCCGCCGGTAAGACGCTTCCCGTCGCCTCGTGAACGTGTAAACCTGCTCGCGCCTCATGGGCGAGGATCAAGGCACGTCGTTCAAGGTGATGGTCGTCGAGGATGATGACGACGTCGCTCGCGCGATCTCGCGCAAGCTCGGGTCCGACGGCCACGAGGTCGAGGTCGCGCGCGAGCCGCAGAGCGTGATGGCGCGGCTCGACAACGATCTCGCCGACTGGGATGTCGTGATCCTCGATGTCGGCCTGCCGGGGATGAGCGGCATCGACGTGCTCAAGCACTTCCGCGAGGTCGGCTCGAACGCCTCGGTGATCATGCTCACCGGCGATCGCACCGCGGCGACCGCGACGACGTGCATGCGCGCGGGCGCGTTCTACTACATCACCAAGCCGTTCGAGCCGTTCGAGCTGTCCGCGATCGTGATCAGCGCCGCGCGGCACTCGTCGCTGCGCAAGCAGCTCGCGACCGCGCAACGGCCGAACGACAACCCGATCGAGACGATCCTGATCGGGATCAGCCAGCCGATGCGCAAGCTCAAGGCCGCGCTCGATCGGCTCGCCGAGCAAGACGTCTCGATCCTCGTGCAAGGCGAGAGCGGCACCGGCAAGGAGCTGGTCGCGCGCGCGCTGCACGAGCGCGGCGCGCGGCGCAAGAAGCGGTTCGTCGCGCTCAACTGCGGGGCGATTCCGGAGAACCTGATCGATAGCGAGCTGTTCGGGCACGTCAAGGGCTCGTTCACCGGGGCGACCAGCGACCGCGCGGGCGTGTTCGTCGAGGCCGACGGCGGCACGCTGTTCCTCGACGAGATCGGCGACATGCCGATCGGCGCGCAAGCGCGCATGTTGCGCGTGTTGCAGGAGAGCGAGGTTCGCCCGGTCGGCGGCAGCGGCGTCAAGAAGGTCGACGTGCGCGTGATCGCCGCGACCAACGTCGACCTCGCGACCGCGGTCGAGCAACAGAGGTTTCGCCAGGATCTGTTCTACCGGCTCAACGTGGTCGCGCTGCGGGTCCCGCCGTTGCGCGAGCGCCTCGACGACATGCCGATCCTCGCCGCGCACTTCCTCAAGAAGCACGCGGGCGCGCGGCCGCCGGCGCTCGCACCCGAGACTCTCGAGGTCATGGGCGACTACAGCTGGCCGGGCAACGTTCGCGAGCTCGAGAACGCGGTCCTGCACATGCTCGCGCTCCACCGCGGCGAGGTCGTCGGGCCCGATGCGCTGCCGCCCGCGCTGACCGGCCGCGGCAACGGCAACGGCGTCGGCATCACGATCACCGATGACGCCGACGACGCGATCGGGCTGACCGAAGCCAAGCGGCGCGCGAGCGGCGCGTTCGAGAAGCGCTACCTGACGCGTGCGATGGAGCGCTCCAAGGGCTCGGTGTCCGAGGCTGCGCGGTTCGCGGGCCTCGATCGTACGAACTTCCGCCGCTTGTTACAGCGCCACGGCATCGACCCGGTCGCGTTCAAGTAGCGGCCGACGTCCTAGGCGCGCGCCGACCCGCGCCGGCGCCGGCGCAGCACCAGCGCGACCAGCCCGAACGGCACGAGCCCTCCGGCCGGACCGGCGGCGCGACAGCCGCAGCCCGATGCGATGGCCCCCGTCACGTAGATGTGGCTCGTCACCACGATCGGCTGGTTGATGTCGTTGATCAGCTGGATCCGGAAGCGCTCGAGCTTGCCGCTCGGGTCGCGCTCGAACGTGGTCGTGAAGTCGTCGCTCGTCACCGCGACTTGATCGACCTTCGTACCGTCGTTCCACAGCTGCACGAACGTGCCGTTGCCGCCCGTGATGTGGACCGGGAACGAGAAGTGGGTGTCGCCGTCGTCGATCTCGTCGTCGCCGATCTCGGCCTGGGTGCCATCGTGCTTCGTGTAGTGGAAGTCGACCACCGGCGCTCCGGGGCCCTGCAGATCGACCTGCGTGTGGCCGTGCTTGACCGCGTCGATGATCGCGGCCTCCGAGAGGTTGTCCGCGAGCACGAGCGTGGTCGGCTCTCCGATCGGCGAGCCGGTCGACGACTCGTTCATCCCGGCGGTGTGATCGTCGCTGCCGCCGATCGCGGCGATCTTGTTGCCGGCGGCGAGCTCCTGGTCCCACAGCGCGATCGCCCGCGGGTAGAACGCGTTGATGCCGATGTCGAAGTTGCCGGTCAAGACCTCGAGGCCGGTGACCTGATCCCACGGCGTATCGGCGACGTGGCTCCAGAAGCACCCGATGCAGGCCGTGCCGAGATCGAGCACCGGATGGTTGACGATGAAGATGCCGCCCTGCGCGGTGACATCCGCGACCACGTCCGCGATCGTGCGGCCGTTGTAGCCGATGCGGTGATCGACATAGCTCGAGATCCCGACCGCGTTGGCGTGCCCGCCGTAGGTCGTGATCTCGGCGCCGCGCAAGAACAACAGATCGGGATGTGCGGGCTGGATCGCGGCGAGCAGCGCGTGCTGCGCGACCGTGTTGTGATCGCTGATGTTCGCGAAGTCGAGCCCCTGCGCCTTCGCGAGTGCGATGATCTCGTCGAACGTCGCGCTGGCGTCGCCGCTCTGAAACGAGTGGACGTGAAAGTCACCACGGTACCAGCGCCGCTCGGTCGACAGCACCGGCGCGGCGAACGGCGCCTTCGGCAGCACCGGCAGCGTCGCCGCATCGCTGCACGTGACGTCGATCGTGTAGTGGCCACCGCCGGTGTCGAGCTGCGCCTTACCGATCACGACCGTCCACGTCCCCGGCGTGATCGCGCCGGGCAGGTAGCCGCGCGAGGATTGCTCGACGCCGATGATCGCGTCGTCGCTGAGGCCACCGCCCCAGCCGCGATAGCCGTCGGGCCCCCACACGCCCCAGTCGAGGATCGTGTAGTCGGAGCCGTCGCTGTGCGCGATATCGATCTCGACCGTGCCGGCCGGCACCTGGATCGCGACATCCTGATAGTCGCCCCCGGCGGCGGGGACATCGCCCTCGTAGTGCATCACCGATAACACCGCAGCGACGAGGATCGCGCTCATCCGCGCATCGTACTACGCGGGCAGGCCGGTCCACTCGGCAGATCGCTGCCACAGCTGCTTCGCGAGCTCGGTGTCATCGGCGAGGCGCGAGGGGCGTTTCTCCGAACCATCGGAATCGTAGTAATGCCCGGTTTCAGCCGCCAGCGCGGGATCGGTGGCGGTGCGCAAACTCGAGTGGGCACCTTGCTCGGGCGTCACCATGAACTTCTTCATGATCCAGCGCACGGGGCCGGGGACTTTACGCCACACGTCGGTCGCGACGACACCGGGGTGGACCGCGTACGTCGTGACGCCGCTGCCCTCGAGCTGGCGCGCGAGCTCCTTCGTGAACAGCACGTTCGCGAGCTTCGAGACCTCGTACTCGCGCAGGCCGGTCGTGGTCCGGGTCTTCTCGCGCAGCACGTCCCAATCGATCTTCTTCGCCGCGTAGTGCGACTTGCTCGAGACGTTGACGATCCGCGCGCCCGGGGTCTGCTTGATCCGATCGAGCAACAGGCGCGTGAACAGGTAGTGGCCGAGGTGGTTGGTGCCGAACGTGAGCTCGAAGCCGTCCTTCGTGGTGCCGCGCGTGCCGGCGAGGCCCGCGTTGTTGATCAGGCCGTGGATCGGGAGGTGGTTCGCCAGGATCTGTTCGGCCGCGGTCCGCACCGAGGCGAGGTCCGCGAGGTCGAGCGCGACGAACTCGGGCGGGTTGCCGGTCGCGGCCGTGATCTCGGCGATCACCGGTTCGGTCTTGGCGCGCGAACGGTTCGCGAGGATCACGTGCGCGCCGCGCTTGGCGAGCTGAGTCGCGGTGATCTTGCCGATGCCGGTATTGGCACCGGTGATGATGTAGTTCTTGCCCGCGAGGTCCTGGGTCATGGATCCCCCGTAAGGCCCGGGCGGGCACCGTCAAGGTCGTACCGGCAAGTGAGCGCGATTTGGTTGAAACTTCGATGCGCTCGATGTACTCCGTGCTGCGAAAGGCCGATCTAGCGCAATAACAGCAACGAACGACAGCTCCGACGGATGCAGGGAAGCCAGTGAAACACTGGCACAGCCCCCGCTACTGTGACCGGGGACGACGCGGCAGGGCAGCTGCCAGCCACTGGGAAACTGGGAAGGCGCCGCGAAGGACGAACCGGAAGTCAGGACACCTCACCGTCAGGTCCTCGGGATGGAGGTTCGCGTCGTTCACGCGAGCGTCATCCCTCGTTACGTGGGGTGACATGAATCGCGTTGATCAAATAGCGCCGCGTTCGCGGCGCGCAGAGGCTCGCCGAGTCATCGGCTCGCTCTGGGTAGGGTTCGCGCTCGCGTTCGCGCTCGCGCTCGTGCTCGGAGGCTCGGCGGCCTACGCCGACCCGGCGACCTCCGGACCGGAGACGATCATCGTGATCGACAAGGCGCCGGATCCCGCGGCGGTCCGCGACCGCGATCGCGCGCTCGGCGACGCGCCGTTCGTCACCGTGATCCATCCCGACGATCACCCGGCGACCGCGTCGGTCGCGGATGCGGTCGGGCAAGCCGTCGGCGCGCAGACCCGGTCGCTCGGTGGGCTCGGTGCGTATGAATCGGTGACGGTGAGGGGCGCGCCGCCGGGCCACACGGCCGTGTTGATCGACGGCGTGCCGGTCGCGCGGATCGCGGCGGTGACGACCGACCTCGGACGGTTTCCACTCGACTCGTTTGGCCAGGTCGAGCTCTATCGCGGCGCGGTGCCGATCGAGCTCGGTGGTGCCGGCGTCGGCGGTGCGTTGAACCTCGTGACCCGGCTCGGCCGTGGCGCCCACGGCGAGCGGATCGAAGCCTCGGCAGGGCTCGGCTCGTTCGGTGCGCGTCACCTCCGGGTCCACTACGGCGACGCCTTCGGCGGCCTCAAGACCTCGACGACGCTCGGCTACCAGGGCGCGACCGGCGACTTTACCTACTTCAACGACAACGGCACGCAGCTCGACACCCACGACGATTCGTTCAAGCAGCGCGTCAACAATCGCTTCGATCAGGTGGACCTCGCCTCGCGCGCCGGGCGCGGCAACGATGCTGCCGGCCTGCGGCTCGCGTACAAGGATCAGGGCCTGCCGGGCAGCGCGTTGCAGCCCTCGATCGACGCGTCGCTCGCGACCTTCGACGCGATCGCCGATGCACGCGCGGGCGTCGAGGTCGGGCCGGCGGTGGCCAAGCAGCTCGTCTACGGGCTGGTCGAGCGCCAGCACCTGAGCGATCCGATGGGCGAGCTCGGGCTCGGCGCCCAGGCGCGCGATTACCTGACGCTCTCGGGCGGCGCGTCCTCGACCTGGATCGCGCCGTTCGATCGGCATCGCGCGAGCGCCGGTGTCGAGCTGCGCGCCGATCGGTTCTCGGATCGCGATGCGGGCGCCACGCGAGCCGCGCTGATCGGCGATCGGATCGGCGGCGCGGTGCTCGCGGCGCTCGACCTCGTCGTCGATCCTGATGGGCTGATCGTGGTCACACCCGCGGTGCGCCTGGATCTCGTGCGGACCGAGCCGACGCCGCTGACGACCGGCCCGATGGCGCTTCAGCCGGTCCCGGCGCGGGACGACGTCGTGCCGAGTCCGCGGCTGTCCGCGCGCCTGGCGGTCAGCGACGACATCTCGATCAAGGCGAGCGCGGGCTGGTACGTGCGGCTACCCACGCTGATCGAGCTGTTCGGCGATCGCGGCACGATCCTCGGCTCGCCGGCGCTGTTGCCGGAGCGCGGCCCCTCGGCGGACGCCGGTTTCGTGATCGCGCCGTCGCGCGCGATGCGCGTGCCGAACGGCGATCTCCCGGACCTCGTGATCGACCGCTTGTTCCTCGAGTGTGCGGGGTTCGCGACCCGCGCGCACGACACGATCGCGCTGGTGCCGACCTCGGGCTTCGCGTTCCACGCCGCGAACATCGCGGATGCGCTGACCTACGGGCTCGAGCTGGTCGGCTCGGCACGGATCGCGCGCACCGTGTCGCTGACCGCGAACTACACCCACCTGGTTACCGCGCAGCTGGTGCCAGATCCGGCGTTCGCGAACAAGCCGTTGCCGCGCACACCCGGCGACGCGATCTACGCGCGCACCGATGTCGTGCGCGGGATCGTCTCGGCCTGGTTCGACGCCAGCTGGCAAGCCGACACGACCGTCGATCAGGCCGCGTTGCAGCGGATCCCCGCGCGCCTGCTGCTCGGCACCGGCGTCCGCGTCGCGATCGCCGCGCACTTCGGCGTGTCGCTGTCGATCGCGAACCTCGCTGATGTCCGCGTCGAACAGCTCCCGCTCGTGCCGCCTCCGCGGCCGGGCCTCGATGCCGTCCCGACCGCGCTCGCGGACTACGCGGGCTTCCCTCTCCCCGGCCGCAGCTACTACCTCGCCCTCGATTGGAGTCACCGATGAAAGCCGTCCTCGTTGTTTCGTGCTTCGTTCCGTTCGTCGTCGCTGCCTGTGGCGACAACCTCGCCGGTCACAACGCCGCCTCGGCCGACGCACCCGAAGCTGGCTCCGCCGACGCGGGCCCGCTGCCGGTGCGCGCACTCGCCGCCGAGCCGCCCGCGAATTTCGGGCCGCCGCCGGGCGTCTTTTCGGTGCTCGACGTCGACACGCTGGCGATGCACCAGAACGTCGCAGGGGGCGTCGCCGGCGGCGACCCGTTCATCAAGAAGCTCGGTGACCGCGTCTACATCGTCAATCGCACCGAGAACAACGTGCTCGCGCTCGACGCGGCGACGCTGCACTTCATCGGTCAGTTCGGCACCGGTGCCGGGTCGAACCCGCAGGACGTCGCGGTCGTCGGCGACAAGCTGTACGTCCCCGCGCTCGGCACCGCCGGTGTCGTGACCGGCACGATCGGTGGCAGCGAGGTCAAGACCATCGATCTCAACGCCGCGGTCGGCAGCAGCGATGGCAAGCCCGATTGCGTCGGCGTCGCCGCGGTCGGCACCGACATCTACGTGACCTGCGAAAACTTGCTGGCGTTCGCGCCCGCGTCGGTCGGCAAGCTAGTCGTGATCGACTCGACCACCGATACGATCAAGACCCACGTCGATCTTCCGGTCGAGGACCCGCAGAACCTGATCGCGGAGCTGGCCGACCACACGCTCGTCGTCTCGTCGTATGACAAGGCGGCGGGATGCACGATGCGCATCACCCCGGGCGCGACGCCGACCGCGACGTGCCTGGTGGGCAACTCGCAGCTCGCGATCAACGGTGCGGAGCCGACCCACATCGCGGTCCAGGGTGACAAGATCTGGTTCGCGTCGACGACCGACTACGTCGACGGCGGTCTGCGCTCGTATGACATCGCGACCTCGATGATGGGCGCGCTGGTCGCGCCGGCGAGTGAGAGCATTCGCGACATCGCGGTATGCCCGAACGGCAAGCTCGTGGTCGCCGACGCCACCGGCAGCGGGGGGCTGCGGGTGTTCGACAACGGCACCGAGCTCACGACCGCGGCGCTCCCGATCGGCCTGCCGCCCGGCTTCGGGAACAACCTGATCTGCTACTGACCGCCGATCGACCGCGAATCGTCTACGATAATCCACGGTCACGCATGCCGAACGACGCCGACAAGGTCTACAAGACGCTGCTCGAATCGACCAACGCGATCCCGTGGAAGATCGATTGGGCGACGATGCGGTTCGCGTACATCGGCCCGCAGATCACGGCCACGTCCGCGGCGACGGCTGCCTGCAGCAGGTCGCACACGTGCTGCGCGCCGGTGCGGCTCGACCCCGAGATTTTCTCGCGCGCTACGGCGGCGAGGAGTTCGCGCTCGTCCTGCCCGAGACCGACGCGGCGGGAGCGCTCCACCTCGCGAATCGCTGCCGCGAGGCGGTGATCGCCGCCGCGATCGAGCACGCGGGCTCGACGATCGCGCCGATCGTCACGCTCAGCCTCGGTGTCGGAACGATCTCGCCGGACGCCGATGACGATCCGGCGAAGTTCATCGAGGCCGTCGATCGCCGGCTCTATCGCGCGAAGCGAGACGGCCGCAACATGATCGTCTCGAGTTAGTCACTCGCGCGGTCGCACGCAGTAGACCTCGGCGACGATCTCGATCGTCGTCGCCGGCGAGGTGTTCTTGTAATCGCATCGCCACGACGCCGGTGTCGCCGCGTCGGTGATCGCGAGTGGGCGCGCGGCGACCAGCTGCGCGAGCCATTGCGGATCGGCAAAGCAGCCGCCCGTGACGAGCAGGTCCTGCGCACGGTCGCAGGTCGCGACCGCGGTCGCGACGAGCCCGGCCGCGACCGAGACGCGGGCCTCCTTGCGCGTCAGGTCGGTCTTGTGCGCGTAGGCGCCGGGCGGTCCCGGCGGACCTTTCGGGCCTTGCACGCCTTGGGATCCTTGCAGACCTTGCGCGCCTTGCAGGCCCTGGATGCCCTGTGGACCCTCTGGTCCGGGCGGTCCCGGATCGCCGTTCGGCCCGCGCGCGCCCTGTGGCCCGATCGGGCCCACGCCTGCGGGTCCCATCGGGCCGGCTACGCCGTTCGGGCCAGCCGCGCCGCCCGGCCCTGGCGGCCCTGGGGGCCCGGCGGGTCCCGTCAGGCCCGATGCCGATCCCTTCGCGAGCAGCGCCGCGGCGACCGCCGCCGTATCGACCGCGCCGGTGCGCTCGAGCTGCGCGAGGCGACCCTCGTGATCGTCGAGACGCGCGGCCGCCTTGTCGGCGAGCTTCGAGTCGGTCGCGCGGCACGCGTAGGCGCACAGCGCGGCGATCAACACGGTGCGTCGCACGCGATCATCGTACACCCCTCGTGGGGCGCCTCGGCCGCAAGGAGCGGGCCGTCGTTGGTTCGCTTCGCGCGGACGCCCGTGCGTGCCCGGTGCGTGAAGGACGCCGTTTTTTTGCCTCCGCCGATCAGATGGGCGTAGCTGGAGTCATGATCGAGCTGGTCGATGTTCGTCTCGACCACCCACGCGGTGGCACGCCGCTGGTGAGCGAGGGCAACTTGAAGGTCGCGCGCGGCGAGCTCGCGGTCGTGATCGGCGCCGCCGGCGTCGGCACGTCGCGCCTCGTCGCCGCGGCGCTCGGTGAGGTCGTCGCCTCGGCCGGGCGCATCGAGGTGCTCGGCCACGACGTCGCGAAGCTGCGGCGCAGCTCGTTGCGGCGGTTGCGCCGCAGGGTCGGCATCGTCCCACAGGACTTGTGCTTGCTCGAGGATCGCAGCGCGCAGGTCAACGTCGCGCTGCCGCTCGAGATCGACGGCATCCCGCGCTCGATCTCGATCGTCAGGGCGAACGAGATCCTCGCCAAGCTCGGTCTCGAGGACGAAGCATCGTTGCCGGTCGATTGTCTGTCGAGCTCCGCGAAGCAACGCGTCGCCGTCGCGCGCGCGCTCGTCCGCGAGCCCGACCTCGTGATCGCGGATCACCCGACGATGTGGCAAGACGCGACCGGCGCCGAGCTCGTGTGCGCCGCGCTCGCCGAGGCCGCGGCCGCCGGCGCCTCGGTGCTCGCGTTCGGTCGCGACCACGCGCTGCGCGCGATCGCGGAGCGCCGCCAGTGGCGCCAGCTCGCGCTGATCGACGGCGCGTTGAAGCCGCTCGGCGAGGTCCTGCTCGATGGCAAGACGATCGACGAGCTGCTGCTCGGCATGGAATCGGTTCCGGCCCGGCCCGCGCGCGAGTCGATCCCCAACCTCTTGCCGTTCCCGCTGTCCGCGCGCACCGCGGGGGTCGCGTGAAGATGAAGACGTTGCGCCGGCTGCGCGTGATCGCGCACCGCGCCGCGCCGCGCCGGTTGCGCGACCTCGATCCGACGGTCGAGCCCGACCCCGGACCAGCGCCCGAGCGGATCTTCGATCGTGCCACCGGCCCGTTCGATCGACATCGCGCGGTCGCGATGCCGGGCGCCCACCCCAACGGCGACGAGGAGACGTGAACACGCTGCGCCGGACCTGGCGGCTGCTGAGCGACCGCCCGCGGATGGCCGCGTGGACGCTGGCCGCGGCGATCTGCGCGCTCGCGGTCGCCGGGCTCGCGCTCGTCGTCGTCGACCACATCGCCGCCTGGACGGCCGCGCCGCGCGCCGGCGGCGGCAGCATGGTCGTCTACCTCGGCGAAGGTGTCAGCGAGGCGGCCTCCCACGAGCTCGTCGCGGAGCTCGGCCGCGTCGCCGGGGTCGAGCGCGCGGAGCTCGTCGCCCCGGCGGACGCCGCGAAGCGGCTCGAGCGCGCGCTCGGCGCCGATGCGGCGCTGCTCGACGGTGTCGATCTCGCGAGCCTGCCCGGCACCGTCGAGATCACGCTCGCACCTGGGGTCCGCGACGTGATCTCGATGAGCCCGATGCTCGCCGCCTTGCGGGCGAACCCCGGGGTCGAGGACGTGATCGTCGAGGCCAGTGGCGAGGACCGTGGCGAGCGCGCGACCTCGAGCGACACGCTCGCGTCCGTGCGCGGGTTTGTCTACGCAGGCGCCGCGTTGCTCGCGGGGCTGGCGATCATCGTCGTGCTCGCCGCGATCCGCGTGCGGCTCGAGGGCGATCGCCAGGAGCACGCGGTGCTGCACCTTCTTGGCGCGCGCCCGCTGTTCAGCGTCGTGCCCGCCGCGCTCGCCGGCGCCGCGCTCGGCCTCGCCGCGTCGCTCGCCGCGGCGCTGGTCGTGGGGATCGGCGTCGATCAGCTCGACGTCGGCACGCCGGCGCTCGGCGCGATCGCGCTGTTCGTCGCCGCCGGCGCCGGTCTCGGCCTCGTCGGCGGTGGCCTCGCTGGAGTGGCGCGTGTCGCGCGCTAGCCGGCTCCACATCGCGCTGCTCTCGGCGCTGGCGATCACCGCGAGCGCGCAGGCCACGCCCGTGACCGTGACCGCGCCCGACCCGCACGACGTGCTCGCGAGGCAGGTCGCCGCCGAGCAAGCGACGCTCGCGACGACGATCACCACCGTCGATGACAAGCTGCACGGCGCCGACACCGTGCGGTTACACCGGCTGCACGCCGCGATCCGCGCGCTCCACGCTCCGCTCGCCGCGGGCGCGAGCGCCGACGAGCGGATGGCCGTCGCCCGCCGCCGCGCCGCGGCCCGGTTGCTGCTCGAGCGCGATCGTGGCGAGCGCGAGCTGCTCGCCGATGAAGCCATGCACCTCGAGCGTGCCAAGCTCGTCACCGACGAGGCCGCCCGGCACGTCGCGGCGATCGCGCTACCCGACTCGCTCGAGGTCCCCGCGCGCGGCAAGATCGCGCGCCACTTCGGCGAGTACCAGCACGACCGCAGCAAGGCGACGCTGTCGCGCCGCGGCGTCGACCTCGAGGTCGACGACCACGCACCCGCGGTCGCACCGGCCGACGGTATCGTGAGGTTTGCCGGTCCGATCCGCGGGCTCGATCACGGCGTCATCCTCGATCACGGCAGCTACCTCACGGTGATCGCCAAGCTCGGCGAGCTCACGCTGCCGGTCGGCACCCACGTCGCGAAGGGCGATCGGCTCGGCCGCGCCGCGCACCATCGCGTGTACCTCGAGCTGCGCGCCAAGATCGGGCCCGGCGGGCTGCCGCTCGACCCCGAGCCGCTGTTCGCGCGCTGAGGCGCCACGAGCCCGGCCGCCGCGCTACGCTCGGCGAATGTCGCGCGCCTCACACGCTGCAACGTTCGTCGCCGGTGCGATCCTCGCGACCGCCACGCTCGCGGTGGCGGTGCCGAAGGACACGACGCGGTTCCGCGGGTTCGACGCGTTCGCGCAGACCCTGTCGCTGATCGAAGCGAACTACGTCGATCCGGTCGACGAGCAGGCGCTGCTGCGCGACGCCCAGCGCGGCATGCTGCACAACCTCGACGTCCACTCGACCTACCTCCCGCCGAGTCGCTACCAGAAGATGCGCCAGGACACCGAGGGTGAGTTCGGCGGCATCGGAGTCGTGCTCGCGCCCGGCTTCATCGACGACGCGCGCCCGAGCGTGCCACCGTATCCGATCGTCGACGAGCTCGACGCCAACTCTCCGGCCGCGGTCGCCGGCATCCAGCTCGACGATCGCGTCGTTTCGATCGACGGCAAGCCGACCGCCGAGCCTGGCAAGGAGCTCAAGGAAGCCGGAGCGTGGGAGGCCAAGCTGCGCGGCGGCTCGGGCACGCGCGTCGAGATCGCGGTGGTGCGCGTCGGCTGGCGCGAGCCGCGCACGTTCACGCTCGTGCGCGCGCAGGTCAAGCAGGCGACGGTGCGCGACAAGCCGCTCGAAGCGCGCCTCGGTTACCTCCAGATCTCGCGGTTCTCCGAGGCGACCGCGAACGACGTCGGCGCGGCGCTCGCCGATCTGCGCAAGCACGACGCGCTCGGTGCGCTCGTGCTCGATCTGCGCGGCGATCCCGGCGGCCTCGTCGATCAGGCGATCCTCGTCGCCGATCAATTTCTCGACGGCGGCACGATCGTGACGATCCGTGGCCGCAAGGGCTCGGTCGAGACCGAGGTCGCGCACCCGGGCGGTGCCGGCGTGGGCGTGCCGATCATCGCGCTCGTCGACGGTGGGACGGCGTCGGCCGCGGAGATCCTCGCAGCCGCGCTCCACGATCATGATCGCGCGAAGCTCGTCGGCCTGCAGACCTACGGCAAGGGCACGGTGCAGACGTTCTACGATCTCGATGACGGCTCGGGCCTCAAGCTGACCACCGCGCGCTACCTGACTCCGAAGGGCAACTCTCTGGAATCAAAGGGTATCGTGCCCGATCTCCGGGTCGATGCGTTTACTCCCGAAGAGATCGTTGCGGGGAGTGGCAGTGGGAGCGGGACTGATGCCACAATTAACGACACGGGGGCGGACGATCCACAGCTCGCGGCGGCAGTCCAGCAAGCACGCGCTGTGCTCCGCACGAGTCACAAGTAGTCCTTCCAACGGTTGTTTAGGCAAAGCTCGGACTGGTACAACCAATCATGTGACGTTCGTCGGGCCCGGTCCGGCGACGTCCGCTCGGGGCACATCGCACGATGTTCAAGCTGGTGATCCAGGATGACGAGGGGAAGACGACGGTCGTTCCCCTGATCCGTGACGAGATCACGATCGGTCGCAAGGAAGGCAACACGATCCGGCTCACGGAGCGGAACGTGTCGCGCCGCCACGCGCGGATCCTGCGTAGCAACAACGAGGTCCAGATCGAGGATCTCGGCAGCTACAACGGGATCCGCGTCAACAACGCACGGATCGCCGAGCGCGTGTCGTTGCGGATCAGTGACCAGGTCCAGATCGGCGACTACAAGCTCTACCTCAAGGCCGAGGGCGTCGAGCAGGTCGACGACGCACGCACGATGCCGATCGAGCGGATCGAGAACGTCGGGGCTACCGAGGTGATGCCGGCCGTGGCACCCAACGGGACCGCGCCGACCCCGGCGATCCCGGCGTCGGCCGGCCGCGTGCTCGGTGCCGCCGATACCGATCCGGCCGCGCGCCCGGTCGCGACCCCCGCGCAGGTCGCGGCGCTCACCGCGGTCACCGGGTACGGCAAGCTCGTCGTGCTGTCCTCGAACTTCGCCGGCAAGGAGTTCGATCTCACGCGGCCTCAGATGATCATCGGCCGCACCGACGAAAACGATCTCGTCATCAACCACCGCTCGATCTCGCGCAACCACGCCAAGGTCACCCGCGACACCGAGACCCAGCGCTACACGATCAGCGACCTCCAGTCGTCGAATGGCGTGCGCGTCAACGGCCAGGACTACGGCAAGGTCGAGCTCCGCCGCGCCGATGTCGTCGATCTCGGCCACGTTCGGCTGCGCTTCGTCGAGCCCGGTGAGGACTTCGTGTTCGCGCGCGATGCCCAGATCGCGGACGTCGAGGGCACCGGCAGCAAGCGCGGGGCGATGGTCGCGATCGTGCTCGCGGTGGTCGTGCTCGGCGCGGTCGCCGCGTACTTCGCGCTCAAGGGCAGCGGGACCGCCAACGCCCCGAACGGCATCGTCACCGGCTCGAACGGCAGCGACCTGGTCGCGCTCGGAACCGGCTCGGACGGCAGTGGCGGCTCGGCCGCGGTGATGATCGCGGACACGATCGACGCGGCTGCGCCGATCCCGACCACGAATGACGACGCCAAGCGAATCGCCGCCGAGTGCCAGCAGGCCGTCGTCGAGCGCAACTGGTCCTCGGTCAACGTGTGCGCCGACAAGCTCACCCAATTCGACGCGACCGCCGCACAAGACTTCCACGCTCGGGCCCGCGCCGAGGTCAAGAATGACGCGACCAAGGCGAAGATCGACCAGGCCATCGCCGACCAGAATCTGGTGAAGGCCAACAAGCTGCTCGGCGATATCCCGGAGGCCTCGGTCTACAAGAAGGACACCGAGGCCGAGGTCGATGCGCTCGAGACCAAGCTGCTCGATGACTTCAAGACCCGCGCGGCGGCGAACAAGGCCGCGAACAAGTGCAAGGACAACGACATCCTGATCGCGCAAGCGACCGAAAAGACGCCGAAGGCGGCCGAGCTGTTGAAACCGTACAAGTGCACGGTCGCGGTGCAGGTCGAAGATTGCTTCTCGATCCTGCGCAACGAGACCAGGGCGTGTCGCACGCAGTTCTGCAGCAGGAATCCGGACAGTGCCAAGTGCGCGAGCGCGACGACGGCACCGGCCTGCAACTTCGACGAGCTCAGCAATGCGGGGCTGGCCGCGGTCTCGCGCGGCGAGCACAGCACGGCGCTCGCGCAATTCGATGCGGCGCTCCGCTGCAAGTACGATGTCCACACGCTCCAGCTCGCGTTCATGGAGGCGTGTCGTGCCAGCAAGCTCGAGCCGGCTCGGCGCTACTGGAAGAAGATGTCGACCGAGATGCGCAATCGCCAGCTCGTGCAGTGCTTGCAGTCGCACATCACCCAAGAACAGCTCGACCAGTAGCCCGGAGCTGGTCAAAAACGGCGACCAGTCGTAGCCCTGGCGCCGCTTGTTTGACCCGAGTGATCGGAGTGGTGTAACCAGGATTCAGTCTGGGTGCACTACCCCGGAGAATCCATGCGTCCAATTGCGACCGCGCGTCTTTTGGGGCTGTCCCTGCTTCTCGCCGTTGGCGGAGCAGCGTCGGCGCAAACCGTTCCCGGCGGCAACATCCCGCTGGACTACTTTCGCCCGGCGATCGACTCGCGCGGCTACCTGACGGTCAACGCGTCGCAGACCCTCGGTGACAAGGAGCTGTCGTTCGGCCTCGGCTCGATCGACTGGGGCCACCACCTGCTCGCGTTCGGGGACACCAGCCAGGGCTCGTTCTTCGGGTCCAAGTGCGGCACGGGTGCGAGCTGCTACTCGATCGATAACATCGTGACCGCGACCCTGATCGCGGCGTTCGGCATCCACGCCGGTCCGGCCGAGCTCGAGTTCGGCGCGTCGGTCCCGTT
This sequence comes from Kofleriaceae bacterium, assembly GCA_039922635.1. Classification (GTDB taxonomy): domain Bacteria; phylum Myxococcota_A; class Polyangia; order Haliangiales; family Haliangiaceae; genus JABFXX01. The sequence continues at coordinate 2,829 of JBDTEH010000281.1, read as the reverse complement.
CGTGATCATGAACGGCGACCGCGGCCCCGATAACACGTCGGCCGATCCGAACATGGCGAACGCCTACCACCTCTCGGGGCAGGGCATCGGCAACATCGGCCTGCACTTCAAGACCAGGTTCATCAAGACCAGCCGCCCGCCCCACGTCGGGCTCGGCCTGATCGCGAGCATCTACCTGCCGACGCCGGGCACCTACAACGACAAGTTCCTCGGCTCGAACCAGTATAGCCCGCAGGTGATCGGCATCCTCGACAAGGAGTTCCTCGATCGCGGCCGGCTGCGCCTCGCGCTCAACGGCGGCATCCGGTTCCGCAGCGCGGAGACCTTCACCGACAGCAACGCGAACGGCGGCCCCGCGCCGACCAACGGCACGATCTCCGCGTCGGGCGAGATCCCCTACGGGTTCGGCATCGCGTACGGCATCTCGCCGCAGAAGTTCGATGTCGTCGGCGAGTTCTACGGCAGCGTCCCGCTCGCCGACCACACCGACTACCAGCCGATGGAGGCCGACCTCGGCATCAAGCTCTACCTCGCCCGTAACTCGTTCTTGTCGCTCGGCGTGCGCAAGGGCCTGCAGCCCGACAAGGGCGCGAACCCCGACATCGGCGCGTTCATCGGCATCGTGTTCGAGCCGAACATCGGCGACCGCGATGGCGATGGCATCAAGGACGATGTCGACAAGTGCCCGGACGATCCCGAGGACTTCGACGGCTTCCAGGACGAGGACGGCTGTCCCGATCCGGATAACGACCGCGACGGCATCCCCGATGTCGACGACAAGTGCCCCAACATCCCGGAGAACCGCAACGGCATCCAGGACGAAGACGGCTGCCCCGAGGGCGCCAAGAACGATCGCGACGGCGACGGTATCCTCGACGATGTCGACAAGTGCCCGGACGATCCGGAGGACTTCGACGGCTTCCAGGATCAGGACGGCTGCCCGGATCCGGATAACGACCAGGACGGCATCCCCGACGTCGACGACCTGTGCCCGAATGACCCGGAAGACAAGGACGGCTTCGAGGACCAGGACGGCTGCCCGGATCCCGATAACGACAAGGACCGCATCCTCGACAAGGATGACAAGTGTCCAAACGAGCCGGAGACCTACAACGGCTACCAGGATGAAGATGGCTGTCCCGATCGCGGCCGCGTCGTCGTGACCGACACGTCGATCGAGATCCTCGACATGGTCTACTTCGAGTACGACAAGGCGATCATCAAGAAGGAGTCGTATCCGATCCTCGATGCGGTGGCCGCGACGCTCCAGGGCAACCCGAGCATCAGCCTGATCGAGATCCAGGGGCACACCGACGAGCGAGGTGACGACGCGTACAACCTGGACCTGTCCGATCGCCGCGCACACTCCGTGCGCGACTACCTGATCGGCAAGGGCGTCGACGAGAAGCGCCTCACCGCCCAGGGCTACGGCGAGACCCAGCCACTCGACCGCAACCACAACGAAGCGGCCTGGGCCAAGAACCGGCGCGTCGCGTTCTTGATCTTGAAACGCGCGACAGACTAGCTACAACTAGCTCGTGATTCGTCTGATCATCTGGCTCGCGATCTTCATCGGAATCGTCTGGTTCTCGGTGACGGTGAAGTTCGGCCAGAAGACCCTGGTCGAACACGTCCGCGCGATCTGGCACACCCACGAGGTGCAAGATCTCAAGCACGGGGTCGAGGACAAGGCGGGCCCGGCCGTCGACAAGCTCGAGCGCGGTGGCAAGGCGGCCTATCACGAGATGAGCGGTTCGGATGCCGATGCGGGAGTGACGCCGGATGCGGTTCCCGCTCACTGACCAGCTGATCGACGAAGCGCGGCGCTTCAACCTGAAGTCGGCGTGCCGCGATTGCTTCTTCTGGCGCGGCACCGAGTGCGCGCACGGCTGGCCCGATGAAGGCCAGCGGCGGTGGCCGCTCGATGCGCCGGATCCGGTGACGGGCGAGCGCCCGACCGAGGTCGCGTTCTGCAAAGAGTTCGAGCTACGCTGACTCGCGCTGGAACGTGCGATTCGCGATCCACAAGCCGAACGCGGCGAGCGCGCCGGCGCTGATCAGTCCGACGATGATCGAGCTGTTGCCAAGGTCATCGCGGAACGACGCGCGTGCGGCATCGACGATGTGGCTGAACGGGTTGGCCTGCGAGATCCGCAGCAGCCACTTCGGCGCGAGCGTCATCGGCAGGAGGATGCCGGAGAGCAGCAGCACCGGGACGCTGATCATGTTGAGCAGCGGCGCGAGCGCATCCTCGGACTTGAGCCACAGCCCGGCGGCGTACGACAACGACGCGAGCGCGATGCCGAGCAACAGGACGAGCCCGACCGTGAGCAGCGCCCCGACGAGCGGCACGCGCAGCCCGAACGCCATCGCGACGAGCGTGAGCAACGTAGCCTGCACGAGCAGCACGAGCGCATCGCGCAGCACGCGGCCGAGCAACAGGCCGAGTCGCGACGCCGGCGTGACGCGCATGCGCTCGACCGTGCCGTAGCGGATCTCGGCGATGATGCCGAAGCCGACGAACATCGAGCCGAACATCCCGAGCTGGATCAGCATGCCGGGGACGAACACCTGCCACGCATCGCCGGGTGGGAAGTCGTGCGAGCTCTCGACCAGCTTGGTCAGCAACGGCGCGAACAGCGCGAGATAGAGCAGCGGCTGGATCATCACGATCACGATCCACACCGGCTCGCGGAGCATCAGGCGCATCTGGTAGCGGAACGTGATCATCGCGTCGCGGAGCATGGCGGGGGCCTTTGGCGGAGTGGGAGCAGCGAGCGTGGCGAGGTACAGCGGATAGCCGGTCATGCCGATGGTGCGTCGCGGAGC
>JBDTEH010000280.1:0-5409 GCA_039922635.1 Kofleriaceae bacterium | reverse complement strand
GGGCGCGCCGACGCTAGAGCGCCGAGCCGGGCGCCAGCTTGGACGAAGAGCGGGCGTGGGCGGTCAGTTCGCGGGCTTCGCACTGGTCGGCTCGTTGGAAGCGGATGACGTGTGAACCAGGTGCGCGCTCGTTCACGGGCAGCGGGAGACGCCCGCGTCGTGCCGACGTGCCGACGGCAAGTGCGGCTCGTTCTAGCGAAATTTGCCGGCGGCCAGCCACGGCCTGCGCTGGGCGAACTTGTGAAACTGTAGTACGTCCCCATTTTGGGGCTAGTGATTTCGCGCGGTTGCGAAGCCGAACTTGTGAAACTGTAGTACGTCCCCGTCAGGGCAGGACGGTGTCGAGGAACAGGTTGACGTTCTCGGCGGGGACCTTGACGCGGACCTGGCCGGTGATGTCGCCGGGCTGCTTCGAGATCGCGTCGCCGTCCTGATCGTAGCGCGCGAGGATCACGACATCGCCGGTGAGCTGAGTGCCCTTGATCATCGCCTGCCCTTCGGTGAGCTCGAACGGCAAGTCCTTCCCGGTCCAGGTCAGCTTGTCGACGGCGAGCGGCGTGCCGGTGGGCTGGCCAGCGCCATCGGCCTGCTTCACGATCACGAAGATCGCGCCGCCGATCTTCGCGCGATCGGCGGCCTTGGGGTGGACCTTGATGAAGCCGCGGATGTGATGGCTCGGATCGATGGGCCGGTTCGGATCGGGTGCGAGCGCGCCCATCGTCGAGGTGTCCATGCCAGCGGGGCCGGTGTGCGGGTTCGCGCCTTCGGCACCTTCGGCACCGGGGAGGCCGCGCAGCGCGGCGTGCGGATCCTGGCCGTTCTCGTCGACGACGGTCGGCGGCGGCAGCGCCTGATCGCCACCGGCGTTCGGGGCCGTGGCGCCGGCGGGCGGCTGGGCCGCGGCTTGATTCGCGCTCCACTCCTGCGCTGGCGGCAGGCCTTGGTCGTTGCTCTTTTTGCTGGAGCAACCCGCGATGAGCAGGAGCACGAGTAGGGACCGCGTCGTCGTCGACATCGGGCCAGAGTCTAGCAAAGTCATACCCACCGCGCTGTCGTTGTGACCTGCGCGAGGCACTGTGCACCAGGGTGCGCCTCGCCGAGCCACGCCTGGTACCGGGCGGCGGCGGTGCCCGGATCGGCGACCCCGGTGATCTCGTACCGCGTGGCGGGCGCGGCGGCGAGCGTGACCGCCACGTCGAGCAGCCTGGCGCGGCGGAACAGCGACACCGTGACGCGGTCACCGGCCTTGCGCGCGCCGAGGAACGAGCGGAGCTCGCCATCGGTGGTCGCGCGGAACCGATCGACCGCGACCAGCTCGTCGCCCGGCGAGAGCCCGGCGGCGTGCGCGGGCGAGTGGTCGAGCACGCCGGTGATCCGCGTCCCCTGCGTGGTCACGCCGAGCCACACGGCGACCAGCCCGTCCGCGGTCTGCGCGGGATCGGCCGAGGCCTTGAGCTCGAGCCCGACATGGGCGAGCTCGCGCGCGAGCTCGGGATCCTCGGTGCCCCGGATCTGGCGCGCAAACACCTCGTCGAGCTCGAGCCCGATGGCCGCCTCGAACAACGGCTGCAGCTCGTCGGGATGGGGCTCGCGCGGCTTGCCGTGGCGCGTCCACAGCAGACGCAGCACGTCGTCGAGCGACTTCGCGCCCTCGGTGCGGCGGCGGATCTGGAGATCGAGCGCGAACATCGCGAGCCCGCCCTTGAGGTAGTAGCTGACGGTGGTGTTGAGGTTCGACTCGTCGGGCTTGTACAGCTTGATCCACGCGTCGAACGAGCTCTGCTCGAGGCTCTGGCGCGCGCGGCCCGGGGTCGCCTGGAGCCGGGCCCAATCGTCGAGCACCTTGTCGAGGAAGCTCTTCGCGGTGATCCGCCCGCTCGAGCGCAGCGCGAACCGGTCGAAGTGGCTGGTCACGCCCTCCATCACCCACAGGCACGGCGTGTACGCCTCGCGCGAATAGTCGACGTCGAGCAGCGCACGCGGCGCGATCCGCTTGCCGTTCCACGCGTGGAACAGCTCGTGCGAGAGCAACTCGAGCAGGCCCTCGTAGGCCTTGCGGGTCGCCGCGAAGTGCGGATGAAACAGGTTGACGCTCGAGGCGCGGTGCTCGAGCCCGCCGTACGCCTCGTGCGCCAGCATCAGGATGAACGTGTACGCGGCGAACGGCGCCTCGCCGAAGCGCGCGACGTGATCGTCGACGATCGCGGCGAGGTCGGCGGTGAGGCGATCCTCGTCGAACACGCCGCCGGGAGCGCGCTCGCCCCAGATCACGAGCTCGACGGGCAGCTTCGCGGGCACGGTCAGGGTGCGGACCTGGCCGCAATGGATCGGGTGATCGTAGAGCTCGTCGATCGAGCCGGCAAAGACCAGGCGCCCGGCGTGTCGCGCGGCGGTGGTCAGCACCCACGCGTCGTGGCAGTGGAGCTGGACCTCGACGGGCGCGGCGCGCTGGGTGACCGGGTACACGAAGGTCGCGGGCCCGTGCAAGAACGCGTGGTCGCCGTCGATGTGATTCGTCCGCACCGTGAGGTCGTGGCCGTAGAGCCCGTAGGCGACGGTCAGCTCGTTCGCGCCGGCACGCTCGATCCGCCAGGTCTGCTTGTCGACCTTGTGAACGGCGCGCGGCAGGCCGTCGTCGCCGGCCACCCGGAGATCTCGCACGAACCGGGCGTAGTCGCGGATCATGTAGCTCCCGGGGCACCAGGCCGGTAACGTGACGTCGATCAGGTCGGCCCCGCGCGGATCCGGCACGAATCGCAGCTCGATCTCGGCGGTGTGGCCCTCGGGGGCCTGCAGGTGAACCGAGTAACGCAACGTCATGGGTCGTGGGTAGCACAGCTGCTATGCTTTCTCGATGCGGGTTGCCGTCCTCGTCGTCGCGTACGCGGTCACGCGTGCGCCGACGCGCGCCGAGGCGCGACCCGGCAAGGTGATCCGCATCGAGCGCCACGCCCAGCGGTTCAGCGGCGAGCCGCGGCTGTGTAGCGTGGTGCCGGATCAACTGATCGCGTACTGCTACGGCAAGCTGCCCGAACCGGGGACCCGGCTCGCGGTGATGGACCAGACCCACGTGCTCGGCGCGCTCGTGGTCGACAAGGCGGAGCCGCTCGGCGCGTGCCGGGGCGCGCAGAGCTCGCTGTGGACAGCGCACCTGCGTAACGACACCGGCGCCGATCTCGGCACCGCGGACTCCGGCGTGGCAGGGCTGCTCGACGTCACGGTCGACGCGCGCCAGGCCAAGCTCGTCAAGGTCGACGTCGTGCCCGGCGATCGTCCGGTGACGCCGGAACAGATCAGCGCGTTCGATCTCGACGGCGATGGCAGGCCCGATCTCGAGTTCCTCGCCTTCAGCTGCGACGACAACGGCAACCCGGTCACCGTGCTGACCAACGGCCCGCCGGATCAGTGTGTCGAGGTGTGGGCGGCCACGGGGCGCAACTACGAACGCCTGCGGACCGACCGCATCGGCCATAACTGTTACTGATGGGTATGGATCGCCACGCACTCCTCGCCTCCGAGCGCGGCACCTTGTTCAAGGAAGCCGAGACCCGGATCGCACTGATGTATCCGAGCCCGTACCGTGCCGCGATGAGCTCGCTCGGCTACCAGCAGATCTACCGCACGCTGCACGCGATGTCGCACGTCGCCGCCGATCGCGCGATGCTGCCGAGCGCGGAGACCGGCGATGACCGGTTCGTCACGCTCGAGACCGGCCGGCTGGTCGGCAGCTATCCGATGCTCGCGTACTCGGTCGCCTACGAGCTCGAGATCGCCGGCGTCGTCGAGACGCTCGAGCTCGCCAGCATCCCGCCGCTGCGCGACGACCGCGATGATCGACACCCCCTGGTGATCGCGGGCGGTCCGCTGACGTTCTCCAATCCGGCGCCGCTCGCGCCGTTCTGCGACATCATCATCGTCGGCGAAGGCGAGGAGCTGATCGTCGAGCTGGTCACGATCGCGCGCGAGCTCGGGTTCCGGCGCAGCGCGGTGTGGGCGGCGATCGCCGGCAAGCCGGGCTACTACCTGCCCTCGCACGGCGAGCACGTGCCGCCGGTCGCGCAGGTGGATAACGCGCGGTTGCCGGCGCGCTCCGCGATCGCGACCCCGCACACCGAGCTCGCCGACATGTTCATGACCGAGGCCGCGCGCGGTTGCTCGCGCGGCTGCACGTACTGCGTGATGCGGCGCTCGACCAACGGCGGCATGCGCGTGGTCGATCGTGCGACGATCGTCGCCGGGATCCCCGAGGGCACCCGCCGGGTCGGGCTGGTCGGCGCGGCGGTCACCGACCACCCCGACATCCGCGGCGTCGTGCGCGCGATCGTCGACGGCGGCCGCGAGGTCGGGATCTCGAGCCTGCGCGCCGACAAGCTCGACGACGAGCTCGTGGGCCTGCTCGCGCGCGGCGGCTATCGCACGCTGACGGTCGCCGCCGACGGCGCGAGCGAGCGGATGCGGCGGGTGATCGAGCGCTCGACCCAGGCCAAGCACCTGATCCGATCCGCGGAGCTCGCGCGCGATCACCACCTCCGTACGTTGAAGGTCTACATGATGCTCGGCGTGCCGAGCGAGACCGACGCGGATGTCGACGAGCTCGTCGAGCTCTCGAAGGAGCTCGCCGCATTTCACCCGCGCGTCGCGTATGGACTCGCGCCGTTCGTCGCGAAGCGCAACACGCCGCTCGACGGCACCGCGTTCGCGGGGGTCGCCGTCGTCGAGGCGCGGCTCGCGCGGCTGCGCGCCGGGTTGAAGCAGGCCGGCCTCACCGGCAAGGTCTCGGTCCGGCCGACCTCGGCGCGGTGGGCGTGGGTCGAATACATGATCGCGCAGGGCGAGAGCAGCGCGGGGCTCGCGATCATGGATGCGTACCGCGCCGGCGGTAGCTTCGCCGCGTACAAGCACGCGTTCGCGGCGCGGGGCGTCGAGCCGACGGGGCCGCGCGCTCGCGTGCCGTCGAGCCTCGAGTTGATCGCGCTCCACCGCAAGAAGCTCGCGGTGAATGCGTAGCCGCGGACCGATCGAACTTGTGAAACGGTAGTACGTCCGCCTTCTGCGGCCGCAAGAAGCTCGCGGTGAATGCGTAGGCCGCGGATCGGGCGAACTTGTGAAACGGTAGTACGTCCCCCTTCTGCGGCCGCACGAAGCTCGCGGTGAATGCGTAGACCGCGGATCGGGCGAACTTGTGAAACGGTAGTACGTCCCCCTTCTGCGGCTGCACGAAGCTCGCGGTGAATGCGTAGACCGCGGATCGGGCGAACTTGTGAAACTGTAGTACGTCCCCCTTTTGCGGCCCTTTGCATTCGCGTAGTTGCAAGGTCGAACTTGTGAAACTGTAGTACGTCCCCGTCAGCGGCGGGTCCAGGTCCGATACACGGGGCGGGTCGTCGACGACACCTTGAACGTCCGCGC
>JBDTEH010000279.1:0-16867 GCA_039922635.1 Kofleriaceae bacterium | reverse complement strand
CGGACCGCCCCGGGCCGGGTCGTAGCGCCGTTGATCTCCCGCTCCGCGCGGGTGTATGAGCGGAAAGTCTCGATGATCAAACCCCTTCTCCTCGCCCTCGCCCTGGCCCTGGCCTGCGGGGCCGCCGCGTGTGGTGCCAAGACCGGCTCGGGTGCGGTCGACTACTCGGTCTCCGCCCAGAAGAACTACGAGAAGGGCCTCAAGGGGCTCGACGACAAGGACTGGATCGCGGCGTCGAAGTACTTCGCGTTCATCAAGAGCCGGTTCCCGTACTCGAAATACGCGGTGCTCGCCGAGCTCCGGCTCGCCGATGCCGAGTTCGGCGCCGAGCAGTACATCGAGGCGATCGATAGCTACCGCCTGTTCATGAAGTTTCACCCGACCCACGAGATGGTCGCGAACGGCTACGCGTCGTTCAAGATCGGGGATGCGTACTACCTGCAGCTGTCGAGCGACTTCTGGCTGTTCCCGCCGTCGTACGAGAAAGATCAATCATCGACGGAAGACGCCGCGAACGAGCTCAAGGCCTTCCTCGACAAGTTCCCGGACTCGCCGTACCGGAACAAGGCCAAGGAGATCCTCACCAAGGTCAGCAAGCGCCTGGCCGACAGCGAGTGGTACGTCGCGCGCTACTACTGGGACCGCGGCAAGCCGATGGGCACCGTGCTCCGGCTGCGCCGCTTGCTCGAGCGCTATCGCGGCGTCGGCTACGACGTCGAGGCGCTGTGGCTGCTCGGTCGTGCCTACGTCGCGGTCGACATGCCGGACCGCGCTCGGCTGTCGTGGCAGGAGCTGGTGACGAAGTACCCGCAGAGCTCGCGCGCCGGCGAGGCCAAGGGCGCGCTCGCGTCGCTCTCGCCGAAGAAGTAGCCGTGCTCCGCGCGCTCGGGGTCGCCACGGCACTCCCGGTGCCTCAGAGCTGTTAGGCTGGTGGGGATGACCAGTGACCGTGCCCAGGTCAGTGTCGAGCAGCTGATCGCGCTCGGCCGCGAGCACTACAACGCGAACGAGTACGAGCGCGCCGAGCCGTTCCTCGCCGAGGCCGCGTCCGCCCGCCCGAGCTTCCCCGACCTCTACAACATGCTCGGCGTGATCTATCACGCCCAGGGCCGGTTCTCCGACGCCGAGGAGGCGTTCGAGAACGCGTTGCGCCTCAACCCGCGCTACACCGAGGCCGCCCTCAACCTGTCGGTCACGTACAACGACCGCGGCAAGTACGAGCGTGCCCGCGAGGTCTATACCAAGGCGGTGTCGGCCTCGGTCGGCCAGCCCAACGCGCTCGATCGGTTCGCGCGCGGCAAGCTCGCCAACATGCACGCCGACCTCGGCGCGGCCTACGCGGGGCTCGCGATGTTCGACGAGGCCGTACGCGAGTACTCCAAGGCCCTCGACCTGTGCTCCGACTTCGCCGACCTCCGCGTCCGGCTCGGCAATGTCTATCGCGACATGGGCATGTTCCACGCCGCCGTGGCGGAGTTCGAGCATGCGAAGAAGATCCGCCCCGACTTCATCCCGGCGCGCATCCACCTCGGCGTCACGATGTTCTCGCTCGGCCGCAAGGACGCCGCGCTGGTCGAATGGCACGAGGTCCTCAAGATCGATCCGAGCAACAAGAGCGCGCAGCTCTACATCCGCATGGCGATGGACGAGAACGGCCCGCAGCCGGGCTCGGCGCTACCGCGCTGACCGTGCTGACGGTCGACGCGACCGACGGATGATCACTCGGCTTTGGCCGAGGCTTCGCGCAACTGCTTCTTGACCTGTGCGGGGAGGTCGAGCACGACCAGAAAATCGGTCATCGGCTTCGCGAGCTCGTCGGCGACGCCGCCCTGGCCGTCATCGATCACGGTGCGCAGCGACACGGCGTCGGCGATGCCGCGGCGCTTGAGCCGGTTGACGATGCCCAGGTCGTGACAGTGGCCGCTGCCGGCGAGGATCACGATCCGGCCCTCGGGGTTGGCATGGAGCCACTTCGCCGCGGTGTCGGCCATGGTCTCGTCCCAGATCACCTGCACGGTGTAGATCGCATCTTCGCTTGGCATCTCGGGCGACATACCGCTACCGCTACCGGCGCCCGCGGCCGGTGCGCCGTGCGGGTTGTGCGGATCGCCGCCGCCGCCCATGTCTGCCATCAGCGCGTCGAACCAGGCGCGGTGCTTCTTGTCGGTGAGGTCGATCTCGGCCGGCAGCTGCGCGCGCTCCTGGGGCGTCAACGACGCGAGCCCGTGATGCACGACCTGCTTGGTCAGCTCCTTCGCCGCGTCGAGCGCGAGCAGCGCCGCGTGGTGGTCGACGGCGACCGCGATCGTCGGCCGATAGAACCCGAAGTCGTAGCCCCAGCGGTCCTCCCAGCCGGTGCGCGAACGCAGCGCCATCTCGTCGATGCGCTTGGCGGCAAAGTCATCGAGCACGCCCTGGAACGGGCGCTGGAACATCTCCATGCCGAGCGCCGCATGCGGCCACTGCTCGACCAGGTGGCGCATGACCTCGAGCTCGACCCAGTGGTGGTGCGGGTTCTTGTGCTCCTCGCCGACGCACACCACGCGCTCGCTCGCGAGCTTGGCCCAGAACGCGCTCGGTTCGAGCTGGCGTCCGGTCTTGGCGTCGAGCACCGAGTACGGCAGCGCGGCGTCCTCGATCCCGAGCCCGCGCCCGCGCTGCAGCTGTGCAGCCCCGGGCTCGGGATGCACGGGTGGCTGGCCGCCGTAGGTGCCGCCGCAGGCCACCAGCAACATGACCGCGAGGACACGCGATTGCATCGCCACGATGCTACACCACGCGCCGTGGACCTGCCCTACCTCACCGCCGAGCTGCCGGGCATCGGTGGCGCGCTGCGCACGACGCCCGAGGATTTCTTCGTCGACGAAGAGCCCGCCTATCCGCCCAAAGGCGAGGGCGAGCACGTGTTCGTCAAGATCGAGAAGCGCGGCCTGACCACGCAGATGGCGGTCGAGCGGCTCGCCAGGGCGCTCGGCGTCAACCCGCGCGACGTCGGGGTGGCTGGGATGAAGGACCGCCACGCGGTGACCCGGCAGTGGCTGTCGCTGCCGCCGCCCGTGCAACCCGAGGCGGTCCAGGCCCTCGTGCTCGACGAGCTCGTGATCCTCGAGGTCGCGCGGCACCCTCACAAGCTGCGCACCGGGCACGTGCGCGGCAATCGCTTCGCGCTGCGCGTCCGCGGTGTCGCGGACGAGGCGGTGAGCAAGGCGCAGGCGATCCTGGCGCGGCTCGCCGAGCCGCCGGGTGCGCCGAACTGGTACGGCGAGCAGCGGTTCGGGCGCGACGGCGATAACGCGGCGCGCGGGCGCGCGATCGTCAACGGCGAGGGCTTCCCGCGCGATCGCAAGCTCGCGCGACTGCTGGTCTCGGCGCTCCAGAGCGAGCTGTTCAACCAGTGGCTGACCGCGCGCATGGCCGATGGCCTGTACGCGACCGTGCTCGCCGGCGACGTGCTGCACAAGGTCGGCGGTGGCCTGTTCACGTGCGAGGACCCCGCGACCGATACGCCCCGGCTCGCCGCCGGCGAGCTCGTCGTGACCGGGCCGATGTTCGGCGACTCGATGCGCGCGGCCGCCGAGGGCTCGCCCGCCGCCGAGCGCGAGGCCGCGATCCTCACCGCGGCGGGCCTCGCGCGCGACTCGTTCGCGCAGGTCCGCGCGATCGCCGAGGGCACGCGCCGCGACGCGACGATCGCGGTCGCGGCGCCGACCGTGACGGAGATCGACAACGCTGGCAACGGCGCCGCCGTCGAGGTCACGTTCTCGCTGCCGGGCGGCGCGTACGCGACGGCGGTGATGCGAGAGCTGATGAAATGATCTAAGGTCGACCGCGATGGACCTGTCCGGCCACTTCGTCGCGTTCGCTCAGCTCGGTGCCGGCTGGGTGCTCTGGCTGTTGATCGGGCTGTCCGTCGTGTCGATCGGCGTGATGATCGATCGCGCGCTGTGGTTTCGCCGCCGCGATACCGACACCGAGCGGTTCACGCGCGAGCTCCGCGGCGCGTTCGAGCGCGGCGAGATCGACCGGCTCGAGACCAAGTACAAGGGCGACCCCGCGATCTCGGTCCAGGTCGCGCTGCGCGGCCTCGCCGAGCGCACCCGCGGCCCTGCGGCCGTCGCCGAGGCGATGCACGGCGAGCGAGCGCGCTGGCGCACCGCCGCCGATCGCAACTTGATCGTGCTGGGCACGCTCGGCAACAACGTGCCGTTCATCGGCCTGTTCGGCACCGTGCTCGGTGTGATCAACGCGTTCGAGCACCTCCGCGAGCAGACCGCGATGGCCCAGGACCGCACGCTCGATCTGATCGCCGAGGCGCTCGCCGCGACCGCGTTCGGCCTGATGGTCGCGATCCCCGCCGTGATCGCGTTCAACTACTTCTCGCGCAAGCTGCGCGTGCTGCTCGGCGGCGCCGATCAGGCCGCGCACACCGTGCTCTCGTTGGTCCACGGCGCCGACGCCGAGAAGTTGAACCCGATGCCCGAGTCGAGCGGCGAGGCCTCGAAGGTGGACGCGTAGATGGCGGGCGGCGCGAGCCTGTACGACGACGACGACGCGACGCCCGCGATCACCGACATCAACGTGACGCCATTCGTCGACGTCGTGCTCGTGCTGCTCGTCGTGTTCATGGTGACCGCGAAGTTGATCGTCGCGCGCGGCGTCGACATCGACAAGCCGAAGGCCGCGACCGGCGGTGAGGTCCAGAGCTCGTTGCGCGTGTCGGTCACGCAAGACGGCCAGCTCTACGTCAACGGCGACAAGTTCGACGACGACGCCAAGGCGATCGCGCGGATCAAGGAGATCGCGGCGACCTCCTCCAAGCCCAAGGCGATCATCGCCGGCGATCGCAAGAGCGCCTACGGCGGCGTGATGCGCGCGATCGATCTCGTCCAGCAAGCCGGGGTCACCGCGATCGCGCTCGAGAACGAACACCCCTGATGATCACCCCGATGATCACCCCGATGATCACCCCGATGATCACCGCTGATCGCCGATGACTGGAACGAACACCAGCGCACCCAAGCCGTGTCCGTGCGGTAGCGGTCGCACCGGCGCCTCGTGCTGCGAGCCGCTGCTCGCCGGCACGCGCCGCGCCACCACCGCACTCGAGCTGATGCGCTCGCGCTACACCGCGTACGTGCGGGGCAACGTCGAATATCTGCTGGCCACGCACGCCGCGCAGCCCACCGGGCTCGGGGACGCCGAACGGCGCCACCACATCGAGCTGTTCACGCGCGCGACGCTGTGGCTCGGGCTCGAGATCATCGCCACCGAGCGCGGCCGTGCCCGCGACGACGACGGCGTCGTCGAGTTCGTCGCCGCCGGGGTGGCCCGCGGCAAGCCGTTTCGCCAGCACGAGCGCTCGCGGTTTCGGCGCGGCAGCGACGGTGGCTGGCTCTACGTCGACGGCGAGCTGCGCTGAACGGTCGCCCCGGCGAGCACCGCCGACTCTGCTACGCTCCGCGGGTGCGATCGGAGCCGTTGCCCACCGAGCCCGTGGGCCCGTGGTGGGAATCGCCGTTCGTGCTCGCGCTCGCGGGCGCGATCGCGATCCACCTCCTCGTGGCGACGTTCGGGGATGCGCTCGTCGTGCTCCACCCCCGGCGGCCCACCCCGCCGCCGCCGCCGAAGCTCGAGCTCGTCGACGTCGAGGTGCCGCCGATCGTCCAGCCACCTCCGCCGCCGGTCGCGCCGGAGCCGCCACCGGAGCCGCGGCCCGAGCCGATCAGGCCGGCGGTGGTCCCGCAGCACGTCGCGACCCGGACGCCGGTGCGCGCCGCCGAACCACCGCCACCGTCCGAGCCCGCACCGACCACCGCACCGCCCACCGAGGCAGGTGGCGCGCCCGTGGTCGCGATGCCCGATGTCGCGCCCGCGGCCCTGGGCGTCGCGGTCGCGAAGGGCCCCGTCGTGCAACACGTCGGCCGCGGCGGCGCCGGCACCGGCACCGGGATGGGCGCCGGGCGCGGCTCCGGCGACGTCGTGACGATGTCCGTCGCGACGATCAAGACCCGCGCGATGCCACGCGGCGACTACTCCTACGAGGAGTCGAAGGACTATCCCGCCGACGCGCGCCGGCTCGGCATCGAGGGCAAGATCCGCGTCAAGCTGATCGTCGATGACACCGGCGCGGTCAAGTCGGTCCAGCTGCTCAACCGGCTCGGCCACGGGCTCGACGAGCTCGCGCTCGCGCGCGCGACGCGGATCGCGTTCGAGCCCGCGAAGGACACCGACGACAAGCCGGTCGCCTCGGTCGTCGTGTGGACGTTCAACATGGAGCTCCCGAAGTAGTTTACACTGGCGAGCCATGCGTCTCTGGGGGGTGCTCGTAGCTACCGGTCTATGTGCAGGTCTCGGTGCGCCGCGCCTCGCGAGCGCCCAGGCCATGCCTCCGGCGGATCGCGCGATCGACGTCCAGAACTTCGACTATTCGATCGGGCCCAAGACGTTCTTCTCGGTCGATAACGGCGCGGTCGCCGACAAGCACCAGCTCGCGCTCGACGCGCTCGTCACGTTCCTGTCGAACCCGTTCACGATCTACAACACCGTCGCCAACGGCACGCAGATCGGTACGCAGCGCGACCAGGTCGTGTCGTCGTTGACCGAGATGCAGCTGACCGGCGCGTACGGCATCACCGATCGGCTCCAGCTCGGCGCGAACCTGCCGTTCGTGTTCTCACTCGCCGGCGATGGCCTCGATCCGACGACCGGGATGCACGCCTCGCAGGGCCTGCAAGTGACCGGACTCGGCGATCTGATCGTCGAGGCGAAGCTACGGCTATGGCAGGACCCCGCCATGCGGCTCGCCGGCATCGCGGGGATCTCGATCCCGACCAGCTTCGGCAGTGATGGCTCGCAGTTCATCGGCGATGACCTGCCGACGTTGCGCGGTCGGCTCGCCTGGCAGTGGACGCGCGATCGGCTCTCGCTCGGTGCGAACGGCGGCTTCATCGTACGCAAGCCGCGCACCGTCTACTCGAGCACGATCGGCCAGCAACTGGTCTGGGGCGTCGCGGCCGCGTTCGCCGTGACCTCCCGGTTCAACCTCATCGCCGAGTCGTTCGGCCGCACCGGCGTGACCTCGTTCGCGGTCGACGAGAGCCCGATCGAGGCGCTCGGTGGGTTGCGGGTGAACGTCGCATCTTCGGTGGCGGTGGTCGTGGGAGGAGGCGCCGGGCTCGATCGCGCGATCGGCGCACCGAACGCGCGCTTCTTCGTCTCGGTCGGCTTCGCCCCGGACGTCCGCGACTCCGATGGTGACGGCATCGAGAACTCGCGTGACAAGTGCCCGCTCGTGCCCGAGGACAAGGACGGGTTCCAGGACGAGGACGGCTGCCCCGACGACGACAACGATGGCGATCGGCGGCCCGACGCGGTCGACAAGTGCCCGAACGCCGCCGAGGACATCGACGGCTTCGAGGACGACGATGGCTGCCCCGACCTCGACAACGACAAGGACGGCATTCCAGATCTGCAAGACAAGTGTCCCGACGACGCCGAGGACGGCAAGCCGCCGTTCCCGCACGACGGCTGCCCGGCCGACAAGCACGACTCCGATGGCGACGGCATCCCCGATTCGCGCGACAAGTGCCCGCTCGAGGAAGAGGACAAGGACGGCTTCGAGGACGAGGATGGCTGCCCCGATCTCGACAACGACGGTGACGGGATCCCGGATGCCCAGGACAAGTGCCCGCTGTGCCCCGAGGACAAGGACGGCTTCGAGGATGCCGACGGCTGCCCCGATCTCGACAACGATCACGACGGCATTCCGGATGCCCAGGACAAGTGCCCGAACGACCCCGAGACCATCAACGGCGTGCAGGACGACGACGGTTGCCCCGATACCGGGGGGCTCCAGGTCGTCACGCTCGACGGCGATCGCCTCGACGTCTCGAAGCTACCGACGCTCGATCACGGTGGGCTCTCGGCCGCCGGTCAGATCATCGTGCACGAGATGGCGCTGACGATGCGGTCGCACCCCGAGATCACCAGGTGGCTGATCGCGGTCGCGCTGCCGAGCAAGGCCGACGCACAGAAGCTCGGCGATGCGATCCAGGCGCGGCTCGCCCAGCGCGACGTCACGCAGGTCGACGTGCTCGCCGGCGCTGGCCCCGCGAAGCTCGGGGCGGTGGTCCAGGAGCGCGTCGATCCCGCGGCCCCACCGGCGTGCCCCGCCGGCCTGGCGAAGCCGGCCCACGACGCGCCCGCCGCGATCGAGATCCAGAAGTAGCCGCGCGGTAGAGTCGGCGGATGCGCAGCCTCGCCATCTTGGGTACGCTCGCCGGGCTCGCCGGACTCGCCGGCGGTTGCTCGAGCGAGCCCACCGGTGATGCCGATTGGATGGCGAGCTTGCCCGACGCGACCAGCCTCGCGGCGCTGACCATCCCGGGCACCCACGACTCCGGCGCGATCCACGAACCGGCGCCCGGCCTCGCGCAGACCCAGAAGCTGACGTTCGCGGAGCAACTCGCGGCCGGCGTGCGCTACTTCGACGTGCGCTGCCGCAACTTCGACGACCAGCTCCTGATCTATCACGGCTCGATCGATCAGGATCAGACGCTCGACGACGTGCTCGCCGCGATGTACGCGTTCCTCGACGCGCATCCGCGCGAGGCGCTGATCGTCTCGGTCAAGGAAGAGCTCGCGGCCCAGGGCGGCACGCTCACGTTCGACCAACTGTTCGCGCAATACGTCGCGCGCGACCCGGCGCGCTGGGATCTCGACGATGCGATCCCGTCGCTCGGCGACGCGCGCGGCAAGCTCGTGTTGCTCCGCCGGTTCGACGCGACGGCCACGGTCGGCATCGCCGCACCGCCCGCGGTGTGGACCGATAACGCGACCTTCGCTATCGCCGGCCCTCCGGTGCTGCACGTCGAGGACAACTACATCGTCACCGATGACGCGCTCAAGTGGACGGCGATCACCTCCCTGTTCGGGGAGGCCACGTCGCGGACCGATCCTGCGGCGCTGTATCTCGCGTATACGAGCGGCTATCAAATGATCTCCGGGTTGCCGAACATTCCGAGCGTGAGCGACACGATCGACGCGATGCTCGATTCGTACTTCGCCGCCGCGCCGACCGGGCGCTACGGCGTCGTCGTGATGGACTTCGTGACCGCGGCGCGCGCGCACGCGGTGCTCTCGACCAACTGACATGGCCGCGATCGTCAGCATCCGCGGCGTCTCCAAGAC
This sequence comes from Kofleriaceae bacterium, assembly GCA_039922635.1. GTDB lineage: Bacteria > Myxococcota_A > Polyangia > Haliangiales > Haliangiaceae > JABFXX01. The sequence goes on along the minus strand of JBDTEH010000279.1, from coordinate 7,678 downwards.
GTACGCCAGCAAGGTCACGGCGCTCGGGATCGTCGATCTCGACATCGAGCGCGGCGAGATCTTCGCGCTGCTCGGACCGAACGGCGCCGGCAAGACCACGCTGATCAACATCGTGTGCGGCATCGTCACGCCCAGCAGCGGCAGCGTGGTCGCCGACGGCCACGACATCGCGAAGGACTTCCGCGCGGCACGCGCGAAGATCGGCCTCGTGCCGCAGGAGCTCTCGACCGACGCGTTCGAGACCGTGTGGTCGACGGTGAGCTTCTCGCGAGGGCTGTTCGGCAAGCGGCGCGACGATGCCCACATCGAGAAGGTGCTGCGCGAGCTCTCGCTGTGGGACAAGCGCGCCGCGAAGATCATGACGCTCTCGGGCGGGATGAAGCGGCGCGTGCTGATCGCCAAGGCGCTGGCCCACGAACCGACGATCTTGTTTCTCGACGAACCGACCGCGGGCGTCGACGTCGAGCTCCGCCACGACATGTGGAACATGGTGCGCGAGCTCCGGGCCAGCGGCGTCACGATCATCCTGACCACCCACTACATCGACGAGGCCGAGGAGATGGCCGACCGGATCGGCGTGATCGACAAGGGCAAGCTCGTCGTCGTCGAGGACAAGACGACGCTGATGCGCCGGCTCGGCAAGCGCCAGCTCGCGATCACGCTGCAGCAACCGCTCGGCCAGGTTCCCGCCGGCCTCGAGCACGTCGAGCTATCGCAGGACGGCACCACGTTGACCTACACGTTCGATGTCCAGAGCGCAGAGACCGGCGTCGCGCCGCTGTTGAAGCGGCTCGGCGAGCTCGGCCTCGACTTCAAGGATCTGCACTCCAAGGAGTCGTCGCTCGAGGACATCTTCGTCCACCTGGTCCACGGCGACCGCGCGGCGGTGGCGCCATGAACATCCCCGCGATCCGCGCGATCTACCGGTTCGAGATGGCGCGTGCGTTCCGGACCTGGATGCAGAGCATCGTGTCGCCGGTGCTCTCGACGTCGCTCTACTTCGTCGTGTTCGGCTCCGCGATCGGCGGCCGGCTCAAGACGGTCGGCGGCCTCGACTACGGCGCGTTCATCATCCCCGGCCTCGTGATGCTTTCGCTGCTCGGCGAGAGCATCTCGAACGCGTCGTTCGGGATCTTTCTCCCGAAGTGGTCCGGCACGATCTACGAGCTGCTGTCGGCGCCGGTCGCGCTCGCCGAGGTCGTGATCGGCTTTATCGGCGCGGCGGCCTCGAAGTCGCTGATGCTCGGCGTGCTGATCCTCGTCACCGCGCGCGCGTTCGTGCCGTATCACGTCGAGCACCCGGTGTGGATGGTCGCTTTTCTGGTGCTGACGTCGGTCACGTTCTCGACGTTCGGCTTCATCATCGGCCTGTGGGCCGACAGCTTCCAGAAGCTGCAGACCATCCCGCTGATGATCGTGACGCCGCTGACGTTCCTCGGCGGCGCGTTCTACTCGATCGACATGCTCCCGCCGTTCTGGCAGAAGGTCACGCTGTTCAACCCGGTCGTGTACTTGATCAGCGGCATGCGGTGGGCGTTCTACGGCCACGGCGATGTCGATGTCACGATCAGCGTCGCGGCGATCGTCGGGTTCCTCGTCGTGTGCATGGTCGCGATCGCGTGGATCTTCAAGACCGGCTACAAGCTGAAGAGCTAGCGCGTCCCGGTCAGGATCTTCGGCGGGTCGCCGAGCTCGAGCACCTGGATCGGGCCGCCGTAATAGGTCGTCATCCCGGTATCGATCCGCCACAGCGCGCCGTCGCACGCGGACGTGATGCCGCCCCGCTGCGGCGTGTGGGCCACGACCATGCGCTTCGCGCCGAGCTGCGCGAGCACGGCGGCGAGCTTGGTGCAGTCGACCGGGTCCGTCCCCCACACGCGCGTCCACACCGGGCTGTCATCGGCGGTGAGCGCCAGCGTCGGCGCATCCGCGCCGCCTTCCTGACCATCGAGCCAGCACCGCGCGTGCTCGTTGACCTCGTCGAGGTGCGTCGCCCACTCCGCGGTGACCCCGGCGTGGGACAGCACGGTGTCGCCCCCGGCGGTCGGGACGATCGCGATCACGTTGTGGGTCGCGAGCCGCTTCGCCCAGGTCCCGCCCGGCGCGAGCTCGTGCGCGCGGTCACCGTCGAAGTCGCGCGCGCCCGCCGGCGTGACGTAGCGAAGGTCGTGCGCGGCGTTCATCAGCTCGTGGTTGCCGAGCAGCTGGATGACCTGGCCGCCGCTCGCGCGCGCCTCGGTCGCGAGCCTGGCGAATAGCTCGAGGATCTGCGACTCGCCGTCGCCGCGATCGAGGATGTCGCCGGTCTGGATGATGGTGAGGTCACCGCCGATCCACGTGTCGTGCGCATCGATCGCGCCGGCGGTGCGTAGCGCGGCCCGCGCGGCGGAGAGATCCCCGTGCAGATCGCCGATCGCGACCGCGCGCTTTGCCGCCGGCACCCGCAACGCGAGCGGCGCCAGCGTACAGCCGGCAGCCGGGCGGGCGACTGTCGACGGTTGCGACGGCGCCGGTGGTTCGTGATGGCCGCGATCGCACGCGGCGCACAGGACCAGCGAGATCAGGACGGCGCGCACGGGGCGCTAGCCTACTCCGTCACGGCGGCGGAGGCGACCGCGACGACCGCGCCGACCGATCCACGCATGCTGGGTTGGACACCGTGCAGCGTCGAGCGGTTGTAGCCAACCACAGGGCCTGGAGTCGCCCCGTTTCAGGCGTTCGAGATCAAGCCGACCACGACCGTGATGTTGTCGTCGCCACCGCGATCGTTCGCGAGCGCGATCAGCGTCTCGGGCAGCTTGCGGTACCACGTCATCGCGATGATCCGCTCGAGCTCGCCATGCTCGACGTAGTTCGACATCCCATCGGAGCACAGCAGGAAGCAATCACCGGGCGAGACCGACACCGACTTGAGATCCGCATCGGTGTCGCGCTCGAACCCGATCGACTTGGTGATCACGTGGCGGAACTTCGACGCCTTCGCTTCCTCGAGCGTGATCGAGCCCGCCTTGAGTTGCTCGGCGATCCACGAGTGGTCGTCGCTGATCTGGCGGAGCTGACCATCGCGAAACATGTAGCAGCGCGAATCGCCGGCGTGGGCGAGGTGCGCCTTGCCGCCGTGGATGAGGATCGCAGTGAGGGTCGTGCCCATGCCGCGCAGCTCGGGCTTGGCCCACGCGTGCTCGAAGATCGCGCCGCTCGCCCGGCGCACGACGCCGCGCATGACCTCGAGCTCGGGGCTGAACAGCATCTGCGCGCCGCCGTGAGCCAGCGCTTCCTCGCCGCGCACCGGGATCGTCGGCGCGAGATCGCCGGTCGGCTCCGCCATCGCCTGCATCTCCTCGGTGTGGCGCACCGCACCCGCGTGGTGCTTGTCGAGCGCGGCGTCGAAATCGTCGCGCACCTCGGCGAGCTCGCTCGCGAGCAGCTCGACTGCCATCCGCGACGCGGTCGCGCCGCCCTGATGACCGCCCATGCCGTCCGCGACCGCGAGCACCCCGGTCTCGGGATCGACGAGGTAGCTGTCCTCGTTGCGCTCGCGCTTGCGTCCAGGATCGGACTGCCCCCACGCCCACAACCGCAAGTTAGGTGTACTCCGCCGAACGCTCGGAGATGTTGCCGTCCTCGCAGCGAAGCAGCTTGCCCTTGTTCTCGACCTTCGTGAGCAACGAGACCGGACGCGACCACACCTTGGCGGCGTTGCGCAGGGTATCGCGCGCCTGTGCGCCATCGAGGTCGGTGCCCTCGTGGATGTGGCGCAGCAACAACTCGCTGCGGTTCTCGAAGTTACCGTCCTCGACGACGATCACCGGTTGGCCCCGGTTGGTCAGCATCTTCAACAGCTGATCCTTCACCTTCTTGAACTCGCGGCTCATGATCTCCCAGTTCCCCGAGCGCTCCTGGAACCCGAACGTGTAGAACTTCTGCTCGATGCAGAACTCGAGCGTGAAGAACTCGTCGAGGAAGGTGATGTCGTTGTAGAGCTTGCGGACCTCGAAGATCTTCTGGCGGCCCAGGCCGGTCCGACGATCCCAGTTCTTCTTGAGATCCATCGAATCGCACTCGTCCCACTCCTTGCCGAACTGGCCCTTGTTCCAGCGGTCCTCGATGTTGCGCAGCAGCTCGATGCCGAGCTTGTACGGGTTGAGCCGGCCCGGCGAGGTCGCGAGCACGCCGGAGCAGGCATCGGCGTAGTCGATCACCTCGGCGGCGGTCAGCGACTTCTCGGTGAGGATCTTCGAGTGCCAATACGTTGCCCAGCCTTCGTTCATGATCTTCGTCATCGCCTGCGGCGCGAAGTAGTACGCCTCGTCGCGTACGACCTCGAGCACGTCGCGCTGCCAGTGCTCGAGCGGCGCATGCTCGATCAGGAACTGGAGGACATCGCGCTGCGGTTGCTCGGGGAAGCGCCGGCGGGCCTTCTTGGCCTCCTCGTCCTTCTTCTTCTTCTGCGCCTCGAGGTAGCTCGGCGGGTTGATGAAGGCGTCCATGTAGCCCTTGGACTTCAACCGCCCGACCGAGGGCTCGGCCTCGTCCTCGGCGCGCTGTTCTTCGGGCGTGCGTGGCGGGCGCTGGCGCACGATGTACGCCGACATCGGATCGATCAGATTCTCGAGCGACAGACAGGTATCGATGAACTCCTCGACGACATCCTGGCCCCAGCGATCCATGTGACGGCGCACGCGCGACGCGTGGTTCGCCATCCCGTCGATCATCTTGCGGTTGGTCTTCGAGAAGTAATAGTTATGCTTGAAGAAGTCGACGTGCGCGCAGACGTGCGCCATCACGAGCTTCTGATCGGTCGTCGAGTTGCCCTCGAGCAGGTACGCATACGCCGGGTTGGTGTTGATCACCATCTCGTAGATCTTCGAGAGGCCCCACTCGTAGCTCTTCGCGAGCTGCTCGTAGTCCATGCCGAACCGCCAGTGCGGGTAGCGGGTCGGAAAGCCGCCGTACGCGGCGACCTCGTTCATCGTCTTGTAGTCGAGGACCTCGTAGAGGATCGGGAAGAAGTCGAGCCCGAAGTTACGGGCGTGGCCCTCGACCTCCTCCTGGATGTCGCGCAGGTACGCCGGCAAGCGTTTCAACGCCGAGGCCATTACTTCCCCTTCCCGAGGAACTCCTTGATGGAGTCCATGATCGCGTCCTTGCCCTTGATCTCGCTCGTCACGACCCGCTCGTCGTCGTCGAAGTGTTCGGTGAGATCCTTGATGAACTGACCCGATCCGTACGGCGACTCGACCTGCCCGTACGAGAACAGATTCACGAACGGGAGCACTTCTTTCTTCAACAGCTCGACGCAGGTATGGGTGTCGTCGACCGACCAGTTATCGCCATCGGAGAAGTGAAACGGGTAGATGTTCCACAGGTCCGATGGATACTCGTCGTCGATCATCTTCGCGCACAGCTTGTACGCCGAGCTGATCATCGTGCCGCCGGATTCGCGCGTGCGGAAGAACGTATCGCGATCGACTTCCTTCGCCATCGCATCGTGGATGATGTAGCGGCTCTCGATGCCGTGGTACTGCGAGCGCAGCCACGTATCGATCCAGAAGCTCTCGATCCGGACGATCTCCTTTTGTTCGTCGCCCATCGAGCCCGACACGTCCATCATGTAGATGATCACCGCGTTGGACTGCGGCAGCGGCACGCTACGCCACGAGCGATAGCGCTTGTCCTCTTTGATCGGGATGATCACCGGGTTCTTCGCGTTGTACGTACCCATCGAGATCTGCCGGCGCATCGCCTGGCGGAACGTGCGGCGAAAGTGACGCAGCGACTCGGGCCCGACCGTGCGAATCCCCGAATACTTGTCCTTGTACGCGACGATCTTCTCGGTGCCCTTGGGCTGGATCCGCGGTAGCTCGAGCTCCTCGCCCATGATCTCGGCGAGCTCCTGCACGCTGAGCTCGATGTCGAGCAGGTGATCGCCCGGACGGTCGCCGGCCTCGTGGCCCGAGCCCGGCTGGTCCTCGCCCTGGCCGAGTGCGTCGCCGGGCTCGCCCGCACCTTGGCTCACGCCGCCCTGCTGCTTGTCGCCGTGCTTGAACCGCGGGATATCGACCGACGGGATCGGGATCGAGACCGTGTCCTTGCCCTTCTTCGCGATCATCTCGCCCTGCGAGATGTACTTGCGGAGGTTCTGCTTGATCTTGCCGCGGATGATCTGGCGGAACCGGCCGTGGTCGAGATCGATCTTCTGCGACATTCAGGTCGCCTCCTCGGCCGCCATCAGAACACCACATCCGCGGTGTCGCCCCGCTCGTTGACCAACACCAGCCGTCCACCTTGGCGCTTCGTGTGCTGCACCATCTCGAGCAAGCCGAGCGCGCGAGAGATCACGCCGGTGTAGTCCTCGGTGTCGAGCTCGAGGCACAGCTTCGCGAGCAGCTCGGCGAGGGTGTGATTGAGCTCGACCTGGACCGTTCCTACACCGCGCGCGTCCATCAGGACTTCACATCTCCGCGCGCGAAGATCGAGGCGACGAAGTTGAGCACGTCGGTCGCCGAGACCTCGTCGTAGCCGAAGTTCTTGATCAAGCGCTGCTTGACGACATCGATCTTCGCCTGGGTGTCGCGGTCGACGACGCTCGAGACCAGCGAGGTCAGCTTGATCGAGTCTTTCTGGTCCTCGAACAGCTTGGACTCGAGCGCCTTGTGGAGCCGCTCGTTGGTCTTGTAGTCGAACTGCCGGCCCTCGATCGCGAGCGCGCCGATGTAGTTCATGATCTCGCGGCGGAAGTCGTCCTTGCGGCTCTCCGGGATGTCGATCTTCTCCTCGATCGACCGCATCATCCGCTCGTCCGGCTCCTCGTCCTGACCGGTGTACGGATTCTTGACCCGCTCCTTCTGGGTGAAGGCCTTGATGTTATCGATGTAGTTCGCGCACAGCTTCGCGATCATGTCCTCGTCGGCGCTGATCGCGCGCTGGACCTCGTTCTTGACGATGTCCTCGTACTCCTGCTTGACGACCGAGAGCATCTCGCCGTAGCGCTTGCGCTGGTCCTCCGAGGAGATCAGCGAGTGCGAGCGCAGGCCGCTCTCGAGCTCGTTGAGCACCATGAACGGGTTGATCGCGCCATCGGCCTTATCGCTGACCAGCGCGTTCGCGATCTTGTCCTGGATGTAGCGCGGCGAGATGCCGTCGAGACCCTCGCGCTGGGACTCCTTGCGCAGCTCCTTGATGTTGTCCTGGGTGAAGCCCGGCAGCGTCTTGCCGTCGTAGAGCTTGCTCTTCTGGAGCAGCGACAGCGAGTGCTTCTTCGGATCCTCGAGCCGGGTCAGCACCGCCCACAGCGACGCGACGTACAGCGTGTGCGGCGCGATGTGCTTGCCGACCTTCGAGAGCGTGAAGTCCTTCGCGTAGATCTTGACCTCCTCGGACACCTTCGTGATGTACGGGATATCGACCTTCACGGTGCGGTCGCGGAGCGCCTCCATGAACTCGTTGTTGAGGAGCTTCTTGTACTCGGCCTCGTTGGTGTGGCCGAGGATGACCTCATCGATATCGGTCTGCGCGAACTTCTTCGGCTTGATCTTGCGTTCCTGGGTCGCGCCGAGCAGGTCGTAGAGGAACGCGACGTCGAGCTTCAGGATCTCGACGAACTCGAGGATGCCGCGGTTCGCGATGTTGAACTCGCCATCGAAGTTGAACGCGCGCGGATCGGAGTCCGATCCGA
>JBDTEH010000278.1:0-15837 GCA_039922635.1 Kofleriaceae bacterium | reverse complement strand
CGGTGCGCGCGGTCCATCGCGGCTGCAAGAAGGTGTTCGATCAGATCCTGTCGCTCGAGCCCGTGATGCCGGGCGAAGAAGAGACCAAGGTTTCGGTCCCCAAGGGCTTCGACCCCGCGGAGATTCGCCTGATCGGCGAGGCCAAGGGCGAGCCGCCCTACAAGGGCACGCTGCGCCATCACGGCTGGCGCGCGATCGAGACCAAGCTGCCGTCGCTCGCCGAGGGCGTCGACCGCACCGTGATCGCACCGGCGGAAGTGGAGCTCTCCGCGTGACCCGCGTGCTCGGGATCGATCTCGGTACGACCAACTCGGCGCTCGCGACCGCGACCGGCGACCAGGCGCCCGCGGCGCAGCCGATCGTGCAGGTCGTCGGGCCCGGCGAGATCGCCGAGCGAGCGACGCTGCCGTCGTTCTTGCTGTTGCCGAGCGAGCAGGAGGTCCCACCGAACCACCTGCAGCTGCCGTGGTCGGGGCCGATGCGCTACACCGTCGGGACGTTCGCGCGCGACCGCGGCGCCGAGCTGCCGCACCGGCTGGTCGCCTCGGCGAAGTCATGGCTGTGCAACCCCGCGATCGATCGCACCGCGCAGGTGCTGCCGTTCCGCGGCGCGCAGCGCGAGCTCGACGAGGCGATGCAGGGCGGCGAGCGGGTCTCGCCGGTCAACGCGTCGGCGCGCTACCTCGCGCACCTGCGCGCGGCGTGGGACGACGCGAATCCCGACGAGCCGGCGGGCGAGCAGGAGGTGCTCGTCACGGTGCCCGCGAGCTTCGATCCGGTCGCCCGCGAGCTCACGGTCGTCGCCGCGCGCGAAGCCGGGTTCGACAAGATCACGCTGCTCGAGGAGCCCCAGGCCGCGTTCTACGCGTACCTCGCGGCGCGCGGCGATGCCTGGCGCAAGGACCTCTCGCCCGGCGACGTCGTGCTGGTGTGCGACCTCGGCGGTGGCACGACCGACTTCTCGCTGATCGAGGTCCACGACGACGGCGGCAACCTCACGCTCGAGCGGATCGCGGTCGGCGACCACATCTTGCTCGGCGGCGACAACATGGACCTCGCGCTCGCCGCGCTCGCGCAGCGCGGGATCGACAAGCCGCTCGATGCATTGCAACAACGCGCCCTGGTCTACGCCGCGCGCAGCGCGAAGGAAGCGCTGCTGTCGGACCATCCACCGGCAAAGTTCCCGATCTCGATCCTGGCGCGCGGCTCGAAGCTGGTTGGCGGGACGATCAAGGCCGTGCTCGAGCGCGACGCGGCCGAGGCGCTGCTCGTCGACGGCTTCTTCCCGAAGGTCGAGGCCGGCGCGAAGGCCGCCCGCCGCCGCGCCGCCGGCCTGCGCGAGCTCGGCCTGCCGTACGCGCACGATCCCGCGATCACGCGTCACCTCGCCGAGTTCCTCGGCCGGTTCGAGAGGATGCCGACCGCCGTGCTGTTCAACGGCGGCGTGATGAAGGCGCACAAGCTACAGTCGCGCATCGTCGAGCTGTTGCGCACGTGGGCCGGGCGCGACGTCACCGTGCTCGGCGGCGCGGACCTCGATCTCGCGGTCGCGCTCGGCGCGGCGTACTACGGCCAGGCGCGGCACGGCCGGGGCATCCGGATCCGCGGCGGCACCGCGCGCGCCTATTACATCGGGATCGAGAGCGCGATGCCCGCGATCCCCGGCTTCGCGCCACCCGTGAAGGCGCTGTGCGTCGCGCCGCAGGGCCTCGAAGAAGGTTCGACGGTCGCCCTCCCCGACGACGAGCTCGGCGTGGTCGTCGGAGAGACCTCGACGTTCCGGTTCTTCGCCGCCGCCACGCGCGCCGACGACGCCGCCGGTGCGCTCGTCGACGCCGATGCCGAGGGCCTCGCGGAGCTCGATCCGGTCGAGAAGCTCGTAGAGGTCGAGGGCGACCGCACATCCGGCGATCTCGTGCCGGTGCGGCTCGAAGCCCACGTCACCGAGGTCGGCACGCTCGAGCTGTGGTGCGTCGCGCGCGACGGCCACGGCCGCTGGAAGCTCGAGTACTCGGTGCGCGAGCGCGACGCCTGAAGCCCGTCCCTGATTGGCCGTGGCCATGACCGTGGCCGTGGCCGTGGCCGTCCGTGGCCGTGGCCGGCCGTGGCCGTGGCCGTGACCGTGACCGTGATCGTGATCGTGGTCGGCCCCGTGATCGTGGCCGTGCACGAGAACGGGAACGCTACCGTGATCGTGATCGCCCCCCTTGACGATCAGGAATCGATCATCTTGGTCAGCATGGTTAGTAGACCGGCATCACCTCACCGGCCTGGAGGCAACGCGCGGAGTCGGCGAGCGTGACGCCGGGGTTCAACGCATCCGCCGGGCCGCGGACGATCACGATGGCGATATCGTCGTCGGGACAGCGGAACGCGAGCAGGTCGGCGGGCGATTTGGCGTCGTAGGACCCCGTGTAGAACACCTTGTCGTCGCGCGTCGATGCGGGCTCGCGCAGGTGCAGGCCGGCGCCGGCCGCGGCGGGCAGGACGAGGTCGGCGATCGACTTGCCCCACTGGCGCTTCAACAACCAGGTCGTGACGCGGACGCCGTGCGCGTCCTCGAGTGCGAGCGGGACCTCGGCCGGATCGACGCGCTTCCAGCCGGCGACCGCATCGACCACGACGTCGCGGCGCGCGAGATCGACCGTCTTGTCGGGCAGGCACTCGAACGTCTGGATCATCCGCTCGAACGCGGCGCGAGCGTCGTAGACCAGGACGTGGACGCGACGGCCGGCGCACGAGCCGTACGCGAGGTAGATCCGGTGCGCGTCGTGGCCGAGCGTGTACGCGCGCGCGGGGGCGCCGCCGAGCGCGATCACGTCGGTGTGATCGAACGAGAACCCGAGGTGCTTCGCGGCGAAGTCCTGCGCGTGGCGATCGCTCTCGGCGGCCGACCACGGTGCGCCCGCGTTCCACGTGACCTCGAAGCCCTCGCCCTCCATCCCGCCGTTGCGATAGTCGCCCTGGAACATCGGCTCGGACGGGAGCTCGACCCGGATGCCGCCGCGCTCGACGCGGTGCGGCTGATCGCGCTGCGCCGCCGCGGCCTCGAGGTCGCCGTGCCGGCGCTCGGCGTCTTCCGCGTCGCGCGCGTCGCGCGCGTGCACGTACAGGATCACGCCCAGCGTGCACACCGTGCACGTGATCCCGAACGCCTTCCACAGAGAGGGTCCGCGCCGGCGCTTCTCCAGGCTCTCGAACACACCGTGTTAGAGCGCGAACCCGACGACAAGTCGCGCAAAATCGTCCGTGCTACGGTGGCGGCCATGGCGAGTGCTCTCGACTCCATCGCGCACCTGATCTTGCCGAACTTGATGAAGCTCAAGGGCGCCGCGACCGTGGTGTCGGCGATGGAGCGCCGCGATGTCTCGATGTTCGCGCCGGTGTGGCAGCAGACCGGCGTGACCCACGCGCCTCAGGTGCTGTGCAAGGAGCTCGACGAAGGCTGGCGGATCGGCGTGTTGTCGATGCCGCAGCCGACCGAGATGGGCGAGGCGTGGATGGTCGCGTACGTCGCGAAGAAGAACGACGCCGCGATCACCCACTACTTCACGCTCGAGTACGACTACGTGCTCGCGACCAGATCGACGCGCACGATCCTGTGCGAGCGCGATGGGGCGAAGTTCACCAAGCGGGGCGAGGGCCCGGCGATCAGCGGTGACTTCGCGACCGATGCGAGCGCCTTCGTCGAGGCGATCTTGAAGCGGCTCGGCGCGGCGCCGCGCTGATCGGCGGTCACGGCTCCTGCAGCACGAACTCGATCTTGAACCCGCGGATCCGCACGGCGACGGGCTTGCCGTCCTTCTCGCCGGGCGTGAACCTGCACGCGAGCAGTGCACGCTTCGCGGCCTCGCTGAGGCCCTGCCCTAGCCCCTGCACCACCGAGACGTCGCGCGCGCGGCCGTGCTCGTCGACGGTGAGATCGAGCACGACGGTGCCCTCGAGCCCGGCGGCACGCGCCTCGTCGGTGTACTTGCCGAAGCAGCGGCCCTGCGGCAACGGGAGCTTGGTTGCCTCGAACGCGGCGACCGGCGGGGGCAGCGGCCTGGGTGCTGCGGCGGCGGCGCTGCCCGCCGAGGGCGCGAGCGTGTTGCCGACCGAGACGGCGTTGCCGCCCTGCTGCGAGGTCGACTCCATCGTGACGCCGAACACGGGCGCCTCGCTGCTGGTGGCGCTGGTCTGCACCGCGGGATGATCGGGCGGGGGTGCATCCTTCGCGACCGCGGCGACCAGCGGTGCGTGCGCCGGGCGGGCCTTCGGGACCTGCGCGGTCTGGGGCAGCGGCTCCGGCGGCCTGGGCGGGGGCGGCTTGTCGGGCTCCTTCGGAGGCTCGGGTTCGATCACGCGCACCGAGACTTGCTGCGGCGGCAACGGGTCGACGTGCCTGGGCAAGTGTTGCAGCCCGCGCTCGAGCGCGAAGTGCGCCGCGATCGACGCCACCACGCAGATCGCGAGCCGGTGATCGATCACGTCGGGGGCACCACGTTGCTCGGATCGATCTGGATCGCGAACGAGGTCACGCCGAGCGATTTTACCAGGTCGAGCACCCACACCACCCGACCGTGCGAGACCGCCTTGTCACCCGCGATGATCGCCTGGGTTTTCGGATCCTTGGCGACCGCGGCGGCGACCGCGCTGCGCAGCGCCTCCGGGGTTACCGGCTGGTCGTTGAGGTACAGCTTGCCCTCGCGCGTCAGCACGATCGCGAGCGTCGTCGGCTTGAGCGTCGTCGACTGACTCGCGCGCGGTAACTCGACCTCGATCGCCTGCTTCGCGATCAGGTGCGCGGTCAGCATGAAGATGATCAGCAGCACCAACATGATGTCGACCAGCGGCGTCACGTTGATCTCGGCGATGATGGCGCCGCGCCGGCGGATGTTGCCGCTCGCCATCAGGGCGCCTTCTTCTTCAAGAACGCGAGGACCTCGTGGGCGGCGGCATCGGCGGCGTTCGCCGATGCCTCGACATGGCGGGTGAACGCGTTGTATGCGGCGACCGCGGGGAGCGCGACGAGCAGGCCGACGCCGGTCGCGACGAGCGCCTCGGCGATGCCCGACATCACGGCGGAGGTGCCCTGCAGGGTCGAGCCGGCGAGATCGTGGAACGCCCGGATGATGCCGAGCACGGTCCCGAACAGGCCGATGAACGGCGCGTTGTTGCCGAGCGTGCCGAGGAACGCGAGCCGCTTCTCGTAGCGCTGGCGCTCGAGCTCGACGATCGCCGCGCGATGCTCGTCGACGGCCTCGGGCCCCTCGGCCGCGCGCGCGATGCACGAGCGCAGCACGATGGCCTCCATCGAGCGCGCGCCGGCGAGCGCCTTGAGCGCGGCCTCGGGCGAGCCCTGGTGGAGCGCCTCGACGGCCTTCTTGATCTGCGCCTCCGGCCGGCGCTCCTGGATGAAGAACCAGATCCGCTCGATGATCACGGCGAGCGCGCCGAGCGACAGCGCGATCAGCAACCACAGCACCCAGCGCGAGCCCGCGCGCAACATCAGGTCGAGGATCTCGGTATCGATCGTACTATCTTGCATGGCTCTCCTTAGATGCGGCCGCGCAGGCCGACCGTCGGCAACACGTAGCGAATCGTCCGGCCCGGCGTGATCTCCTCGGGCAGCAGCGCGACGTTCGTGATGTCGACGTAGAAGTCGAGCAGCCACGAGCGATACACCGCGCGCTTGTCGACGCGGACGTCGAACCGGACGTAACCGTCGGCGCGCGCGGTGTTGTAGCCATAGGTCGTCGTCGCGGGCTCGCCGCTCTCGTACTGCGCGCGCAGGCCGAGATCCCAGTTGCGGCGCAGCGGCACGCCGAGCACGAGGTTGAGCAGGTGCGTGCGATCGTAGTCGTACGGCGCGACCACGCCGTTGCGATCGCGCTCCGAGCGCGACAGCGTGTACGAGATCCAGCCGAACACGCCGCTCCGCGCCTGGCGGCGCAGCAGCACCTCTAGCCCGTACGCGCGCCCGGTCTGCGGCGTGGTCAGCCGATCGATGAACATCTGACCGGGATCCGGCATCGTGATGATCGAGGTCGGGATCAGCGTCGAGTTCGCGCCGGTGCCGACGGTCGTCGCGTTCGTCGAGAGATCGAAGATCGTCGGGTTCATGTAGTTATAGAACGCCTCGGTCGAGAGCTGGAACCGCGCGCCGAGCGGGACCTCGGCGCCGAGGCTCGATTGCCACGCCCCGAGCAGGCCGTACTTGAGCGGCATCATGTCGAGCCCGGGCAGCGGCACGACGAAGCGCGGCGGCTGGTGATAGAGCCCGGTCGAGCCCTTGAGCCACACCGCGGCGTCGTCGGACCCCGGCGCGACGTCGGGGAGGTCGCGCTCGCCGAGCTTGTAGCGGACGGTGAGCCGCGGATCGAACGAGGGCTTGGTCGCGGTGTTATCGTGATAGATGTCACCGCGCACGCCCGGCCGGATCAGCCACAGCGGCGTCGGCCGCCAGATCCCTTCGAAGTACGCCGACCCGGTCTGCGAGCTCGACAGCGCGCTCGTGATCGCCGCCAGCGAGCCGGCGGCCGCGTTCGTGTTCGTCCCTGGACGGAGCAGCCGCAGATCGCCGGTGAGGCCGGCTTGCAGCGCGAGCGTCTTGTCGACCTCGAGCCGGCCCTTGAGCTCGGGATCCGCGGACCAGATCGTGAAGTCGGTCCCCATCGACTCGGTGCGGTCGTAGCCGCCGACGATCCTCGCGGTGGCGTCGAGCGTGCCGAACGTGCGGTGGTAGCGCAGGTCGAGCCGGTGAAAGCCGAGCACGAGCTCCGGCGACAGCGGTGGGTTCGGATCGTTGGGGTCGGCGTTGGCGGCGACCGTGTCGAGCTCGTCGCGCGCGCCGAACGCGAACATCGTCCAGCCGTTCGCCTTGGTCCCGCCGTCGACGCGCAGCTGGTAGTCCCAGTACGACAGCGACGCCTGGTTGGTCGCGAGCGACAACAGAAAGCCGGGGAAGCCGTAGCGTGCGGCCGCGGTCACGGAGATGTCCTTGGTCACCGGCTCGCGGACGAGCCCGCCGACCTGGAGCAAGTTGAGATCGACATCGACCAGGTGCTCGTCCTGGTTCGCGCGCCGGGTGATGCCATCGATGATGCCGGCGGTGTAGCCGCCGTACGGCGCCGGCGCGCCGCCCGGATAGAACTGGATCTCGTCGATGAACTCCGGGTGGATCACGCTGGGGCCCGACAGCAGGTGAAACAACAGCGGCACCCGCGTGCCGTCGATCTCGAAGCCGGTCGAGCTCGGCGAGGCGCCACGCACGACCGGGAACGGCAGCAGCGACACCACCGAAGCGACCCCCGGCAGCGCCTGGATCACGCGGAACGGATCGCCGAACGTGCCCGGTACCTGCTGGAGCTCCGGTCCGCGCAGCGTGATCCGTGAGACCTCCTCGCGGCGCTGATCGCCGACCACGGTGATCGAGTACGGATCGTAGCGATCGCGCGAGACCAGGTAGGTGACCGCGAGCTCCTGCGATCCCGAGAGCTGCTCCTGCTGGACGAACGGCTCGTGCGACGGCGCGTACACCGCGATCTTGGCGGTGCCCGGCGCGAGCGCGAGCCGGAACCGGCCGGTCTGATCGCCCTCGGCGCTATAGGTCACGCCATCGACGACCGCGGTGATCGTCGCGCTGGTCACCGGTTTGCGCGTACCGAGCTCGATCAGCTTGCCGCGCAGCACCGCGGTCGCCTTGCTCTGCGCCGTCACGACGGCCGGCACCGGCGCCGGCTTCGGCACGAACGTGTGCGTGAACGTGATCTGGACCTTGACCGGCTTGCCGCCGAACGTCGCGGGCTCGAACGTGAACGCCTTCGCGGCGGCGATCACGGCGTCGTCGAACACGGGCTGCGGCGCCGAGACCAGGTCGACCTTCGCGACCGCGCCGGTCTCGTCGACGAGGAGCTTGACGGTGACCGCGACCGGCGCGGTGATCGCGGGCGCGGTGTCGGGGTACGCGACGTCGGTCGACCCCTTCGCGACCGGCGCCTGGAAGCTCTGGAGCGGGGCCGCGTCGCCCGGCGCGCCGGCGCCCGCGTCGGAAGGCGCGACCGGCGCATCGACGCCGGCGTCGGTCGGCTGTGCAAACGCGATCGCGCGGAGCAGCGCGAGCAAGACGACGACCCTCAACGCCACGTGATGCCCCACGCGAGCGTGACCCCGGCGTGCTCCCAGAACTGGCGGCGCTCGATCGGTTGCGCGGTGTCGGCCTCGACGCTGCCGCTGTTCTCGACGCACCCCGTGTACTGGCCATCGAGCTCGAGCGCGAGGGCCGTCTGCGCGCGCGGGCCGAGCACCCACGCGTACTCTGCCCGCGCGAGCGCGGCGACCCCGACGCCGCTGCAGCTCGCGAGCGGCGGGTGCGCGTTCGGGAACGTGTAGCTCGTGTCGGTCTCGGGCGGACTCGGATCGGACCGGTTCGTGCGGCCCTCGACGATCCCGCCGAAGCCGATGCCGATCGCGAGCGAGAAGCTCGGCGTCAGGTGCCAGGTCGGATCGAGCGTGCCGGCGAACCGCAGCCCCGACAGGCCACCGTGAGGGCCCGACACCGACGCATACTCGAGCGACGTGATCAGCGACCAGTCGGCGTCGAGCCGCAGGCCGGCGTGGAGCTGCGCGCCGAGCAACCGCCCGCTCGGCGCGCCGCGCAGACCCTCGAACCGGCCGTAGACCAGGCCGAGCCCGAGCCGGAACCCGGAGCGTTGCCACGCGATGCGATCGGCTTCGGTCGGCAGCGACAGCTTCGGCGTGCCGTCGTCGTCATCCGACTGCTTCGCGATCGGCGAGGTCGTGGTACCTCGCTCGGTGGTCTGGGCCATCGCGACGTGACCCACGGGGGCGATCAGCGCGATGACGATCAGGGACCGCATGGCCACCAGGTCGGCGGGGCAGCGCTGTGATCCCAATCCGGGCTGCCGCAGTCAGGCGACTCGCGGCAGCCCTTGAGCACGTAGTGCGAGATCCCGATGCAGGCGTCATCGCTGCGCCCGCTGACCACGAGCTCGACGGTGTCGGACGGCGCGCCGAAGCTCGGCAGATGGACGCACGCGGTCACGCGATCGGTGAAGTCCGGCGGCGCCTGGTTCGGATCGGGCTCGAGAAAGCGCACGCTCGAATCGCTCGTGCGCTCCGCGCAGGCGAGCTCCTTCAGGCTCTCGCTCGCCGCCTGCAGCGGCACCTGGATCGTCGTCGCCGACAACACCGTCTCGGCGCAGCTCCCCGGATCTTCCTGCGGGAGCGTCCCGGCGAGCGTCGCGTCGATCGCGGCCTGCGCGGTGAACCCACCGGCCGCGAGCGCCGAGAACCCGAGCGGCGGATCGCCACAGCCCGCGCGCGGATAGAACGCGGCGACCGGACTGAACGCGCCCTCGCGGTACGCGATGCGCTGATCGGGCTGCGTCATCGCGACGAAGCTCGCGCCGTACACGACATCGCTCTGATCGGTAGACAGGTCGCCGCTGCCGCTGCCGCTGCCGCTGCCCGGCCCGCTGCCGAGGAAGCGATTCGGGCGCGCGAGCGACAGCTTGCCGTTGTGATCGCGATCGTCGTAGACGATCAACGAGGCATAGCCGACCCGGGCGGTGACATCGCCGATCAGCAGATCTGCGCTCGGCAGCGAGATCAGCGGCAGCGTGGCCGGCTCGCCGGCGGCGACGTCGAGGTTGGCGGCGACGCGCGACGGCACGAAGCCGAACGGATCGCGGCAACCCGCGGCGAGCAGCGCGGCCGCTTCGGCGTTCTCCGGAGGCAGGATACACAGCGCCTCGACCAGCCACTGCCCGCCCCACACCATGGCGACGTGGAGGTCCGCATCGCCGGGCAGCACCGAGCGATCGCCGGTGACCTCGAGCTGCACGGTCGCGTACGCGGGCACCGGGCCGCCGAAATTCCGCAGATCGTCACATCCGGTGAGCGTGCTCCAGGCCGCCAGCGCGGCGAGCACCGCCGGTCTCACGGCCGCCACCCGACCCCCATCTGCGTGATCCAACCCGCGTGCGCGCCGCCGTCGATCACGACGGTCGGACCGGCGCTCGCCGCGATCGACCACGTGCCGGCGATCTGCAGCGACACCACCAGCTCGAGCTCGCCGGCCGGCACCCCGCGGATCGCGCGCTGCTGTTGCGGCGTCTCGGAATTCGGGTCGCGCATGCCCTGCTGGAGGTCGCGGACCTCGTGGACGATGGTCGGGCCCGCGCCCAGGCGCAGCGCGATCGAGCCGCGGCCGGCGTCGTGGCGAATCGCACCGGTCACGCGGAGGCGAAGGTCGTCCTGGGTGACGATCCAGCTCTGGCTGTCTTCGCTGACCCGGCTCCACGCGACGCGCGCACCGTACGAGAACAGGCAGCCGCAACGCCGCGAGATCCCAGCACCCAGCCCGGTCGACAGGCCGGTCGGTAGCGCGGTGGGCTTGGCCGCCACGATGCCGAGGTCGCCCGCGAACGCTCCGCCGGGCTCGGTATCGAAGCTGTGATCGTCGAGGAGGCGCCCCGGATCTGCCATGGCAAGCGCCGGCAGCAGCACGATCACGAGCGCAAACCAGCGCATGCTGTGGTGGGTGCCCGCCGCGCCACATTTCCTTCGCGAGATTGCTGTGAAGGAACGTCGCCGCAGCGGAGACTCACCCGTGGTGCGGCTTGCCCTCATGATGCTCATGCTCGCGACGCGCGCGGCGAATGCCGCGCCGTGCGGAGGGTTGCACGGCGAGGCCGGGTTGGTCAGTGCCGTGGGCGATTTGCTCGAACAGCGCGGGGTGAATTGCGCCGATGTGCGCGGTGAAGTTCGCCTCGACGGTGCCTCGATCGTCGTGACGCGTGAGGGTGACACGATCCCGGTCGAGCGCCGCGTCGCCGATCTCGCGACCGCCGCGACCGTGATCGAATCGTGGAGCGATCGGAACGCTTCTGATCCGCTGCTCGCGAGTCACCCGATCCCGGCAATCGTGGTCGCCGCCGCGCCGGTCGCCCCGCCGCCGCGCGTGGTGATCGTCGAGCGCCAGGCGCCGCCACCTCCTTCGTTCCACGGCTCGCAGCTGTTCGCCGCCGCCGAGACCTCGTACGCGAACGATCGCACCACGTGGGCCGGAGCGCAGGTCGGCGGCTGTGTGGTGATCGGCCCGCTGTGCGCGGAGGCGAGCGTGCGGTTCGCGAACGTGATCGATGGCCCCGCGTTCTGGACCGGCCTCGATCGTCGGAGCATCGAGGTGCTGATCGGTGGCGACGTACCGATCAGCGTCGGTGCGGGCCTGTTGTTGCTCGGGTTCGGTGGTGGCACGGGCCAGGTCCACACCCGCGTCGACAGCCGCGACGACCACCGCATGGCGAGCGAGACCGGCGGCCTGCGCGCCGAGGTCCACGCCGCGTACGCGTATCCGCTGACGCGCTCGATCGCGCTCGACCTGGCGTTCTCGCTCGATCTCACCCAGGCGACGCGCTCCGAGAAGACGACGACCATGCCGCTGCCCGACGAGCCGCTGCTGCTCGCGCGGCTCGGCTTCGGCTTGCGCTGGGGCCACCTGCAATGACCCGACGAGGAGGCGAACGCCGATGACCAAGCTCGTCCCGTTACGCCGGATCGCCGGCTCGTTGCCCGAGCTCTCCGACGCGGCCCTGCTCGCGGCGTGCGCGACCGGCGATAGCGCCGCGCTCGGCGCGCTGTTCGATCGATTCAACGTCGCGGTGTATCGCTTCCTCGCGAGGCTGCCGACCACCGACGAGGCGGCGCGCGATGATCTGGTGCAGGCGACCTTCCTCGAGGTCCAACGCTGCGCGGGGAGCTTCCGGGGCGCGTCGTCGGTCAAGACCTGGATCCTCGGCGTCGCCGCGAATACCTCGCGCCGCCAGTCGCGCGGCGAGCGCCGGCGCCGCGTCCACCAGGCGATGTTCGTGGTCGAGCAACACGATCGTGAGGTCGTGCGCCCCGATGCCGCCGTGGAGCAGCGCCGGTTGATCGCGAAGATCGCGGGCGCGCTCGCGCAGCTGCCCCACGATCAACAGGTCGCGTTCGCGCTGTGCGACCTCGAGCAACTCCCCGGCGTCGAGGTCGCGCGCGCGCTGCATATCCCGGAGGGCACGTTGTGGCGCCGGCTCCATCAAGCGCGCCGCGCCGTGCGCGCGATCATCGGAGGTGGCGCGTGACCGACGCCGGCTTCGAGGCCGTCCTCGCGGCGCTGCGCGACGCGCCGCTCGAGGTGCCGAGCGCGGACCATCGCGAGGAGGTCCGCACCGGGCTGCT
Organism: Kofleriaceae bacterium; assembly: GCA_039922635.1. Classification (GTDB taxonomy): domain Bacteria; phylum Myxococcota_A; class Polyangia; order Haliangiales; family Haliangiaceae; genus JABFXX01. The sequence goes on along the minus strand of JBDTEH010000278.1, from coordinate 3,615 downwards.
CGCACGTGCCCGGCCGCCCGCACGCTCGCGCAGCCGGCGCTGGCTCGCGGTCCCGCTCGCCGCGGCCGCCGCGCTGATCGCCATCGCCGCGTGGCCCGCGCCGGAGCTCCGCGCGATCGCGCTGCCGGTGTTGCCGCCGCTACCGGCCCGCGGTCACGTGCACCCGCTGCCGGGCGCGGTGTTCACGGCGGCGTCGCACGTGCCCGACGAGATCGTCACGCTCCACGACGGCACGATCCACCTCGACGTCGATCCGCTCCACGCCGGCGAGCGCTTCCGCGTCGTGATCGGCACGAGCGAGGTCGAGGTCCGCGGCACGGCGTTCGACGTCACCGCGGCCCACGATCACCTGGTCGGCGTCCACGTGCTCCACGGCCGGGTCGTGGTCCGTCCGTTCGATCGCGACGCGGTCGTACTCGTCGCGGGTGGCGACTGGCGCGATCCACCGATCACCGCCGCCGAGGCTCCGGTGCCGCCCACGCCGCGCCCGCGGATCCACGCCGCGCCACCCACGCCGCCCGCGAGCCCGAGCCCCGATCAACTCGCCTACGACGACGCGTGGACCGCGCTGCGTGGTTCGCGGTTCGACACCGCGGCCGCCTACTTCGCGAAGGCGCTGGTCGCGGCCCCCGGCGGCGCGCTCGCCGATGACGCCCGGTTCTGGCACGCCGTCGCGCTCGCTCGCGACCACGCCGTCCGTCCCGCGATCGCCGCGTTTCGCGAGCTCGTCGACGAACATCCCGGCTCGACCCACGCCGGCGAGGCCTCGGCGATGCTCGGCTGGTTGCTGGTGGACGCGAAGCACCTCGACGAAGCGCGCGAGCGGTTCGCCGCCGCGACGAACGACCCGAGCCCGAGGGTGCGCGCGAGCGCTCGGGCCGGAATCGACGCGCTCGACAGCCCGAAGCCGTGATCGGCGCGTGGTAGATACAGCGCGTGGCCGCGCGGTTCTTGATCGGTATCGACCTCGGCACCACCAACTCGGCGGTGGCGTTCGTCGATACGCGCGCCGCCGATCCTCGCGTCCGCGTGTTCGAGGTCCCGCAGCTGGTCGCGCCGGGCAACGTCGCGCCGCGCCGCCAGTTGCCGTCGTTCGTGTACCTCGCGAGCGAGATCGATCTCGCGCCGCACGAGACCGCGCTGCCGTGGAAGCCTGCCGATCCGAGCGCCGCCCTGCGCGTCGTCGTCGGCGAGCTCGCGCGCAGCCAGGGCGCGCGGATGGCCTCGCGGATGATCTCGTCCGCGAAGTCGTGGTTGTGCCACCCCGGCGTCGATCGCAACGCCGCGATCCTGCCGTGGGGCGACAGCGATGGGCCCAAGCTCTCGCCGGTCAACGCCCAGGCCCAGGTGCTCCGCCACATCCGCGAGGCGTGGGATGCGGAGCACCCGGACGGCGAGCTCGCCGAGCAGGAGGTCCTCGTCACCGTACCGGCGTCGTTCGACGAGGCCGCGCGCGAGCTCACGCTCCAGGCCGCGACCGCGGCCGGCTATCCCCCGGTCGTGTTGCTCGAGGAGCCGCAGGCCGCGTTCTACGCGTGGATCGCTCAACCCGTTCACCACAAGCTCGCACCGAACGAGCGGGTGCTGGTGTTCGACGTCGGCGGTGGCACCACCGACTTCACGCTGATCGAGGTCGACGAGCGCGGCGATGGCTTCACGCGCACCGCCGTCGGCGATCACCTGCTGCTCGGCGGCGACAACCTCGATCTCACGCTCGCGAAGATCGTCGAGCAGCGGGTCGTCGCGAGGTCGAACAAGAAGCTCGATGCGTTGCAGTGGCACGGTCTGGTCCACGCGTGCCGGCTCGCAAAGGAGGTCCTGCTCGAGCCCGGAGCTGCGCCACGGGGCGGCGACGCGGCGCCCGACAAGGCGCCGATCGTCGTGCAGGCTCGCGGCTCGAAGCTGATCGCCGGCACGATCCGCGACGAGGTCTCGCGCGCCGAGCTCGACCAGGTGCTGTTCGAGGGGTTCTTCCCGCTGGTCGCGAAGGACGCCGCGCTCGCGCGCAGCCGCGGTGGCCTCCAGGAGTTCGGGCTGCCGTATGCCGCCGATCCTCGGGTCACCGCCCACCTCGCGACGTTCCTGACCCGCCACGGCGCCGAGCGCATTGACCACGTGTTGTTCAACGGCGGCGCGATGACGCCGGCGTCGCTGCGCGCGCGCGTGCTCGATCAGCTCGCCGCGTGGCAGGGCACGCGGCCGCAGGAGCTGCCCTCCGCGATGCCCGAGCTCGCCGTCGCGCAAGGCGCCGCGTATTACGGCCTCGTCCGCCGTGGCCTCGCCACGCGGATCAAGGGCGGCACGGCCCGCGCGTTCTACATCGGCGTCGAGGCCGCGGGCCGGGCTCGCCGCGCGACCCACGACCTGACCCAACCGGAGCGGCCCGGAGCGGTGCCCGGTCCCGAGGCCGAGACCACCGGCGATCGCATGGCGGTATGCCTCGCGCCGGCCGGCCTCGAGGATGGTGCGCGGGTCCAGCTCGCGCGCGACTTCAAGCTCGTGACCAATCGCCCGGTCAGCTTTCGGCTGTACTCGTCGACCACGCGCGACGATCAACCCGGCGCGATCGTGCCGGTGGGCGACGGCAAGGCCGAGACGATCGACGACGGCAGCGACCTGCTCGAGCTGCCGCCGATCGTCACCGTGCTCCGCGCGCGAGGCCGTAGCGAGGTCACCGTGCGGCTCGAGGTCCACATCACCGAGCTCGGTGGCCTCGACATTCGCTGCGTCGATCACAGCCCCGGACAGGACACCGGCGAGACCTGGAAGCTCGGCTTCGACATGCGCTCGGGCGGCGCGGCGCCGGCGGCGCAGGCGAGCGAGCTGCATCCGAAGATCGAGGAGGCGAAGCACGCGATCGCGGCGGCGTTCCAGACCGGCGCCGGCCTCGCGACGCTGGCGCGCGATCTCGAGACGCTGCTCGAGACCCGCCGCGATGAATGGTCGATGCAGACCACGCGCGCGCTGTTCGACGCGCTCGCCGAGGTCGCCGCCGAACGCAAGAAGACGCCCGAACACGAGACCCGCTGGCTCAACCTCGCCGGGTTCTTGCTGCGCCCGGGCACCGGTGCACCGCTCGACGCGTGGCGCGCGCGCGTCATGTGGGGTGTGTTCAACGAGCACCCGGTGTTTCCGAAGCACGAGCCGAGCCGGCTCGCGTGGTGGATCACGTGGCGGCGGATCGCCGGTGGCCTTGCGAACGGCCAGCAGGAACAGATCTACGACCGGATCGCGCAGCTGATCCTGCCGGGCCAGAAGCAGGCGAAGAAGCTCGCCGAAGCCAAGCCGAGCAAGCAGGAGCTCGCCGAGATGTGGCGCGCCGTCGCGAGCCTCGAGCGCCTGCCGATCGGCTTCAAGATCAAGCTCGGCGACGAATTGATGGCGCGGATGGACACGCGCAAGGGCCGCGAGGAGGCGATCCACCTGTGGGCGCTATCGCGGCTCGGCGCGCGCGTCCCGCTCTACGGTCCGCTCAACGCGGTGGTCCCGGTGTCGGCGGTGAAGGCGTGGCTCGGCAAGATCCTGGCGTGGGAGTGGCCGGACCCCGACAAGGCCGCGTTCCCGCTCGCCCAGCTCGCCCGCCGCACGGGCGATCGCGCGCGCGATCTCGATGAT
>JBDTEH010000277.1:0-4399 GCA_039922635.1 Kofleriaceae bacterium | reverse complement strand
CGTACGCGACCGATTTCGTGCGCCATCGCTGCCGCCACGTCGCGCGCGAGCTGTGCAACCTGTTGCCGTTGCTCGATCCCGACCCCGATGCACCCGCCGCGATCGGCCCGCGGCCACGCCGCCCGACTCAACCCTAGTCCATCGCGGTGCGCAGCGGCGCGAGCTTCGCGACCAGCTCGTCTGTGCCCGCGTTGCGATCGAACCCGGCGAGCAGGTCGGTCGCGGCGGCCTTCGCCTTCGCGAGCTTCGCCACCATCGCATCGACGCGCGGGGCCGAGTCGTCGACGAACACGTCCTGGGTCTTGAGGTGGCGCTTGACCTCGGTGAGGTCGCGCTGCGCGGACGTGCAGGCGAGCTCGCGCGAGTCGATCACGGGGATCACGTTGTCGACGAGGGCCGCGCGTGCCTTGGCCCGGTCGCTCGCGATCAAGAACCCGAACTTCGAGGTGCTCTCCGCGATCTGGATCTTCAGCCCCTCGGGGTTGTTGCAGAGCGCGACCAGCTGGAGCGCTTCGCGGCGGGCATCCGAGATCCGGACGACATTCTCCGTCGATTGCGAGCGCACGCTGTCGTACGCGATGAAGCCCATGGCGGCGGTGAGGATGCTCACGCCGACCGCGGCTGTGACGAGGATGGTGCGCTTGTTCATGCGAGTAATGCCTTCAGCACGCTGGCGTCGCCCTCGAGCGCGCAACGTTGCATGTAGAACTGGAGACCGCGGGTACCGCCGAGCTCCTCGCCGCCGCCCGCACGTCCGGGGCCGCCGTGGACGAGGGACGGCAGCACGGTGCCAGGCCCGGGCGATTGGGCCGCCATCTTCGACGAGCCGAGGTAGAGCCGGCCGGCCCACGGCGCCGCCGCCGCGACGAAGCCCTGCATCCACTCGCGATCGTCGGAGTACGCCGAGCTGACCAGGCAGCCTTCGCCCTTCGCGATGAACGCGGCGGCGAACGCCGCATCGCCGGGGTAGCCGCCGAGCGTCGTCACCGGACCGAACACCTCGTGCTCGTGGAGCGGCGGGCAGTTCATCGGATCCTTCGCGAGCCGCACGACCGGGCCGACGAAGTAGCCCTTGCCCTCGGGCACGCCGAGCGGGGTGACCTCGCCGGTGCCGCCGTGGACGCTCGTGGTCGCCTCGGCGAGCCGCGCAATGCCGGCACGGACGTCCGCGAGCTGCTGGGCGGTCGCCACCGGGCCCATCCGGACCTCCTCGAGCTCGGGGTTGCCGATCTTCAGCGTCGCGAGCCGGTCCTTGATCGCCTCGCACACGTCCGCGATCTTGGCGATCGGGACCAGGACGCGGCGGATCGCCGTGCACTTCTGCCCGGCCTTCTGGGTCATGTCGCGCACGACATCCGCCACGAACAGATTGCCGACCTCGCTGGTCAGCTCGACATCGGGAGCGAGCACCGCCGCGTTGAGCGAGTCGGCCTCGATGTTGAGCCGCGTCCCGGGCAGCTTCGCGCGGAGCAGCCTCGCGGTCGCGCTGCCGCCGGTGAACGCGACGACGTCGCCGTGCTCGACGTGATCGAGTAACGCGCCGGCCGGGCCGATCAACATCTGCAGCGCGCCCGCCGGTAACAGCGGCTCGAACAGCTGCGCGAGCCGGTGCGCGACCAGCGCGGTCGCGGTCGCCGGCTTCGAGATCGCCGGCACCCCCGCGAGCAGCGAGCACGCCAGCTTCTCGCACGTGCCCCACGCCGGAAAGTTGAACGCGTTGATCTGGACCGCGACGCCGCGGCGCGACGCCCACACGTGCTGGCCGCCCATCCGCGCGGTGCGGCCGACCTGGATCGGCTCGCCGTCGCCGAGCAGCTTCGCGCCGCCGAGCTTGGCGCCGAGCTCGGCGTAGTACGACAGCGTCGCTGCCGCGCCGTCGATGTCGAACTTCGCGTCGCCGCGGGTGTTGCCGCCGTTCGCGATCGCCAGCGCGATCAGCTCCTCGCGTGCGCCGTGGATCGCCTTCGCGAGCGCCGCCACGAGGTCGCCGCGTTGCGCGAACGTCAGCGCCCCGAGCTCGGCGGCGCCGGTCATCCGGGCATACGAGAACGCCCCGGCGAGGTCGTGTCCGCCGGACGGGACCTCGGCGATGGCGGCCTCGGTCGCGGGGTTGACGAGCACTTGCTGGGCCCCGGAGCCGGGCGATCCGTTCGACCATCCACCCGCGAGAAAGCTGGCGAGGAGCTGCATGACCGCGGTCTTACCACGGTGTTACCCTGGCGGACGTCGATGCTCCCGGCGACGGTCAAGCGCATGCTCTACGGCTTGATCGCGATGGTGGTCGTCGTGATCGGCGGCGGCGTCGGCTACTACCTGATCGGCGGCGGCGCGTGGCGGCTGCGCGACTGCATCTACATGACGGTCATCACCGTCACCACGGTGGGCTACGGCGAGTTGCTCAAGGGCATGGATACGGTCGAGTATGCACGTGGCTTCACGATCGTGCTGCTGTTGTTTGGGACCGGCACGATCGTGTTCTTCGCGTCGACGATCACCGCCTTCATCATCGAGGGAGATCTCAAGAATGCGCTGTTCGCGAACAAGCTCAAGAAACGGATGAAGACCATGAAGGACCACGTGATCGTGTGTGGGGCGGGCTCGACCGGGCGCAACGTGATCGAGGAGCTGATCGCCACGGGGATCCCGGTGTTCGCGATCGATACCCGCGAGTCCGAGCTGCGCGACATCGCCGAGCGCCACCCCAAGGCGAACTTCACGTACCTCGCCGGCGATGCCACCGACGACGACATCATCGGCCAGACCAACCTGCCCGAGGCACGCGGCCTGGTCGCGGCGCTGTCCTCCGACAAGGATAACCTCTACCTCACGGTCTCGGCGCGCCAGACCAACCCGGGCGCGCGGATCATCGCGCGCTGTGCGGAGGTCTCCCACGTCGAGAAGATCAAGCGCGCGGGCGCAGATGCCGTCGTATCGCCGAACTTCATCGGCGGCATGCGCATGGTCTCCGAGCTGCTCCGCCCCGCGGTGGTCGCCTTCCTCGACGACATGCTGCGCGATCGGCGCGTCTATCGCATCGCCGAGGTCCGGCTCGGTGCGCGCACCGCGGAGCTCGGTACGACGCTGCGCGACGCCCGCGTGCGCGAGCGCTTCGGGATGACGGTACTCGCGATGCGCGCCGGCGACTCGGCGGAGTGGACCTACAACCCGGACGCGAGTGAGAAGCTCTCGGCGGGCATGACCCTGGTCGTGCTCGGCTCGGTCGAGCAAGTGGCGGCACTGCAAGCAGCTACGACGTAGGTGTCAGGTTCTCAACAGCTGTGCAGATCCAAACAGATGCGAGAGGTCCGCCCCTCGTGGTAGTGGATGGAGATGAGCGCATACCAGCACCCGCCCCGGGTCTCGGTGGTGGTGCGTTCATACAACCGGCTGCCCGCGCTGATCGAGCTCCTCGAGCTGTTGCTCGCCCAGGATCACGACAGCTTCGAGGTCGTGGTGGTCGAGCAGTCGACCCTGCGCGCGCCGGACGACGTCGCGCGGCTCGACGCGCTCGCCCGCGATCCACGCCTGCGCGTGCTCGCGTTCGCGCCGCTCGGCGGCCCGGCCGCGCGCAACACCGGGGTGCGCCACACCCGCGGCGATCTGCTCGTGTTCATCGATGACGACGATCTGCCGGTCGGCACGGACTGGCTGCGCCGCCACGAGGCGAACTTCACGGATCCGAAGTGCCTCGGGGTCACCGGGCAGTTCGTCGAGCCCAACGCCGCTCCGTACGTCAACCTCGAACGCGCGCGGCGCGACGTGCTCAGCTTCAACAAGCTGATGTGGCAGCGCGTGTTCGCGCGCACCGACCAGCGCAAGCGCGTGCCGTCGCTGATGGGCGGCAACGCCGCGATCCCGCGCAAGACGCTCGAGCGGTTCGGCCTGTGGGACGAGTGCACGCCGATCGAGGACGAGCCATCGCTCGCGTATCGCATCAACGCCGGCAAGGCCGCCGACGAGTACATGTTGTTCGATCCCGACGTGAAGATGATCCGCCGGCTCGACGTGCCCGGAGGCATGGGCAAGCGCACCATGTCGGGTCCGTTCTACGCGAAGCGCGTGTTCACGTTCCTGCACAACATCATCGGCCACTACTTCCCGGTGCGGTTCGTGCTGCTGTACCCCGCATACATCTACCTGTGCATCTATCACGTGACGCAGTGGATCTGCTCCGACAGCATCAAGCACCGCACGCTCGCGCAGCGCGTGCTCGCGACCGCGGGCTTCTACCTCGTGCTGTTCCCGCTGTGGGCGTACTGGCTCGTGTCCTGGTCGTTCAACCGCCTCGTCAAGGGCGGCGCGCGCCACGATCCGCGGCTCGCGATGCGGACGCCGACCGACGAGCTGGCGATCCACGCGGTGGCGCCGTCGTCCGCGCCGCCGCGCCGCGTCGTCGCCT
>JBDTEH010000276.1:0-5216 GCA_039922635.1 Kofleriaceae bacterium | reverse complement strand
GGACCGCGCCGCACGACGCCGCCGAGGTAGGCCGTCGCGGTCGCCGGCTCGTCGACCGCGTTGACGAACAAGCCGCGCGCGGTCGCCGCGGCCGCGACCGCGCGATTGACCTCCGGCGTCGCCGCCGCGACCACCCAGCGGGCGCCGTCGAGCTGCGCGGGCTTGAACTCGGCGAGGACGACCGTGACCTCGTGCTCGCGAATCGCGGCGATGACGTGCGGGGCGATCACCGTGACCCGCGCGCCGGCCGCGAGCAGGCCGTCGAGCTTGCCGGCGGCGACTGGACCGCCGCCGATGATGATGACCGGCAGGCCTGCGAGCTTCAAGAATACCGGGTACAGCGTCATGCATCACCTCGAGGAGCGGGTCCGTTGGACGGCGGCGGGACGTGGATGCCGCACTCGCGCTTGTCCGCGTCGCGCCAGCGGCCAGCGCGCAGGCGCTCGCCAGGCACGATCTGCGACGTGCAGGGCTGGCAGCCGATCGACGGATAGCCGCGCTCGTGGAGCGGGTTGAACGGCACGTCGTGGGCGTAGAGGTGGCTCCACACGTCGTCGTGGGTCCACGCGACGAGCGGGTTGATCTTGACGAGGCCGAACCTGGCATCGTGCTCGACGACCTGCGCGGTCGCGCGCTCCGCGGTCTGATCGCGGCGGATCGCGGTCACCCACGAGGACAGGCCCGCGAGCGCCGTGCGCAACGGCTGGACCTTGCGTCGATCGCAGCAGCGATCGGGCTCGCGCGCCCACAGGGCAGGGCCGTCGTCCGCGGCTTGCTGCTCGACGGTCCGCGCCGGGGTCACGGCGCGGATCGTGATCGCGTAGTGCGCCTCGAGCGCCTTCCACAGCGCGTAGGTCTCGGGGAACAACAGCCCGGTATCGAGCGTGAACACCTCGATCGGGAGGTGCGCGCGCGCGATCAGATCGATGATCGCGCAGCCTTCGGCCCCGAACCCGGTCGCGAACGCGACGCGAGGACCGGCGTGCGTCACGGCCCAGGCCAGCACCTCGGTGGGCGAGCGGCCGGCGAGTGCGCGCGAGGCCGCGGCGGGGTCGTCGATCATGCCGCGACTCCGCCGGCCGGGGAGAGCACCGGAGCGGACTCGTGGACGACCTCGGCGTGGACGATCGAGCGGACCTGCGCGCGCGCCGGCGAGTGGCCGTGCACGAAGCTCCACCACAGGTTCAGGTCGACGACCGCGGTCGCGACCAGCACCTGGTACGCGACGCCGGGCGCGATGCCGAGCTCGATCAGCGTCCGCGAGAGTCCGAACGCGACGAGGTACGCGTCGACGCTCATGCACGCGTGGCGGAACGTCTCGCTCGAGACCCGGCGGATCAAGGCGTGTCCGATCGGGACGCCGATCAGCACGCCCGGCACGATCCACGTCAACAGCCCGGCCGACTCGTGGGTGAGCATGCCGAGCCACGCGTACGCCGCGAGCGCGCACAGCGACTCGATCGAGCGCACGACCGCGAGCCCGACCCGGAAGTCCTCCTTCGCGAGGCCCTGGTTGTTCCAGAACAGCGCGAGCGGTGGGCCCGAGATCGTCGTGAGCCCGTACAGGATGCCGACCCCGGCGCCGAGTGGCAGCGACGCGGCCCGCTCGCTGCGGATCGGCCAGCGCCGGCCCGAGGCCTGGATCAGGATCAGGGGCAGCAGCACGAGGTAGACCGCGAGCTTCGCGCTCGCCGGCGCCACGCGGCCGAGTAACAACGCACCGATCACGACCCCGGGCGCGAGCCCGATCGCGAGCGGGAGGACGCGGCCGAGCACGCGCCCGATCGCGCGGCGGTTCCACACCAGCGCGTAGAGGTTGATCGCGACCTCGACGATCACGAGCGCGGGGTTGAGCACGCGCCCGGCAACGACGAGCAGCGCGATCGGTACCGAGATCGACGAATAACCGTAGCCCAACGCCCCGTTCACGGTGGCCGCACCGAGGCTCGTCACCGCGAGCACGATCAGGATCGTCGCATCCGTCATAACGGATATACGTCTATACCCGGAGCGGATGACTTGTCAACGATAGCGGAACTAGTGCTTCAACTCCCTGATCGCATTGAGGACGCGTGAGCGGTCAGGATCGTTCTTCGGGGCATACTTGAGGAACAGCTCGTAGTTCCTGATCGCCTCCCGCGGATTTCGCTTGGCCGCGTAGACGACGCCGAGCGGGAGAAAGTTCGCGGGATTCTTGTCGTCGTGGCGCACGGCCTGCGTCAGCACGACCTCGGCTTCGTCGTAGCGCTTGTGCTCGGTGAGCAGGAGGCCGAGCTTGGTCAGCGCCTTCGGATAGGGTGGATCGAGATCCACCGCCTTCTTGTACGCGTTGATCGCTTCGTCGGAGCGCTCCGATAACCGGAAGATCTCGCCGTACGCGTACCAGAACAGCGATTCGTTCGGCGCGAGCTGGACCGCGCGCGAGAGCGCCTGTTCGGCATCGGCCTGCTTGTGCTCCGCGTTGAGCAACAGCCCGAGCTCGAAGTACGCGCGACCGTTACGGCCGTCGAGCGTGATCGCCTTGTTGAGCTGGCGCGTGGCCTCGTCGTTCTCGCCTTGCAGGCGGAGCGCACTCCCGAGCAACACGAACGGCTCCGCGTGCCCGCTCTTGTCGAACTTGATCGCCTCGCGAAATTCGAGGGCCGCTTCGTCGACCTTGCCGGCCTTGATCAGCGCGTTGCCGAGCGACAGGTGAAACGCCGGGTTGTCGGGGGCGAGGTGGACGGCCTTGCGCAGCTCTTCGAGGCCATCCTCGTCCTTGTCGAGCAGGATCAGCGCGCGGCCCTTCTTCTCGTGCGCGACCGGATCGTTGTTGTTGACGTCGATCATCTCCTTCGCGCGCTCGAGCGCATCGCTGCCGTTGCCGGCCGCCAGCAGCGCATCGGCGTAGAGCCCGATCCCGCGGGTATCGCTGATGTTCGTGTCGTAGTACGCCTTCGCGGCCTCGGTCGCCTTGGTCGCACGGCCGGCGCGGATCAGGAACTGGACGCGCTCCGAGAGCACGGCGAACGACTTGGTCTGGTTATACGCCTCGAGGTACTTCGCATCGGCCGCGTCGGTCTCGCCCGCGGCCTCGGCCTCGTGCGCCTGATCGAGCGGCGTCTTCTCGGTGCTGTGCTTCGCGACCTTGTGCGGATGCTTGACCTGCTTCGAGGGGCCGCCGCACGCGGCGCCCACCAGCGCGGCCAGCACGGCGCCACGCGCCAACGATCTCCCGAACCGGAACATGCGCGAAAGCGTAGCTAACCCTCGGCGGAAACGCCACTTCTGGGCCCCGCGGACGCCGGCCGCAGCGCGAGCATGACGGCCGTCACGATCAGGACGTTCGCCACCAACGTCGTCCAGCCGAGCGCCTCGCCCTTGACGAGCGCACCGAGCAACACCGCCAGGATCGGGTTCACGTACGCGTAGCTGGTCGCGACCACGGGGCGCGCGTGGGCCAGCAGCCAACCGTACGCGGTGAAGCCGATCACCGAACCGAACAGGAACAGGTAGGCGAGCGCGAGGTATGCCTGGGTGCTCGCGTGCGCTGGCCAGTGCTCGCCGCGCACGAGCGCGCCCACGAGCAGCGCGCCCGCGCCCATCAGCATCTGCACCGCGGGCCGGACCAGCGTCGCGTGCGCCCCACCGATCGCCCGGGTGCGCCGCGACAACAGGCTGCCGAGCGCCCACGCGATCGGCCCGCACATCAACAGCGCGATGTGGATCGGCTTGCCGGCGAGCGACGGCCCGTCCATCAACACGACGACCCCGACGAAGCCGATCACGAGCGAGCCCCACTCGCGCGGGGTCGCGCGCATACCGAACAGCCGGCCGAGCACGCCGATCCACAGCGGCATCGTCGCGGCGACGACCGCGGCGCCGCCCGACGCCACGCTCTGCTCCGCGATCGCGATGAAGCCGTTGCCGCCGACGAACAGCAGCGCGCCGATCGGCAGCATGCGCAGCCAGTCGCGAGGCGGTGGCAACTTCGCCCCCGAGCGCAGCGCGATCGCGAGCAGCGTGCCGCCGGCCAGCGCGAACCGGACCGACGCCATCATCATCGGCGGCAGCTCGACGACGCAGATCCGCATCGCGAGATACGTGCTGCTCCAGATCACGTAGACCGCCGCGAGGCACGCGAACAACTTGGTCTTCACGGCACGGAGCTGACTACATCGACATGCCGCCATCGACGTCGATGGTGCGGCCGTTGAAGTAATCGCACTCGAGCACGAACTTGACCGCGAGCCACAGATCCTCGGGCAGGCCGATCCGGCCGACCGGGATCGCCTGGACCAGCGCGTCGCGCGCCTTCTGGTTCATGCCCTGCGTCATCGGCGTCTCGACCATGCCGGGCGCGACCGCGCCGACCCGGATGCCGAACGACGCGAACTCGCGCGACCAGGTCACGGTGTTCGCGGCGAGCGCGGCCTTCGCGGCCGAGTAGTTCGACTGGCCTCGGTTGCCGTGGCGCGCGACCGAGGACATGTTGACGATCACGCCAGGCTTCTGTTCGGTCGCGACCATCTTCGCGACGGTGTCGCGGACCATGAACGTCGCGCCGGTCAGGTTGACGCCGATCACCGCGTCCCACTGGTCCTTGGTCAGCTTCGTGATCGCACCGGTCGTGCGGTCCTTCTTGACGAGCAGGCCATCGCGCAGGATGCCGGCGTTGTTGATCAGGCCGTTGAGGCCGCCCATCGCGCCATACGCCCACTCGACGAACGCACCGACCTCGGCCTCGTTCGCGACGTCGAGCTTGCGGGTGTGGACCTTGCCGGGCAGGCCCTTGGTCGACTCGGCGAGCTCGGCGAGCAGGTCCTCTTTGACGTCGCCCGCGGCGACCTGAGCACCGGCCTCGGCGAGGCGGCGAGCGAAGTGCGCGCCCATGCCCTGGGCCGCGCCGGTGACGATGATCTTGAGGTGGGACAGCTGCATGGCTGTCGCTATATCACGGCGTGCAGAGGCCCGTGCCAGCGGTATCGCAGTGAAGCGAATGGCAATCGGTACTAACCGTACACATTGTTCCGACGCAGGCGCCGCAGGCGTTGACACCGTCGCTGCCGCCGCAATCCACGCCGGTCTCGCCACCGTTCTCGACGAGATCCGTGCAGCTCGGCGCCTGGCAGACGGTGCCGGCGCACACGCCGCTCTGGCAGTCGCCCGCGACGCCACAGTGGAGCGTGTCGGCGCACGTGTGACCGCTGCCATCGCACGTCGCGCCGCCACAGTCC
>JBDTEH010000275.1:0-3675 GCA_039922635.1 Kofleriaceae bacterium | reverse complement strand
CAGCTGCTACATGCTTTCCTCTCCGACCAGGCTTGTCCTGGCGCACTTCCCGGTCTCGTGCACGGCCACGATCACGGGGCCGATCACGATCACGGCCACGGCCACGGCCCAATCAGGGACAGGCCCTAGTTGTCCGCGGTGCGGACGACGACGGTCGCGGTTCCCCGTGCGAGCCCGAGCACCGCGGAGTGGCCGCCGCCACGCGAGGTGATGATCGTCATCACCTCCGAACCGGTTAGCTCGGTGACCGGCATGCCGTCGACCGACAGCACCTCATCCCCGAGCTCGAGGCCCGCCTTGGCGGCTTGCCCACCGACCTCGATCGTCTCGAACCGTCGCGTCTCCATGTGAAACCGTGCGTCGATCGTGCCCGCCTCCCCATCGGCGACCGTGTAGACGTCGAGTCGCGCCGTGCTGCCACGTGGCACCGTCGCGAACCGCAAGCCATGAACGGAGAGGTCGTGGCAATCGACGATCACCTCACCTGCGCCGACCCCATCTAGCCGATACGCGCCGCTCGCATCGGAGATCGCGCCCTCGTCGGGACTGACGTACACGACGCCGATCTCGTCGCCATCGCGTGCCACAGGGGCCGTGCACCGTGCGCCGGCGACCGGCTCGTGCGATTTCCAGTCGAGCACGTGCCCCGTGATCGTGGCGGTCCCGCGCGAGGTCAACACCACCGTGGTGGTCTTGCCAGACGTGACGACAACTCGCTTGGCATCGCCCGTGCCGCCGGTGTTCGCGGAGAGCACGTACGGCCCCGGTGACAGCCCGCTCGCCGCGAAGTGGTCGCCGTCGACCTCGAGGTCGACCGGTTCGTGGCCGCCGCTCGACAGGATCCCGAGCACGATCGGCGTCGTGGTGAACCCGACGAGCGTGCCCTCGATCCGGCCCGCCGTCGCGAGCACGAGCCTCACGTCGTCACGACCTGCGGCGACCGCGTCTTGCCGTTGCTCTGCACCCTCGCGTGCCGTCGCGAGCACGGAGTAGCTGCCGGCGGACAAGCGCTCGATCGCGAAGTGGCCGTCCTCATCGGTGATCGCAACCGTCGTCGGCGCGCTATCGAACACGAACTGGCCGGCCTGCATGGCCGAGACTCGTGCGCGGACCGCGGCGTCGGCGACCGGCGCGCCGAATGCGTCGACGACGGTGCCCGAGATCGCGAGCTTCGGTGCCGGGATCACGACGGCGATCTCCGCGCGGCCGTCGACGAGCTCGACCGGCGGCAGCGGAGGGCTCGGCTCCACACGCCGCCCCCCGGCAAATGCCGTGATCTGGAACGTGCCCGCATTCCCGAGGTAGCGCACGCAGAACGTGCCGTCGTCCCCGGACAGATCGTCCCCGGTATCGTCGCCGCTCGCGGTACTCGCGTGGATCGCGATGCCGCGCAGACGCCCGCCGGACTCGTCACTGACCGTGCCGCAGATCTGGCCTGCTTGCGCGAGATCGATCGTGACGATCGCGGTCGCGCCACGCGCGAGCGTGCCGCTTGCCATGCCCCATCGGCCGTCCGCGTCCTCGGCCACCAACGCGAACGGCCCGTCGCTGGACATCTCGCACGTGAACGCGCCGAGGTGATCCGTGACCGGCATGGGAAGCGGCTGTGGACACGACACCACGACATCGGCGGCCGGCGCGCCACGCCGGGTGACCGTACCGACGATCCGTCCGACCAGTGCCGCTACGATCTCGACGTGCGCGTCGGCATCGCCGACCTGGACCGTACGCGGACTGATCACCGTGTAGTGATCGACCACCACGCCGAGCTCGCCGCGCGGCGCGCGCTCGATCGTGAACGAGCCGTCGGCCTGCGTGACCGCGAGATCGTCCTGCGCGAGATTGCCCACGCGCAACCGGATCCCGACTCCGGCGACCGGGGCTCCATTCGACACGACCCGCCCGGTGAGCCGGACGGCGCGATCGAGCCGCACCACGATGCCCTCCTTGGTCTCGCCGGTCCCGACCACCACGCCGATCCGCCGCGATGCCAGGCCCGGCGCGACCGCATAGAGCTCGTTGCGCCCCGCCGCCACGCCGGAGATCCGGAACGTTCCGTCCGCGGCGCTGTGGTCGTGAACGACGGCATTCCGCACGCCGGTCTTGCCCCGCGGATCGACGGTGATCCACGCGTCGGCGACCGGCTTGCCGTCCCCGGTCACGACGGTGCCCGCCAGCGTGGCCTCGGGCAGCAACACCATGTCGCGCTGGGTCGCCGCGGCGATCGTGACGGTCGCGGTGACGCCCTGGTATCCACTCGCCGTGAACCGCACCTTGGCCTCGCCGAAGTGCGTGCACAGGTCGTAACGACCGAGCGCGTTGGTCTCCGCGACCGGCCACGCGGTCTCGTCACGAGAGATTTGCGCGTGCGCGATCGGTGCGGCGGAGCCGTCGGTGACGACCCCACGGAGATGGCTGCACGACGCGAGCTCGAGCTCGACCGGCGCGACCTTCGGCGCGCGCAGGTCGACCGTGACCGGCATCGCGGTCTTGTCGCCGGCCGCCGCCGCCGCGATGAACGCATCCGCCGGCAGCTTCGCAAACACGAACGTGCCGTCGCCGGCACTCTCGAGCTCGGCGGCGGGCATGCGGGTGAGCGCGTGGATCACGCGCACGGTCGCGCCCGCGAACGGCTTGCCCTCGAACGTCACCCGCCCCGACAACGTGCGCGTTCCCAGCCCGGACTGCGCGAACACGCTCGCCGCCTTCAGGCCGGTCATGGTCACCCCAGGCACTCCGGCCGGCGGTGGCATCGGCTGGGATGCCGGAGGTTCCTGCGTCGCGTGGCGCGCCCGCAGCCACCAGAACCCGCCCGTCCCCAGCGCGAGCAGCAACAATACGATCACCGCGACACTCGTCTTCGTCATCGCCTTCGCCATCACGAGCCTCCACCACGGCGTGCGCCGCCCGCGCATCGCCAAGAATGGCGCGAACGCGGCGCGCCAGGTCTTCGAGGAGTCGTCCATCCCGGCGCGCAACCGATCGACGCCGGTCTTCAACCGCCGCCGCACGGTGCCCGCCGGCACGCGGTCGCGCTTCGCGATCGCCTCGGCCGTGAGGCCTTCGCGATAGCGCAGCAAGATCGTCGTGCGATACGGCTCCTCGAGCGCGAGGACGAGCTCCGTGAGCGTGCGTTCGATTCGCGCGCGCTCGAGCAATTGCTCGGGCGTGGGCGTCGGCTCGGCGACCTGATCGATCACCGCTTCGCGCGCATCGCGCCGCACGCGCCCGCGATGGCGCATCCGCACGATGTTCGTGGCCACGCGGCGCAACCACGGGCGCACCGGCCGATCCGGATCGGGCGGCGAGCGCAGCGCGGCGACGAACGTGTCCTGAACGACATCGTCGGCATCCGCGGCGCTGCCGGTCAGGCTGCGCGCCAGGCGCGTCAGCCATTCGGCCTCACCGAGGATCCCTGCGACGTCCGGCATCTCGCTACGTATATGCCGAGCGCGGCGAAACGTTCGCTGTAACGCTGGGCTGCTACCTGGGGGGCGCGAGCGACTACCGCGCGACTCGGCCTGTGCGCGGCCAAGACCGCGGATCTGCTAGCGCGTGTACCGGCACTGCCTTCGCAGTAGCACTCGGCATGCAGCTCCTCGATCTCGACCTCGACGCCCTCACCAGGGTCCTCGGCGGCGCGGGCCAGCCGAACAACGTCTGCCTGCCCGGCGT
>JBDTEH010000274.1:0-2046 GCA_039922635.1 Kofleriaceae bacterium | reverse complement strand
ATGGCGAGGTGATCGCCGAGGGTGCCCACCGGGGGCCGGGGCACGCGCACGCCGAGGTCGTGGCGCTCGGCAAGCTCGGCGGGCGCGCGCCCGGCGCGACGCTCTACGTCAACCTGGAGCCTTGCACGCACCAGCGGCCCGGGAAGGTGCCGTGTGCCGCGGCGGTGAAGGCCTCGGGTGCGGCGCGGGTCGTGATCGGCAGCGAGGACCCGTTCCCGGGGCACGGTGGCGGCATCGCAGCGCTCCGTCGGGCCGGGATCTCGGTCCACCGCGCGCTCGTCGAGGAGTGCGATCGCTTCAACCGCGGCTTCCTGGTGTGGGCCGCGACCGATCGCCCGGCCTTCACGCTCAAGGCCGCGCTCACGCTCGATGGCAAGATCGCGACCGTGAAGGGCAACTCGAAGTGGATCACGGGCGAAGCCGCGCGCGCGGATGTCCACCGCATGCGTAACGCGCACGACGCGATCCTGGTCGGCATCGGGACCGTGCTCGCCGACGACCCGTGGCTGAATTGCCGGATCCGCGGCGGTCGAGATCCGATCCGCATCGTGCTCGATGGCCAGCTCAGGACGCCGCCGACCGCGCGCCTGTTGCCGGGCAGGCGCGGCCCACGCACGATCATCGTCGCCGGGCTGCGCGCCGCCCAGGCCAAGCAAGTGGCGCTCGAGAAGGCGGGCGCCGAGGTCTGGCGCCTCAAGCTGCGCGCGAACGGTCAGGTTCCGCTCTACGAGCTGGGCAAGGACCTCGGGCTGCACAAGATCTTGTCGGTCCTGGTCGAGGGCGGGGGCCAGGTCCACGCGTCGTTCCTCGCCGAGCGCCATGCGCACGACCTCGTGCTCTACGTCGCACCCAAGGTCGTCGGCGGGCCCGCCCCGAGCTGGGTCGGCGGCAAGGGCGTCGGCACCCTCGCGGCGGCCACCGCGCTACGCCCGCTGGGGCCACCGGTCTACTTCGGCCCGGATCTGCGCCTGCGGTTCGTCCCGGTGACTGTGCCGGACCCTTCGACCGAGCTGCCGGACGACGCCTGAACGGCGTGGTAAGAGTGGCCTCGTGTTCACCGGCCTGGTCGAAGACCTCGGCACCGTCGTCCGCGCCGACCGACCCGGGCAAGGCGCCGTGGTCCTCGCGGTGCGGCCTGCGCGGATCGCGCTCGGCGAGCTCGCGGTCGGCGAATCGGTCTGCCACGACGGCGCGTGCCTGACGGTCACCGAGGTCGGCCCGGACGCGTACACCGTGCTCGCCGGCGCCGAGACCCTCGCGCGTACCACGCTCGGCGCGCTCCGCGTCGGCGCGCGGGTCAACCTCGAGCGCTCGCTGCGCCTCGGCGATCGGCTCGGCGGCCACTGGGTGACCGGTCACGTCGACGGCACCGGCGAGCTCGTGGTGCGCGGCGACCTCGGCGCGAACCTCGTGCTCGGCGTGCGCGTGCCCGCGGCGCTGCTCCGCTTCATCGTCGAGAAGGGCTCGATCGCGCTCGCCGGGGTCTCGCTCACGGTCAACGCCGTCGACGCCGAGACGTTCTCGGTCGCGATCATCCCGCACACCCGCGAGGCCACGTCGCTCGGCGCGCTGCAGCTCGGCGATCACGTCAACCTCGAGACCGATATCCTCGCGAAGCACGTCGAGAAGCTGCTGGGAGCCAGACCATGACCGCCATCGATCCCTCCGTACCGGAGCAAGCCCGGCCCGTGGAACGCGTTCAACGAGCGCTGGACGACATCCGCGCCGGCAAGATGGTGATCCTCGTCGACGACGAGGACCGCGAGAACGAGGGCGACCTCGTGTTTGCCGCCGAGCTCGTCACGCCCGAACACATCAACTTCATGGCGACGCACGCACGCGGCCTGATCTGCCTCGCGATGGACGACGCGATGATCGACAAGCTCGAGCTCGCGCCGATGGTGCGCGACAACCAGGCGTCGCTCGGCACCGCGTTCACCGTGTCGATCGAAGCGCGCCACGGCGTCTCGACCGGCATCTCCGCGCGCGACCGTGCGACGACGATCCGCACCGCGATCGCCGACGACGCCGGACCTGACAAGATCG
>JBDTEH010000273.1:0-10579 GCA_039922635.1 Kofleriaceae bacterium | reverse complement strand
GCGCGCGCGATCACGCCGAGCTCGACCGCGCCCGCACCGAGCTCGAGCAGCTCGGGGGCGAGGTGTTCGCCGCGGTGTGCGACGTGGCCGAGCGCGACGACGTGCTGCGCTTCATCGCGGGGGTCGAGGACGACTTCGGGCCGATCGACGTGCTCGTCAACAACGCGGGCATCATCCAGGTCGGGCCCCTCGAGCTGATGACGGAGCACGACTTCGAGCGCGCGCTCCAGGTCAACCTGCGCGGTCCGCTCCACGCGATGCTCGCGGTGTTGCCCGCGATGCGCCGGCGCGGCGCCGGCCGGATCGTCAACATCGCGTCGATCGGCGGCAAGATCGCGGTGCCACACCTCGCGCCGTACACGACCAGCAAGTTCGCGCTCGTCGGGCTCTCGGAGGCGATGCGCGCCGAGCTGGTCAAGGACGGGATCTACGTCACGACCGTTTGCCCGGGCCTGATCCGCACCGGGAGCCCGCGCCACGCGTGGTTCAAGGGCCACGTCCAGGCCGAGTACGCGTGGTTCTCGGTCGGCGATAGCACGTCGCTATCGTCGGTGAGCGCGGAGACCGCGGTCGAGCAGGTGATCCGGGCCTTCTGCCGCGGGGACGCCAGCGTCGTGATCTCGCCGCAGGCCAAGCTCGCGAGCTTGATCCACGGCCTGGCGCCGGGGCTGGTCCAGGAGGTGCTCGGGGTGGTGGCGCGGATGATGCCAACCTCGAGGCCGGCGACGTCGAAGCGTGCGGTCGAGGGCAAGGACGCCGAATCGGTGTTCGCGCCGTCGCCGTTGACCAAGAACAGCGACGCCGCCGCGCGCCGCAACAACGAGAGCTGAGGAGTTACGAACATGGGTCTGATCAAGACAGTTGCCACGCTCGGAGCTGCCGCCGCGGCCGGCGTCCTCGTCGCGAACCGAGAAAAGGTCATCAAGGTCGTCCAGAGCGCGCTCGCCAGGCCAGCCGCTCGCTCCTCGAAGGCGCTCGCCGCGAAGTCGGCGGCCCCGGCGAAGGTCGCCGGCAAGGTGAAGCGCGCACCGAACGCGAAGGCCCCGCGCGCGGCGCGGCGCAAAGCCCGGCGCGTCCATCGCCACGTCGCCGCCTCGTAACCGAGTGCGCCGCGTCCTGTAAACCACGGCGGCCGACCTAACTCCGGTCGGCGCATGGGTTAACATCGGGCAAGTGGCAGCGCTTCGCGTCCACATCGCAGAGCTCGTGATCGCGACGGACCCCGCTAGCGCGGATGTCTCGATCGCGGACTCGATCACGGAGCGCGCCGAGGCGAACGGGCTCGTCGTGGTCGGTCGCGAGATCGTCGCGGATGTCGAGGAGCTGATCCGCGCGAAGCTCGAGGGCTTCATCGGCGATCCCGACGTCGATGTCGTGATCGCGACCGGCGTGACCGAGAGCACCGCGGCCGCGAACGCGTTGCGTCCGCTCGTCACCCAGCCGGTGCCGGGCTTCACCGACCTGTTCCGCTGGCTCGCGTTCCAGGAGATCGGCGCCTCCGCGATGCTCTCGAACGCCGAGGCGGCGCAGTGCACGAGCACGATCGTGTTCGTGTTGCCGGCGGTCAAGGGCGCGGTGATCGAGGCGATGAACAAGCTGATCTTGCCGCAGCTCGATCCGGCGACCACGCCGAAGAACCTGGTCCAGCAGATCCCACGCCTGGCACCGCTGGTCGAGCTCGCGCGCGCGGCCGCCCCGCGAGTCGTCGCGCCGGCCAAGGCCGATGCGGTGCCGCAAAAGATCGAGGCCGAGAAGACCGAGTCGGGGCCGGGGATCTCGGCGCGGATGCCGGCGGTGCGGCCGAGCAAGACCGGTCCGCACGTGATCCGCAAGGAGGCACCGCCCGACGTCACGCGCCAGATCGATCGCAACGAGCTCGAGCGCACGATCCGCAAGAGCGAATCGAACGACGCGGTGACCCGGCCGGCGATCGATATCCGCACGCTGTTGCCCAGGGTGCCGCCCGGCGCCGACGAGGATCGCGACGAGGTCGGCGACACCACCGACATCACCGGCGCCGCACCGCCGCAGCCGCTCGCGCGCGCCAAGGTGGTCCAGCCGGTGCTCCATCGCAAGCCAGCGACGATCCAGATCCCGGCGCTGCCGAAGCCGGTGCCGAAGCCGCCCGAGGAGGTGGCCGCTCCGGTGCCCGAAGAGGTCACCGGAGAGCTGCCGCCGGTCGCCAAGCCGATCGACAAGCCGACCGACAAGCCGACCGACAAGCCGACCGACAAGCGCGCCGCCAAGGCCACCGAACGGCCGAAAGGGCACGTACCGCCCGCGCTGCAAAAGAAGACCCCGCCGGCCGGACACGTCGTCTCGCTCGCGGACCTCGCCAAGGGCGCCGACGACCTCGACACCGATCCGGTCCCGAAGCTGCCCGCGAAGATCGCGGCGCGAGCCACGCCCACGCCGAGCGTCGCGGCCCGGCCCGCGCGGATCCCGACGAGCGATATCGCCGAGCTCGACGCGGACCTCGTCCGCGAGGAGCCGCCGGCCGCGAGGGCGTCCGCGGGGGCGCCCGACGACGAGGTCGCGACCATCCACGCGAACAAGCCCGCACCCGACGAGGCGGTCGTCGTCAAGCGCACGCGGCCCAAGACCGAGCCGCCTCCGCTGCCGAAGCCGCGCGCGCCGACCGAGCCGCCGGTGCTCAAGGTCCCCGACAGGAAGGCCCCCGAGGCGCGCGCCGCGCGCACGCCGACCGAACCACCACCGCCACGCGACTCGATCAACGATCTCCCTCGCGGCAAGTTCGTCTACCCGGTGCGCACCGGCTCGACGGGCAAGGCGATCGCGAAGTGGGGAGTCGCGGCGGTGCTCGCCGCGGCGGCGGGCGTCGCGTTCGTGCATTTCTTCTTCGCGACGCCCGAGCGCACGAAGATCGCGAGCTCCGACGCGTCCGTGGCCGTCGTGGCCCAGGCCGACCCGCCGATCGATGCCGTGGCGCTCGTCGAACCGGAGCCCGACGCCGCGATCCCCGAGATCGACATCGATATCCCGGAGACCGGAAGCGCCACCGGAAGCGCCACCGGAAGCACCACCACCGTGCACGCGAACGCGGCGGCCAAGCATCCAGCTCACCCGACGCATGTGGCGGTCGTGGCAGCGAGCGGCAGCGGCTCGACCACGGCGGGCTCGACCACGGCGGGCTCGGCCGCAGTGGCACCCGAGGATCCGAGCTGCGACGAGGTCTCGTGCGTGCTCGAGAAGTACGCGCGGCCGTGCTGCGCGCGCTACAAGCCGACCGGTTCTGGCTTCCAGCCCGAGTTCCCGGGCCAGACCGAGGCGCTCGACAAGGTCGCGGTCAGGCAAGGCATCGAGGGGGTCAAGCCGCGCGTGATCGGGTGCGGCGAGAGGTTCGCTGCGAAGGGCACCGTCAAGATCGCGATGACCGTGGGCCCGGATGGCGCCGTCAAGACCGCGACCGTGGCGGATGCCCCCTCGCCCGACCTCGGGGCCTGTGTCGCCGAGGCGTTACGCGACGCGACGTTCCTCAAGACCGCGAAAGGCGGCTCGTTCGTGTATCCGTTCGTGTTCTGAGTAACCGGTCCGCGCGGCGACCGTAGGCACGTACAGGAGATCATGGTGGACCCAGTCGACGGCGAGATCACCCCGCGCGAGGTGTACTTCAATCGCCGTAACCTGCTGCGCGCGGGCGTGCTCGTGACCGGCGCGGCGGGCACGGCGCTGGTGTATCGCCGGCTCAACGGTGTCGACCTCGACACGACCGAGGGCACGCCGATCCCCGGCCTCGTCAAGCCCGAGCACTCGCCTGCGACGTGGGTCGACGGCGAGACGCTCACGCCACGTGCCTCGATCCTCAACTACAACAACTTCTACGAGTTCTCGACCAACAAGGACGGCGTCGCGGCCGCGGCGAAGAACTTCAAGACCGAGGGCTGGAAGATCGAGGTCGGGGGGCTGTGCAACAAGCCGCGGACCTTCGATCTCGATGCGTTTCGCAAGCTCGCGCCGACCGAGGAGCGGGTCTATCGCCATCGCTGCGTCGAGGCGTGGTCGATGGTCGTGCCGTGGGCCGGGTTCTCGGTGGCGAAGCTGGTGAACGCCGTCGCGCCGCAGGGCAGCGCGAAGTACGTGGCGTTCGAGACGCTGTACGACCCGGCGCGGATGCCGAACCAGAAGACCGGCGTGTTGAAGTGGCCGTACGTCGAGGGGCTACGACTCGACGAGGCGATGCATCCGCTCGCGCTGTTCGCGACCGGGCTGTACGGCGAGGAGTTGCCGCCGCAAGACGGTGCGCCGGTCAAGCTCGTGGTGCCCTGGAAGTACGGCTTCAAGGGCATCAAGTCGATCGTCAAGGTCACGCTCGTCGAGGCGCGCCCACCGTCGACGTGGAACCTGTACGCGCCGAAGGAGTACGGCTTCTACGCGAACGTCAATCCGATGCACGATCATCCGCGCTGGAGTCAGGCCACGGAGCAGCGGATCGGCGAGGCGGGCCGGCGCCAGACCCTGCCGTTCAATGGCTACGCGGATCAGGTCGCGTCGCTCTATCGGGGGATGGACCTCGATGTCGAGTTCTAGGTTCCTCGACGCGCGCTACGCGAAGTGGCTCGTGATCGTCAACGCGTTCGTGCCGCTCGCGCTGCTCGCGTGGGACGGCTATCACCACCAGCTCGGGGTCAACGAGGTCAACTTCGCGATCAAGACCACCGGCCTGGTCGGCTTGACGTTGCTCGTGCTCGCGCTGCTCGTGACCCCGCTGCGCCGGCTCACCGGGTGGAACCTGTTGATCTCGGTCCGCCGCAACCTCGGCGTGATCGGCTTTCTCTACCTCCTCACTCACTTCTTGATGTTCTTCTGGTGGGACCGCGGCGGCAGCATCTCGTCGACGGCGACGGAGATCATCGATCGCGAGTACCTGTGGTACGGGTTCGGCGCGCTGGTGGTGTTGACGCCGCTCGCGCTGACCTCGACCGACGCGATGGTGAGCCGGCTCGGCGCGAAGCGCTGGAAGCAGCTGCACCGGCTGACGTACCTCGCGGTCGCCGCCGGCGGCTATCACTACTACCTGCAGGCGAAGTCCGACAAGCGCCAGCCGGAGGCGTACCTGATCGCGATCGGCGTGTTGCTCGCGTATCGCTTCATCGCGAAGGAGCTCGATCTGCGCCGCGAGCTCCGGACCGCCCACGACAGGCTCGCGGTCGCGAAGTCCGCCGCGCCGAAATCGAAAGCGTTCTGGTCGGGGACGTTGCGGATCGCGCGGATCTTCCAGGAGACGCCCGACGTCAAGACGTTCCGGTTCGTCCGCCCCGACGGCGGCCGCTTGCCGTTCGAGCACACCGCCGGCCAGTACATCAACCTCAAGCTGACGATCGACGGCAAGCGGGTCAACCGCTCGTACACGATCGCGTCGTCGCCGACCCGCAACGCGTACTGCGAGATCTCGGTCAAGCGTGCCAGCCACGGCTATGGTTCGAAGCACCTCCACGACACGTGGCAGGAGGGCCAGCTCGTCCAGGTCTCGGCGCCGGCCGGCAAGTTCTACTTCGCAGGACACGAGGCCGACGAGGTCGTGCTGATCGCCGGCGGCATCGGCATCACGCCGATGATGGCGGTGGTGCGCAGCCTGACCGATCGCGGCTGGCCCGGCGCGATGTACCTCGTGTTCAGCGTACGGACCCAGGCCGATGTCGTGTTCGCGCACGAGCTCGCGGACCTCCAGGTCCGTCACCCGAACCTCCACCTGCACGTCACGCTGACCAACGATCCGGACGGTGCGTGGACCGGCGCCCGCGGCCAGATCACGAAGGAGCTGCTCTCCGCGGCGATTCCGGACCTCGCGCAGGGCTCGAGCGGCCGGCGCCGCCGGGTGATGCTGTGTGGTCCCGACCCGATGATGACCGCGATGCGCGCGCTGCTGGTCGGCATCGGCGTCGCCGATGCCGACATCCACCAGGAGGCATTCATCTCGACGCCACCGATCGAGATGACACCCGAGCTGGCGGAGGTCGATCAGGCGCTGCCCGACGGGGTCGTGCCGAGCCTCAGCTTCCAGAAGTCCGGCGTCGCCGCCGAGCAGCCCGCAGCGCAGTCGATCCTCGAGGTCGCCGAGGAGGCGGGCGTCGCCATCCCGTTCGAGTGCCGCAGCGGGATCTGCGGCCAGTGCAAGACCCGCCTGGTGTCGGGGAAGGTCCGCATGGAGGTGCAGGATGCGCTGACCCAGCAGGACCGGGCCAAGGGGCTCATCCTGGCGTGCCAAGCCCACGCGACGCGCGACTGCGTGATCGACGCCTGACGCGACCGACGTCGGGCCGAGTCGGGCATCCAGCTCGGGGGAGCAAGCCGCGCGCCCGAGCGTAGTAAGCTCGAGCCGTGGGGGACACCAGCACGCTGGGAGACCGGTCGCGCGATCGGTTCGGCCGGTGGATCGCGTCGCCCGCGAGCGTCCTGGTGATCCTGCCGTTGCTGGTCGTCGCGGTCGGCGTGGTCGTGCTGATGCTGGGCCGCAAGGCGACGCGCGACTCGGCCGAGAACCTCGTGCGGCGCCAGCTGATCACCCAGGCCGTGCAGGTCCAGCGCGATGTCGACTTCACGCTCGATCAGGCCGATCCGGTGCTCGCGGGGTTGCGGCTGCTCGCCGAGCCCGCGCTCGCCACGCCCGATGCGATGCAGCGCCTGCACGACCTCGTCGTCGGCCGGCCCGGCATCTACAACACGAGCATCGCGTTCCCGATCGGCGTGTTGTGGAGCACGTACAAGGAAGGCGCCGAGGTGCGGGTCGCGGAGAGCCGGGTCACCGATGCCGGCACCGAGCGCACGAACTACGCGTTCGATCCGCCGGCCGGCCTGCACGAGGTCGGCACCGAGACCACGCACTACGACGTGCGCACGCGTCCGCACTACCTGACCGCGGTCGCGGCGAAGCACCGGGTGTGGCTGCCGCCGCACACGTTCTCGACCTCGCACAAGACCGGGCTGACCGTGACCGAGCCGGTCTACGATGATCAGGGCCTCGTCGCGGTCCTCACGATCGACTTCGACGTCGAGAGCTTGTCGAGCTCGATCGGCGAGTCGCCGATCCAGGGCGCGCGCACCGTCGTGTTCACGCCCGACGGCACGATGCTCGCGTATCCGGCGGTCCCCGTGCCGAAGGCGGCGATCGCCGAGCACCGGCTGCTCCAGTATCGCGACTACGGCGATCCGCGGCTCGACGCCTTGTTCGCGAAGTTCGCGAAGACCCAGCCGAGCGAGCAGCGGTTCTTCGAGTTCGACGCGCCCGACGATCGCTACTTCGCGTCGACGACCCATCTCGGCTCCAAGCGCGCGGGGACGACCGCGCCGGTCGATTGGCAGCTCGCGACCCTGGTTCCGGAGCACGTGCTGTTCGGTGCGACGCAACGGCTCGGCCGCCAGGCGATCATCGCCTCGGCGGCGGCGCTGTTCATCGCGCTCGGGGTCGCGCTGATGTTCGCGTGGAACCTGGTGCGGATGCAGCGCACGGTGCTCGCGGCGCGCGCCGAGGCGAAGTCGGCGCGCGAGCGGGCGCAGCAGCTCGGCAGCTACCGGTTGGTGTCCAGGCTCGGCGCCGGCGGCATGGGCGAGGTGTGGCGAGCCGAGCATCAGCTGCTCGCGCGGCAGGCCGCGATCAAGCTGGTCCGCCACGAGGTGCTCGCCGATCCGAAGCACGCCACCCTGATCCGCGAGCGCTTCAAGCGCGAGGCGCAGACCGTCGCATCGCTACGCTCGCGCCACACGATCGAGCTCTACGACTACGGCGTCGCCGACGATGGCTCGTTCTTCTTCGTGATGGAGTTGCTCGACGGGCTCGATCTCTCCCAGCTCGTGCGCGACCACGGCCCGCAGCCGGCCGCGCGGGTGATCGCGATCCTCGTGCAGGCGTGCGCGTCGCTCGCCGAGGCCCACGATGCCGGACTGTTGCACCGCGATATCAAGCCGGCCAACCTGTTCCTGTCGCGTGCGGCGGACGAGGTCGATATCGTGAAGCTGCTCGATTTCGGCATCGCCCACAACGTTGGCGAGGTGCTGGAACAGCCGATCGTCGCGATCGTCGCGCTCGGCGATCCGGGTGGCGAGCGCCTCACGGTCGACGGAGCGGTGATCGGGACGCCGGGGTATATCCCGCCCGAGCAGGCGATCGGCGCGAAGCTCGACGCGCGCGGCGACCTCTACGCGCTCGGCTGCGTCGCCTGGTGGTTGTTGACCGGCGCGGAGGTCTACCCGGATGCCACCGGCGACGACCTGATCCGGATGCACGTCACCGAGCCGATCCCCGAGCTCCGGGTGAGCGGTTGGCTGCCGGCCGGGCTCGCGCAGCTGGTCGTGCAATGCCTCGCGAAGGAACCGGCGCGGCGGCCGCACGACGCGCGTGCCCTGGCCGAGGCGCTGCTCGCGATCGAGATCCCGCCCGAGCACGCGTGGACCAAGGCGATGGCGACCGCGTGGTGGAAGCAGCTCAAGTCGGCCACCCGCAGCGCGCCCGACGCCGCGACCGTCGATGCGGACGGCGCGCAGCCGGCTGAACCGGGGACCGTGTTCGGCAAGGTCTCGCGGCCGCTGCTCGTGCCGCTCCGCGAGGGTGACACCGTCGCGCAGCCCGACGTCGTTGCGACTGTCGCGCGTCCGGGCAGGGCGTCGTAGTGGCGGCCACGTCGTGACATGATCGCGGCGTGCAGATCCGCGGCATCGCCGTCCCCGAGCTCGTGTACGGCACCGCGTGGAAGGAGAGCCGCACGCAGGGCCTCGTCGAGCTCGCGCTGCGCGAGGGCTTTCGCGCGATCGATACCGCGAACCAGCGCAAGCACTACTGCGAAGCAGCGGTCGGCGCGGGCCTCGGCGCGGTGCCACGCGATCAGCTGTTCATCCAGACCAAGTTCACCCACCGGGCCGGCCAAGACGATCGGCTGCCCTACGACGAGCTCGCGCCGATCGCGACGCAGGTCGCGCAGTCGTATGCGAGCTCGCTCGTGCACCTCGGCAAGATCGATAGCTACGTGCTGCACGGCCCCAGCCTGCGCGATCGGCTCGCGCCCGAGGATGTCGAGGCGTGGCGTGCGATCGAGGCGCTGCCGGTCGCGCTGGTCGGCATCAGCAACGTCAGCCTGCGCCAGCTCGAGGAGCTGGTCGCGCTCGCGCGCGTGCCGCCCGCGTTCGTCCAGAACCGCTGCTACGCGACCACCGGCTGGGATCGCGACGTCCGCGCGGTGTGCGCGCGCCACGGCATCGTCTACCAGGCGTTTTCGCTGCTCACCGCGAACCGCGACATCGTCCAGCACCACCGCGAGGTCCGCGCGCTCGCGCAGGGGCTCGGCCTCACGACCGCCCAGCTCGTGTTCGCGTTCGCGCGCCAGCGGGGCATGCTCCCTCTCACCGGCACGACGAGCGCGGAGCACATGCGCCTCGATCTGGCGAGCGCGGCGGTCGAGCTGGGGCCCGAACCGCTCGCGTTCCTCGACGTTTGCGGCGTTTAGCCGGTGGTCTCGTGTCGATGTGTGAACGGCGCCTGCATGTCCGCGCGGATATAGTTAGATATGGTTAGGCTCTCGGAATGAAGCGCACTGCCTGGTTGCTCCTCGCCGCGGGTCTAGCGTTCGGCGCCTGCAAGACCACCGACTCGCAGCCCAAGCCGGCGCCCGCCGATCCGGCGCCGACGCCGACCGTGCGCAGCGCGCGGCCCGCCCCGGAGCTGCCGCCTGCGCCCGCGCCGATGGCGGAGGGCTCGGATCGCCCGGAGCTGCCCCCCGGCGATCACGCGTGGGGGCACCTGGGTGGCCGGATGGCGCGCATGGACAAGGACGGCGACGGCAAGATCAGCGACGAAGAGCGCGCCGCCGCGATGAAGGAGCGCAGCGAGCGGATCCGCCAGCGCTTCGATACCAACGGCGACGGCAAGCTGACCCCCGACGAGCTCGCCAACTCCAAAGGCCGGATGAAGTTCGACGACCCCGCGGCGCTCGATACGAACCACGATGGCGACATCTCGGCCGACGAGCTCCAGGCCGGCATGGAGGCACGCCGCGAGCAGCTGCGCGCGCAACGCTTGAACGATCGCGGCGGCAGCGGCGCTACGGCTCGACCGTAGCGGTCCCGGCGCCGCGCCAGAGACCCGTGGCACCGCGGTGATCGCGTCGTTATCGCCACACGCCGCGACCAGGACCAGCCCAGCGCCGCGAGCCTCATCGCGGCATCTATATCAGAACGTCTGATTGAGCCGGGTCGTCTTCTTCGCCGTGATGTCGACGCTGACCTGCTTGTTGATGTGCTCCGTCGCGGCGATCAGGCGCACGCTGTGATGCCCGGCGGGCACCGAGAGCCTGGTCGGGCTGGTCTTGCCGGTGTTCGCGCCGTCGATCAGGATCGCGCACGGCACCGAGGTCGTGATCGACAACGTGCCGGGCGCGCCGGACGCGCCGGGCGTGCCGTCGTGCTTCGCCGGTCCGAGCGCCGCGAGCGCGGCGACGCCGTCGTTGCGGTGGCCGTGCCGCGCGCTCTGCGCCATCGCGAGCCGCCGGGTCGCGTGCTGCGCGGCGGCGTGATGATGACGCTGCTTGCCGCGCGTGGGCGGCGGGGTCGCGGCGGCCGCGGTGGCCGCCGG